>JANYCF010000076.1 GCA_025360455.1 Opitutaceae bacterium | reverse complement strand
GATTGTTGTGAATCGCGGCATAAAGCCGCTCCTACCACGAATGCGCTCACAGCTGCTGCTTGATGAGATCGCCGAGCGTACGGAGCGCGGCCTCGATCTCATCGGACCACGGCACGCTGCAACTGATGCGCAGGCAATGCCGGTAGCGGTCCTTCACGGAGAAGAGATTGCCGGGCGCGGTGTTGATCTTGCGCTTGAGCGCATCGCGCCGGAGACGGAGCGCATCGACTTTCGCCGGGAGCTCAATCCAGATGAAGTTGCCGCCCTGCGGCCGGCTGTAACGCGTGCCCTCGGGAAAATACTTCTGCATGCCCCGCAGGAAAAGATGCAGGTGCTGATGGTACGCCCGCCGGAGCGAGCGCAAATGGTGGTCGTAGCCGCCATCGCGCAGGAATTCGGCGAGCGTCTTCTGCAACACGACGGGCGTGCCCATGGTGTTCGTGAACTTCAACCGGCGTACGCGCTCGATGTACCGACCGGGTGCCGTCCAACCCACATGGAAACCGGGCGCGAGCGTCTTGCCAAACGAAGAGCACAGCATGACCCGTCCGTCGGTATCCCAGGCCTTGAGGGGCTTGGGCCGGGTGTCGCCGAAATGGGTGTCGCCGTAGATGTCATCCTCGATCACGGGCAGGTCGAATTCGCCGAGCAGATCGTAGAGCTTCTGCTTTTTCTCGTCGGGCATGAGCGAGCCGAGCGGATTATGGAAATTCGGCATGA
Organism: Opitutaceae bacterium; assembly: GCA_025360455.1. GTDB lineage: Bacteria > Verrucomicrobiota > Verrucomicrobiia > Opitutales > Opitutaceae > Didemnitutus. The sequence goes on along the minus strand of JANYCF010000076.1, from coordinate 27,926 downwards.
TCATCACCGCCTTCACGTCGTTCGCCACGATGGCGTCGCGCAGTTCGTTCAGGCAGATGCCTTCGCGCGACGAGGTGGGAATCTCGAGCGCGCGCAGATTGAGACTCTGGATAATTTCCAGAAAACCAAAATAAGCGGGCGTCTCGATCGCGATGGTATCGCCGGGCTTGGTGACGGCGCGCAAGCAGAGATTGAGCGCTTCCGTGCAACCGGTGGTGATGAGGAGTTCGTCGTGCGCGATGGGCACGCCGGCTTGGAGATAACGCCGGGCAATCTCGCGCGTGAGCGGTTCAAAGCCGGTGTTCATGCCGGAGCGACCGAGCAGCGAAGGATCACGCCGCGCGACCGAGCCGAGAATGCGCGCGAGTTTCTTCGTGGGAAAAAGACTGTGGTGTGGGCAGGCCGAGCCGAACGGCACGTAGTCGGACTTCATGGCGAATTCCAAAACCTCGGCGGTCAAATCATTCACGCCCACATAAGCGGGTTTCGCCATGGGTTTGGCCATGCGCGGCTCAGGCGCGAAACTCGGGGGCCGGGGCCGGACATAATAACCCGACTGCGGCCGCGCTTCGAGGTAGCCGCGATTTTCGAGCACGGTGTAAGCTTGGAGCACCGTCGCGATACTCACATCGCGCTGCCGCGACATAATCCGGACTGAAGGCACGCGATGCCCCGGACGCAACGTGCCCTGCTCGATGAGGATTTGGAGCGAGTCCGCCAGCTCCGCGTAGAGGGAACGGGACGTACCGTTGGCGGAAACACGAGCATTGCCTTTCGTGGCGGAACGGGGCTTGGGTGGGGTAATGGTCTCGATCATAATGCGTGGAGGTAAGCGGCGGACTATACCGGAACCGTTCTCGTTCCGGTAGCAGCAGCCGGGAAGGATTGACACCGGTACAGTTGCTGGAAACAGCCGCTGTGACCATGACAAAATAATTGAAATCGACCGCGAATTTTAAATTTCCAGCTCGCCACGCAGGTAGAGCACCGCGCGACCGGCGATGCCGACACGATCATTTTGTTGGTCGCACCCGAGCTCTCCGCCACGGGTGGAGAGCTGGCGGGCATGGAGTTTGGTTTTTCCGAGACGATTTGCCCAATAGGGCGTGAGTGTGCAGTGCGCCGAACCGGTGACGGGATCTTCATTTATCCCGCCACGCGGGGCAAAAAAGCGGGAGACGAAATCGCAATCGCGCCCGGGCGCGGTGGCGATCACAGCGTAGGTCTCGAACTTCGCGAGAGCGGTGTAATCGGGTCGCAGCGCAATGACGGCTGCTTCGTCCGCAAACACACACAACGTGTCGCGGGCTTGGGCGACATAGACCGGAGTACCACCCAACACGCGGGGCAGATCCTCAGGCAGGGCGCAGGGTTGTGCAGGACGGGAGGGAAAGTTGAGCTCAAACAATCCCTCAGGCAGACGCGTGACCACGAGCGGGCCGGAGCGGGAATCAAACGTCACCGTCGTGCCGGCGAGTCCCAGTTGCGTGAACAGGACGAAGGCGCTGGCCAGCGTGGCATGACCGCAAAGGTCCACCTCCACCGTGGGTGTGAACCAGCGGATATGATAGTGAGCTTCTGCCTTCCTCTCGAAGAACACCGTTTCGGACAAACCGTTCTCAAAGGCGATTTGTTGCATGAGGGCATCGGGCAACCATTGAGCAAGCGGCACGACAGCGGCCGGATTGCCGGAAAAAACTTTATCGGTGAAGGCGTCGACCCAGTAGAGCGGAAGTTTTGGCATCGTTGATTTTGGATTACCGATTTTCGATTGGGCCTCGACCGGAATATTGCGAGCGACTTCGGTCTGTGCCGCATGGAATCGGCTACTCCTGTTTACCGTAAGGGTTAAACGCTTATTCTCCGTTGCATCGGGTCGGAGTAGCGGCAGGCGTCTCTGCCTGCCGAGTTTTGCGATACAGACACCCCATGCTCGCACGCGCTCGGCAATCCCACAGGCCCGGGGGCCTGTGGCTACGCCAAGCCTCATCGAAAGCAGCGAAGAACCTCTGAACTCAACTCCATCGTTCCGACTTCAGACCGGTGACGGAAAAAGATTACGGAAACCAAAGGCTTCGGCACTTTCACCGTGCTGCTGCAACTGCGCGAGGCGTTGCTTGGCTTCGTCGACCGTGGGGATATGCCCAGCCGGAATCCACCACAGGGCACTGGATGCATCGCCAAAGTGAGCGAACCATTGCTCACGCTGCCGGATCATTTCCACATGCACGCTGCGGTAGACGTAGTGCTTGAGAGCTTCGGGCGTCTGCCAGACAGACAGGTTAAAAAGAATACGATCATCGTCGTAGGGCCGGAGATAGGTCGCGTTGCCGCTTTCACTTTGGAAGCGCCAGACGAAGCCGGGGCTGTGATCGGCGAGCGCATTGATTTCATCGAGCCGGGTGACGAAGCCCGCCATCGTGGGCGAATCGAGTGGCGCGAGCATGCGTGCAATATTAACTTGGGCAAGTTGCCAGGCGGGCGAAGTCATGGATTGGGCAAAGGATTTATCCACCGTCCGATTGCAAATCCATTATGCCGTCCCACGCGACGATTGGGCGCATCCTCGTTTTTGCCTGAGGATGGGGCCGTCGCTTGCGACGTGCCGGGTTGAGCGCCCAGAAGGCACGCTGAACCCTACCAAGACGAAACAAGCCGGAACAAAAACCGGGAGCGCACACTCGACTTTTCCCTGCGGCGGACATGGACATTGCTGGTTAAACCTCATACTACTGATCAAGAATCGGTTTGATCCTCGACAACCCAGAGAGGCGAAGCTGTTTTTCACGCTCTGAGTCCATGCTATTTTCCAGCCAATATTTTCGCCCGATAAAACTCTCCACGTGCCTGTTGCTCGGCACGGCTGGAGCGTGGGCTCAGACTACTCCCGCCCGCGAACACGTGGTGTTGCAACTTCCGGATTCGGCGCAATTTGAATTCGCCGGCTATTATGCCGCAGAAGCGCAGGGCTATTTTCGGGAAGAAGACTTGGACGTGGAAATTCGTCCGGGCACCGCTGGGCTGCGGCCCGTGTCCGAGGTGACCGGCGCCACGGCGCAATACGGAGTCGAAGCCTCAGCCTTGCTTGTGGCTCGACTGCGCGGGGCGCCGGTGGTGCTGGTGTCTTCCCTTTTTCAGCATTCCTCCGTGGCCTTGGCCGTGTTGAGCAAGTCCGGTATCGCCAGACCCACCGATCTGGAGGGTAAGCGCGTGGCACTGGATTCGCACGGCTCCACCCCGGAAATCCAAGCCATGCTCTACGCGGGGGGCATGAAGCCAATCCAGTACACGCCCGTACCTGACCAATGGAATGTCAGTGAAATCGAGACCGATGCTGCGGAAGCAATGGTCATCGATACGTGGCAGGCCGAGCAAGCATTCAAAACCCGGGGCGTACAGTTCCAGCTGATCCATCCTTCCGACTATGGCGTGGATTTTTATGGCGACAGTCTTTTCACCTCCGAAGTGGAAGCCCGCGAAAATCCCGAGCGCGTGGCCGCGATGCGCCGGGCGGTGATCCGCGGCTGGCAATACGCTTTGGAAAACCCCAACGAAGTTATCCATTGGATCCTCGCCCAACAGCCTGATTCCTCCCGGGAGATTTCTGAGGCGCAACTCCGGGCCGAAGCGACGGAGACCGCTGCGCTCATCAACGCCAATCTGATCAGCCTCGGCCACATCAACCCCGGGCGTTGGAGCCGGCTGGCCAACCTCGTCGTGCGCACCGGACTGGCCCCGGATACACGGCGGCTGAATGGTTTTATTTTTTCGGAACCGACCAACCGTATGCCCAACTGGGGCAAATGGCTCATTGGCGCTTTGGGCCTCGCGGCCATGCTGGGTCTGATCGGCTTCCTCACCAATCGCCGGCTCCAGCGCCTGGTCGAACGCCGCACCCGCGAGCTGCGAGAATCAGAGATAGTCCAACGCGAATTTTTCGACCTGGCCCCCGTGCCGATCGTGATCGAAAATTATCTCGCCCTGGAACCCGCTCTCGCCGACTTCCTGGACGAAGGCATCACCGATTTGCGCCAACATCTGCGGGCTAATCCGGAGTTGGTAAACCGTCTTTTCAAAATGAAACGGGTCGTGGCGGCCAATCGTCAGGCGCTGGTCCGGACCGGGTATCAATCCGTCGAAGACCTGGATCGCAATCTCGCGGAGGTGATGAGTGCCCAAGCGATGGAGATGTTTGTCGAGGAATTGGTCGCCCTCGCGAACGGCGTGGATCGCCTCACCCTCGAGAAAACTTATCACACCAAAAATAATGAAACGATCCACACCCTCATCAACTGGGAGGTGGGACGGACAGGTGATCGACGCGATCTGGCCAATGTCCGGCTGGTGTTCACTGAGATCACGCAGTTGAAAAATGCCGAGCGGGCACTCCGCGAAAGCGAAGGCCGCTACCGGCTGTTTTTTGAACAATCCCCTCTCCCGATCGTCGAATACGACTACACGCTGATTGTGGCGTGGCACGAAGAGTTGCGGGCCCAAGGCGTCACCGATCTGGCCGCGCACCACGCCAACCACCCGGAAGTGCGGGCGGTTGCGCTCGGAAAAATCAAGCCGATCGGCATCAATCAAACCGCCATCCGGATGCTCGGAGTCGCCTCGCGCCAGGAATTCCTGGCGAAACAAGCGCAGTTTCATACCGAAAGCCTTTATGAAGTCCGTTGGCAAAACGTGCTGCACCTCTGGGCGGGCCGACTTTTCTCCGAAGGCGAGTTTCAAATCATCAAGCTCGATGGCAGCCGGCATACCGTGTGGTATCACTGGCGCGTGATTCTAGAGAGCGGCCAGGCGACCCTCGCCCGCCGCACCCAGACAATCATGGTGGATATCACCGAACAGCGTCAGGCCGAACTGGCCTTGCGCGAGAGCGAAGCCCGCTACCGCGAGTTGTTCGAACGCGCGGTCGGCGGCATCTACCGTTCCAGCCCGGATGGCCGGTTCCTCACGCTGAATCCCGCCATGGCGCGCGTCTTCGGGTTTAAGAGTCCCGCGCAAATGCTGGACTGGACGGAACGCCACCCCACGGAATTCTTCTATGCGAAGCCCGGACGCCGGGAGGAATTTGTCGCGCTGATGAACCGGCACGATTTCGTAAACGACTTCGAATCCGAGAATCGCGATCTCAACGGCACCAGTTTCTGGATTTCCGAAAACGCCCGTGCCGTCCGCGACAACCAGCAGCGCCTGCTCTACTACGAAGGATTTGTCACCGATATCACGGCGCGCCGCCGCCTCGAAACCGAGATGACGCGCGCCTCAAAGCTGGAAGCAGTGGGCATTCTGGCCGGCGGCATCGCGCACGATTTCAACAACATCCTGACTGTGGTGCTGGGCAACATGGCGCTGGCGGAAATGGACACGGCCCCGGGCCACTCCATTCGCCTGATGCTGGGCAACGCCAAGAAAGCCACCTTGCGCGCCCGCGATCTCACGATGCAGTTGCTCACGTTTGCCAAGGGCGGCGATCCCGTCCGCGCCGCGATCGAGCTGCCCGAGTTGTTGACCGAATCAGCAGGCTTCGCGTTGCACGGGGCGAAGGCCAAGAGCGTTTTCCACATTGCCGAGGATTTGTGGCCGGCCAACGCCGACAAAGGTCAGGTCGGCCAAGTGGTGCAAAATCTCGTGATCAACGCCGTGCAAGCCATGCCCGACGGCGGCATCGTCACCATCACCGCCGCCAACGCCGTCCAGCTGGCCTCGAACGGTGATCAACCGCCGTTGCCGCCGGGTCGCTACGTTTTTATTTCCGTGGCCGATACCGGCGTCGGCGTCGCCGCCGAACATCTCGTCCAGATCTTCGATCCGTATTTCACCACGAAACAACAGGGCAGCGGCCTCGGTCTGGCCACGGTGTATTCGATTCTCAAAAAACATCAGGGCCACATCGAGGTGCAATCGACGCTGGGCAAAGGCACGACCTTCCGTTTCTGGCTGCCCGCGGCTTCCGAAACTCCCCTCGCTCCTGTCGTGGAAGAAACCGTCCGTCCCGTTTTAAAAACCCGGATATTGTTCATGGATGACGAAGCGCCGATTCGCGATATGGCGCTCATGTTCATCAAACGCATCGGAGCCGAGGGCGAGGTGGCAGCCGATGGCGCCGAAGCCGTGAATAGATACCGCGAGGCACTCGGGACGAGCCAAGCCTTTAACGTGGTCGTGATGGATCTCACCGTACCCGGCGGCATGGGCGGTCGCGAAGCGCTGGAAAAAATGCGCGCGATCGACCCGAACGTCCGGGCCATCGTCTCCAGCGGCTATTCGCAGGATCCGATCCTCGCCAACCACAGCGCGCACGGCTTCCGCGGCATTTTGCCCAAGCCGTACAGCCTCGATCAACTCACCAAGGCTCTTCAAGACGTCCTGGCCGATCCCACTCCGCCCAAAATGATCTGAGATTTTTTCGGGAGCAAATTTGACGCCCGCGTGTCAGCAGGCTATTCGCACCAAAAACATCATGACCACTTCCTCCTCATCCTCCACCCACCGCTGGTTCACCCGAGTCAGCCTCCTCTTGGCGCTGGGCCTGTTGCCCTATCTCACCGGCTGCGTAGTCGTGGCCGCTGGAGCCGCCGGCGCGGGCGCCATTGCCTATGTGCGCGGTGAACTCGAATCTTCCCTCGACCAAAATTTCAACAAAACAGTCGATGCCACCCGCGCCGCCCTGAAAGATCTCGAATTCGCCAAGATCAGCGAAAAAAAGGACGCGCTTGAAGCCGAATTTGTCTATCGCACCGCCCTCGACAAAAAAGTGAACATCAAGCTCAAGAAACTAGCGGACAAAACCACCAAGGTGAAGATCAGGATCGATCTTCTGGGCGACGAATCTCTCTCCATCACCATCCTCGAGAAGATCAAAGCCAACCTCTGAGCAGGTTTGCTGGATAAGTTAGTAGGTGGCGTGCTCGCCGCGCCACTCTGGTGGCTGCATCGCCGAAGCCGCTGGTGCGACGAGCGCACCACCAACGCGTCTAAAAAGCCTGCTGAAGGTAGGGCGGATTATCTTAATCCGCCGAGATTGGGAGGGCGCGTTCGTTGCAGCGGCGCGTTAGGGATAACGCGCCCTACCTTTTTAGACGCACTCTGTGCAGGTCGAGCCGGATGGGCTCGGTAGGTGGCGTGCTCGCCGCGCCACGTGGTGTGCGCCCACGCACCACCTACCTCAGCGCCCCCTTTCTCCAACGCCTTTTTTGCAGGGTTGCAAAGCCTCGCGGAGCCGGAGATAAGCCTTTTCTCTCTACATGCTCCGCAAGCTCATTTCCAAGATCAAGCAGTCCTTTAAATCGGGTCCCAAGCCGGTCGCCGCCAAATCGGCACCCAGCCACGCCCCGAAACACGCCAAGCCCGCGGCCAAAGGCGGCTACCCGCAGCATCACGACAAACGCCACCCGGCACCCGCGCCTCGCCCGGCCCACCAACAGTCGGCCCGGCATCCATCGGATCAAGCGCACTCCCGCCCTCATTCTCATTCGCGCCCTCAGCCCCAACGCGAACCCGCCCATCACGCTGCTCCCCGGCCGGCGGCTCACGTTCATGTCGCGAAGCCATTGCCCGAAGTGCCGGTGATGAACACCGCCTTCACCGCCCTCGGTCTCGGTGATCGCCTCGCCTACGCCGTCCAAGAAAAGGGTTACGAAACACCCACGCCCATCCAAGCGCAGGCCATTCCCGTCGTCTTAGCCGGTCGCGATGTCATCGGCTCCGCCCAAACCGGCACGGGCAAAACCGCCGCGTTCTCGCTGCCCATTCTCCAGATGCTCGGCGCCCACGGCTCCATCCGCTGCCTCGTGCTCGAGCCGACTCGCGAACTCGCCCTCCAGGTCGAAGAATCCTTTCAAAATTACGCCAAGTTCACCGATCTCCGCACCACCGTCATCTACGGCGGCGTCGGTTACGGCAAGCAGCGCGAAGATCTCGCGCGCGGCATGGATATTCTCGTCGCCACTCCGGGCCGCCTCCTTGACTACATGGAGCAAGGCGAAATCAAACTCGATCAAGTTCAAGTGCTCGTGCTCGACGAGGTCGATCGCATGCTCGACATGGGCTTTCTCCCCGACGTGAAACGCATCGTCCAAAAGGTCGCGAAGAACCGGCAGACGCTCTTCTTCACCGCCACACTGCCGCCCGAGATTGAGCAGCTCGCCGCGTGGGCCCTGCGCGATCCGTTCAAGATCGCCGTCAGCCGCGAGCGCTCCACCGCCGAGACAATCACGCACGCTTTTTATCCCGTCGTGCAGGCGCAGAAATTCGATCTGCTCGCCCAGCTCCTCGAAGAAACGCAGTACAACAGCGTCATCATTTTTTCCCGCACCAAGAGCGGCGCGGATTACATTGCTAGCCGCCTCAAGCAGGAAGGCCACACCTGCGCCGTCATGCACGCCGACCGCAGCCAACCCGAGCGCGTGGATGCATTGAAAGGTTTCAAGTCCGGCAAATACGAAGTGCTCGTCGCCACCGATCTCGCCGCCCGCGGACTCGACATCGCCGACGTGTCGCACGTCATCAATTTCGACGTCCCGGAAAATCCCGAGGATTACGTGCATCGCATCGGCCGCACCGGTCGCGCCCAGAAAACCGGCGACGCCTTCACGCTCGTGACCGAAGAAACCTGGCGCGATGCCCGCAGCATCGAGCGCTTCATCGGCCAGAGCATCGAGTGGAAGAAGCTTCCCGGTTTCAACTACACCTACTCCGGAATTTTCGACGGCGGCGGCATGACGGGCACGGCGATCCCCGACGCCAAAGCCAAGCCCACCAGCCGCCTCACCCGCGGCGGCCGGCGGTAAACTCGCTGGGGGACAGTCCCGTTTTCAAAACCTGCCCAAGAGCGGACTGCCCCAAACGCCGACCCCTTCGGATTGCGCCATGAAATTAGAAGAACGCGGTCTAACTCCAATTTTCAGCTACATTAATGCACGGTTGACCAGGCGCCCTTTACATACGGGAATTTGGACAATTATAATGCTTATAATTTTGGCCTCAATTCTCAAGCTCGACGCTGATCGAGGGAAAATGGGTGATGTGCTAATATTTGATTCCGCTGAAAAAGTATTGAGCGTAGATTGGGCACCGATCTTTCGCAGGGCTATTTCTTTTCGCGTGGCGCCTTGACGGGCTTTTTCGCCGGCAGGACGGTCGCAGCTTCCGCTCGTTTCATTTGTAGGGTACCACGGTCGATCAGCGTCCATTGGACTTGCTCGCCGGGTTCCAGGCCGATGGCCGCTGCGAGCGGCAGGGGGACATAAACATAGAGCCGGGGATTACACCCTTTAGACCGGATCGCCTGTACGGTGATGGGATATTGGATTTGCATTGGTTTGTTAAGCTAGTCAATAAGCTAGCTTATTAAAATCAACGTTTTTCTGCTTATTTGCCAGCCTGAGCCTCGCCGCACTCGCTGATCACGGACCGGATCCGGCTTTGCTGGCCCGGTTCAAGGCCTCGTCCGGCGTGCCGAAGGCCGTGCGCCAGCGCGCCGACTTCTTTGTGTTTTTCTCCGAGACGGTTTTTGCGCAGCTGGCAAAATACCGACCGGCGCTCGTCTCCGCCTATCGCCCGCTGGCAGGTCGTCCGGCGTTGGAGCCGGTCCGGTTGCTGGCCGTACTGGTGTTGCAGTTCGTGGAGCGGTTGCCGGACCGGCAGGCGGCGAACTGGTCCGCGGCTATGGCCTGCGTCACGCCCGTTATCGCGGCCTCGCGAAAGTGCGGCTGCAAAACTATCTGATCGGGGCGGCCTGCAATCTGCGCCGCCTGTGCCGCCGTCGCATTTGGGAAGCGGCCCAGCAGGCCCTTGCCTGCACAGGCTCAGTCACCGCCGCGACGAGCTAAACGGTCATGCTCGGGCGAAAAACCGGGCGGAAAATCGCCTCGCCGCGAGAAAAATCAATCGGCACCGCGCAGGTGATCCCCATTAAAAACAATCGAGGAGGATATCATGTCCCGCGCCCCGCGTTCGCGCCCAGCCGATTTTCTTCGCCGCCCCTTGCCCAATACTTTTTCAGCAGAATCAATATTTGTAGTATTACTCTATGCATTCATCGTCGTGATCGCTTTAGTATCTACAGCCACACGGGCAGAAGGCAGAAGATGGTTATTGGAAAGATATGAGAACGTAGAGAGCAAGAATGTGAGGGCTGGATCGCGGATATTTGTTAGCCTGTTGCCGTTGGTAGGGTTACTGGTCATCGGCGAATACTTGTTGTTGCGTTAGATGTTACCGATTTTTGTCTAAAAGGAATTTCAGAAGGAGTCAGGAATTTCAGAAGTTGACATGGGATGGTCAGGAGGGCGCTGAGGCTCTATCTGACCTGTATGAACCCCATTGAAAATACCTCCCCCGCGTCGCCCGCTGCCCCACTCGGCATCAAACCGCACCGGCTGATCAAGCTCGGCGTTGATGTGCATCTGCGCGAGTACGTCGTCGCGCGCCAAGTCGACGGCCTCGCCCCGCAATCGGCCCAGTGTTTCTCGCCCGAGGCGTTTATCGCGTGGGCGGCCAAGCAGGCGCAGCAGGCCGACGTCGTGCATTGTTGCTACGAGGCCGGTCCGTTTGGTTTCAGCCTGCATCGGCGTCTGCTGCGGCTCGGCCTCAAGAGCATCGTCGTGCGGCCGCGCAACTGGGACGAGTACGGCAAGAAGGTGAAGACGGATCGGCGCGATGCGCTCGCGTTGGTCTCGTGCTTGGACCGGTTTGTCGCGGGCAACACCGAGGCGCTGACCAACATCCACATCCCGAGCGAAACCGAAGAGCAATCCCGCAGCGTCACCCGCCAGCGCGAGCAGATGCTGGAACATCGCAAACGGCTCGCCGCCCAAGGTCTGAGTTGTGCGCGTTATCACGGTCACGATCTGCCCGAGGAATGGTGGCGGGCCAAAAAATTCGCGGCGTTGAAAGAGGAACTGCCGGAATTTCTCTACGCTCTGCTGGGAAAAATCCAGGTGATCGCCTTGCTCGTCAATGAGCAGCTCGAGACGTTGAGCGAGGGTATCGAGTCCGCTCAGACCACCCTGTTGCCCACGGGCATGGGAGCGCTGACCGCCCAGGTGCTCGACCGCGAGATCGTGAACTACGGTCGCTTCAAGAATCGTCGGCACGTCGCCAGTTACACGGGCCTTGTGCCCAGTGAGCATTCTTCCGGCGGGAGCCGTCAACGCGGGTCCATCACCAAACACGGCAATCCCCGGGTGCGGCACATCCTGATCGAGCTGGCGTGGCGACTGCCGATGTTTCAGCCCGATTATCACGCGGTCAAGGCGTGCCGCGCCGCGATGGATCTGGCCAAACGCAAGGGCGATAAAGCCACGCGCAAAAAGCTGATCGTCGCTCTGGCCCGGCAGTTCATCGTGGACTGGTGACGGATCCGCACGGGTCGCACGACGCCCGAAAAACTCGGCCTGCAAATGAGCTGGCCCTCCGCCTACGTGCTGCGCGGCAAAGAACCGCCTGCGTCCGTCCCTTCCCCCGCTAGCTCCACCGTCAACGCGACCGTCGTGTCCGCCGCCTAACCCCACGCCACCCCGCCGCAAACTATTCCCCCCTTTTCCCTTTTGGAGCGGGTGGGCACCCGATCTGACTCCTGGGCTTTGATGCCCGACCCAAAGTGTGGGTGCCTACTCGTTCCTCTCTCTGACCCGAATTTGTCATAGTGCGCTGGCACCACCACGCGCGGATAGCAGGATGAGCCTCGGAGAATCCGAGCCGCTACCAGAGAGGGACCGCTTCAACCCCCATTAACTTTCAGGCTCCCCCACCGGAGCAGCTAAGAAAAGAAATCCCAACCCATGTAACCCTAAACAAAAATACTTCAGCAACCTCTTGACTTCATTTCCCCATAGCAGGAGTCAGGTTGCTCCTATTGCCATTGACGTGGTCGATTCTCGGAGATCTAGGTTCCGAGCAGAGCGACATCGGGCAATCGGGCAGCGTGAAATCGAGAAAATGAAAATCTTAAATGCCTTGGCGGCAAAAAAGATGCGATGTATTGCAAGCGCGTCCGGCTTGTCCGTCGGAGCCTTGGCGAAGTCGGAAGGCCGCGCTCCATCTGAAACAACTGAGCGCCCCGCTCAGAGCGCTTTCTTCACCACTGCTTCGTACTCGGCGTGATCCCAAGAGCCGACTTTCTGGTGGATGATCTTGCCCTCGCGATTGATCAAAAAGGTCGAGGGAATGCCATCGATGCCGCCAAAGGCTTCGCCCACCTTTTCATTACCCAGCACGATAAGATAATTCATACCTAACTTTTCGGCGAATTTCTTCACCTCCGCCGGCTTTAAGGTTTCATTGTAGGCAATACCGATAATCACCAAGCCGTCCTTGCCGTATTTTTTCTGCAACTCGATATAACCCGGAATCTCTCTGCGGCACGGACCGCACCACGTGGCCCAAAAATCGATGACCACCACTTTGCCTTTGAAATCGGCGAATTTGACCTCCTGTCCGTCGAGATTTTTCAAAGTCCAGGCCGGAGCAGCCTTATTCGCCATCGGCTGGGCCTCGGACTCAGGCTCCTGCGCCAGCAAAACCAAGGTGGTAACGCACAGGCAGGCAAACAACGAGAAGAGAGAGGATGATTTCATGGTGGTATGCCGGGTGAGAAGAACCAACGTGCCCATTTCTTCCCAAAAATCTAGAGCGGGTTTGATAATTTTTCAGCCGCGCTTGAGCGCAGACGAAAGCGTGGTCGGAAACGCGGCCATTCTGCTAGTCTGCAGAAGCTACACTCTCCTTTTCCGGCTCAATCCCGCAAATCGGCCGCAGCGCCCTCTGAACTCAACATTTCGATGAACTTCTTCATCGCGGGAGTCAGGACGCGGCCCTTGCGATACAGCACGGAAAGCGGGCGGGTGAATTCCTTCCCCTTAAACGGTATGGCGACCAGCGTGCCTTGCCGAATTTCCTGCTGCACCGTGGCCTGCGGCACGATGGCGATGCCGTGATCGATTTCGACGGCACGTTTCACGGTCTCGATGTTGTCAAACTCCATCACCGGGGTGATATCGAGTTTGTTGTCGCGGAAAATCAAATCGATCGCCTTGCGCGTGGGGATATCGGGATCGAAGCCAATGAATTTTTGGCCGGCGAGCGTCTTGAGGTCCACTTCGGTGGCCTTGGACAACACATGGTTGGGGTGCGTGATGAGGACCAGCCGGTCGTTGCGGAAAGGGAGCATCTCGATCTGCCGGGTTTTTTGCGGGAATGCCACGAGGCCAAAATCCACGGCGTTATGCAGAATGTCCTCATAGACGAGGTTCGAGCGGCGGTATTCGATTCGGACGTTGACCGAAGGATACTCCTGGAGGAAACGCTTGATGTACGGCGGCAGCTCATGGAGCCCGATCGAGTAAATGGTGGAGAGGCGGATGGTGCCGCTGATCACCTTCTTCATTTCCTGCAGCTCACTGCCGAGCTTCTCATACACATGCAGAATCTCCTTCGAGGCCTCGTAGATCCGCTGGCCTTCGCGCGTCAGGTTAAACTGCTTCTGGCTGCGATCCACCATCAGCGTTTTGAAGTTCCGCTCCATGGAACGTGCCTGTTGGCTCACGGCAGATTGTGTGATACCATTGAGTTTAGCCGCCTTGGAGAAGCTCTTAGTCTCGACGAGGTCGGCAAAGATCTTGAAGTTTTCGATTTGCATAGCAGCGAAGTGTGTCGGCCAATATAAATATTTCTAATCCGCAATCCACCTTAAAAGAACAACTCATAGATGTTTATTGACTACGAGACATTCCGTACCCGCGCCGACGCCCTGACGGCTCAGATCGTCGCAGCCTGTCGATCCGCCGGGCGCGATCCAAGGTCGGCGGTGCTTCTCCCCGTCACAAAAACTCATCCGGCGGCGGCTGCGGAGTATGTCGCCCACTACGGCCTGCCCGCCGTCGGGGAAAACCGCGTGCAAGAAGCCCTCGAAAAGCGCGCCCAGGTCACGACACCGCTCCGCTGGGAACTGATCGGCCACCTCCAGTCCAACAAAGCCAAACTCGCCGCCCTGCACTGCGACCGCGTGCAAAGCGTCGATAGCGAGAAACTGCTCCGGCAACTCGATCGCGTCGCCGGTGAACTGGGCAAAAAATTACCCGTCCTGCTACAAATCAACGCCGGCAATGATCCCGCCAAGTTCGGCGCCGAACCCGCCGATGCCCCGCGCCTCCTCGAAACCGCGCTCAGCCTGGCCCACCTCCAAGTGGACGGACTCATGACCATCGCCCCGCTCGGGACCACGCCGGAAGAAACCACCACCTTCGCCCATCGCACCTTTGCCAACCTCCGCACGATTCGCGACGACCTCGTGCTGCGCAGCGGCCGACCGCTACATGAACTCTCGATGGGCATGACCGGAGATTTCGCCGTCGCCATCGCCGAAGGCAGCACGATCGTCCGCGTCGGCACGGCGTTGTTCGGGACGCGGTGAGACGAAATCCGTGCTTTGAAAGGTGGAGCGCATTGCCCCCAATGCGCTGGTTTGAACGCGACCATGTCCAAAGCGCGTTGGAGGCAACGCGCTCCACCGTCTGCCGATCAAACAAAACTCCGCCAAGCCATCGCAGTGAATGCAACGACGGGGCGATCCATCTGAAATTACTCGCTGGATCGCCACGGCCCGCATTGCGGACCTCGCGATGACACATAACCAATTATCAACAAAAAACTCGCGCGCACGTTTCCCGCCAGAATTCGCGTTGCATCGCACGCTGAAAACTCTTCTCCTTTTTTCGTGGAAACAACCAGTCTCACGGTTGAAGAAAAAGAGGCGCTCATTTCGCTGCTGGATGACCCGTCTCCCACCGTCCACCAGGCCTTGATCACTCAGTTTACGCGGCTCGGAACCGAAGGCAGTGATTTTCTCTTTGCGGTCGCGAGCAGTTCGAACCGCCTCGCTTCCCTCGCCGCCGGTGAATTTCTCCGGGAATTAAAATATTCCGATCCGACCGCCGACTTCCTCAAATTCATCCGTTCGCTCAGCTATGAACTGGAGACCGGCATGATGCTGTTGAACCGCACGGTGAATCCCTCCCTCGATGTCGCCGGCATCTGCACCCAGCTTGATGCCCTCGCGGCCCGCTGCCGTAAACTTGCCTCCTCCACCCGCAGCCTGCGCGAACAATGCCGCGTCATCAACCACGTCCTCTTCGACGAGCTCGGCCTCCGCGGCAATGGGGAGAATTACACCGATCCGAACAACAGCCTCCTCGATCAAGTCCTCTCCCGCCACCTCGGCATTCCGCTTTCCCTTTCGGTCGTCTACCTGCTCGTCGCCCAACGCATGGGCTTGGAACTTGAACCGGTCGGCGTCCCCGGACATTTTCTCGTCGGTTGCTACGAACCCGATGGCCCGTTCTACCTCGACGCCTTTAACCAAGGCCAATTTCTTACCGCCGACGATATCTTTGCGCGACTCCGCAGCCAACAACGCCAGCCGCAACTTTCCGATCTCGCCCCCACGCCGGTCCGCGAAGTGTTGTCGCGCTGCTGCCGCAATCTCGCGAAACATTATGCCGCCGCCGGTGATACCGCGCATGCCCGGCTCTTCCTGGGTTTCGTCGCGGAGTTCGATCTCGCCTACGAACGCCACGCGCAGTCGTAAGGTTAAGCGCCCTTTCAGCGGTCAGTATATGCCTTCGTAGGTGGCGTGCCAGTTGTGTTCGGCATGGAGGGTGCATGCAAGGGAGGATGAACGATTTTGTTGACGAAACCCGGCGTGATGGCGTCTGCGGGGGAGAGGCCGGACGCAGGGCGGCAATGCCCAGCGGGCCCCGGGCGCGAGGCGCACCAGGGGCGGTGAGCATTCAGCTTATTTTTGCTTTTCTCGCAGGGGCCTGAGTGGCGGCTGGCCGCAAGCTGGCCATCAATTCCGGCGCACTCGCCCAGCCCATCAGATAAAATTGAATCGCCTCCATCTGCCGGCGATTGGGCCGTTCGCCGCGATAGAGCACCAGCAACTGCGCGGCGATGAGCGCCAGGTAGACCTGTAACGCCACGCCCGCCTCACTCTCGGCCAGCCAGCGGCGACAGCCGAGGATACACTTCAGCCACCGGAAAAACAGCTCCACCTGCCAGCGATCTTTATAGGACAGGGCGATCCACTCTGGCGGAAACTCTGCTGCTGGCAGACTCGTGACCAGGAGGAGGCTTGCGTCTTCGCCGAGCAATTGCACGACCCGCACCCGCGGTCCCTCGCCCTTTTTTCCCAGCCGCACCTGGCCGGCCCACGTCACACCCGCCGCCCGGTCCGCCGCCGTCAACCCCTCGCTGCTTTCCTCCACCCATTGAGCGTCCGCGCGCAGCCGTACCACGAAGTCCGTGCCCTTGGCTTGCAGGTCCGCCAGCAGCTTGTAATCGTAACCATAGTACCGATCGGCCACGTTGCAGATGCCCGGACGCGCCAACTCCCGCCACTGCGCCCGCTCGCATTTTTTCGCCCGGGTCAACTTCGCTTCGCTCACTTGTCCGGTCCGCAAATCAAGTTCGAGGTGCAGGCGCACGGCATTTTCCAGTCCGCCCTGCCGACGCCAGAACGCCCAGGTCATCCGCGGTAACACCCGCCACACCGTACTGTCGATCACCCGCTCGTGACCCTGCCAACGACAGGTACCGGGGCGCACGGGCCGATCCGTCGTCTGTTGCAACCGTTCCAACACCGCCTTGAGCAAAGCTGGATCCACCACCGACTGCGCCTCACTGAAGCTGCCCAAGCTGACCGTCCGGCCACAGACTTCCCGCTGCACCCGGCCCAGCTGGCTGGCCGCGCATAACCCCCGCATCGTCTCCACCACGGGATTAAACAGACCGAACAAAAACAGGCTCAGGTATTGCTCCAGCGTGAGCTGTCGCTCCGGATCGGACCACGTGCCGCTTAACCCACCCCGCGCGTTCACCTCCGCGGCCAACGTCGTTTGAAACCGTTCGAGCAAACGCCAGCGCTGCAAATCTTCTTCGCGAATCCCGACGGTGGCGGCGCTGCCCATGGCCGCATTCTAGCGCAGGTCCGCGCAAAGTGTGAGCGACAATTTGGTGACAATTTTCTCCAGCCTCAATTTCACCCCGGAGCTCAGCTCCTCACACCCTCTTCACTATTATCGCACGCCCTATGCCGAACACAACTGGCGCCGGCCCTACGCCGTGTCGAGCCCCCACTCAACTCCAGCCTCGCTCTCCGCCAAGGAGAACAAGTAAGAATAATCCATCGATGGAATTACCCACCACCGCCGTCCTCACTTTGGATCAACTCGCCCCTTGGTCATCCCCCGGCCCGGCTCTTGCCGTACTCGGACATCCGATCAAGCACTCGATCAGCCCGGCGATGCACAATGCCGCCCTCGCCGATCTGGCGCGGCGCGATCCGGCGTATTCAGCTTGGAAATATTTCCGCTTCGATGTGCCCCCGGAGCAACTCGCGTCCGCCCTGCCCCGCTTGCACGCCGCCGGTTTCCACGGCCTGAATCTCACGGTGCCGCACAAAATTCTTGCACTGGATCTGGTCGAGGAAATCGATCCCGCCGCCCTTCGGATCGGTGCCGTCAACACCTTGAAGCGCACCGCCACCGGTTGGCGCGGCTACAACACCGACGGCTACGGCCTCGCCTGCGCCCTGCAAAGCGAACTCGGCATTCCGCTCGTTGGCGCTCATGTGATTTTGCTCGGTGCCGGTGGAGCCGCCCGGGGCGCCGCCGTCGAATGTCTCCGGCAAGGCTGCGCCTCCCTCTGGATCGGCAACCGCACCCGCGCCAATCTCGACGCACTGCTCACGCTGCTGCGCCCGCTCGCCGGCGCGACTCCCGTGCACGGTTTCGATCCCGCCTCACCACCTGCCGGATTGCCCGCGAATGCCGTGCTGATTAACGCCACGTCCGCTGGCTTAAAACCGGACGATCCCACGCCGATTGATTTGCGCCTGCTACCAGCCGGACTCAAAGTTTTCGACATGATCTACAACCCGCCACAGACGCCCTTGCTCCGGACAGCAACC
The DNA here is from genome assembly GCA_025360455.1 of Opitutaceae bacterium. Classification (GTDB taxonomy): domain Bacteria; phylum Verrucomicrobiota; class Verrucomicrobiia; order Opitutales; family Opitutaceae; genus Didemnitutus. The sequence continues at coordinate 9,949 of JANYCF010000076.1, read as the reverse complement.
GCGCTTGGCCTCCCGTCAGCCAACGGCCTCGCGATGCTCGTGCATCAAGGCGCCCGCTCCTTGGAAATCTGGACCGGCCAATCCGCCCCCGTCGGGATCATGCAAGCCGCGGCGAAATATGCTCTGGGCAACCACTAGATCAAACCATGGCTCAAATAGTTTTTAATTCAGCAATTTGCAGGAGCCTGCTTGCAGGCGACACCCAACTCTCGAGTACCTCACAAATGCTCAGTCGCCCGCAAGCAAGCTCCTACACTTCAATTCTGATGAATCTTCCGCTGGCGCCATTCCCCCACCGTCCATGAACGATCTGCAACTCCTCTCCGCCCAATTTCCCTGGCTCTTCACCCTCTTCGCCGGCGGCTTCGGTGCGCTCATCGGAAGTTTTCTCAACGTCTGCATTTATCGCATCCCCAAGGACGAATCCGTCGTGACGCCCCGCTCGCATTGCGGGTGCGGCCAGCTGATCGCCTGGTATGATAATATTCCCGTGCTGAGCTGGCTCATCTTGCGCGGACGCGCCCGCTGCTGCGGCCGATCATTTAGTTTTCGTTATCCCTTCATCGAACTGCTCACCGCCGTGCTCTTCGCTCTTTGCTGGCACCTGTTTCCCGGCGGCAAAGCCATCGCCGGCATGGTCCTTGTGGCCATCGTCATTTGCGCCACCTTCATCGATCTCGATCACATGATCATTCCTGATGTGTTCACCATCGGTGGTGGCGTCGTGGGCGTACTGCTCTCCTTCGCGCTCCCCGCCTTACACGGCAAGAGTCATGATTTTTTCCTGATCGCCAGTGCCCAAAGCGGATTGGAAGGCGTGCTCGGCCTGATGGTCGGATCATCACTCGTGCTCTGGATCGCCCTGATCGCCGAAGCGATTCTGAAGAAAGAAGCGATGGGGTTCGGCGATGTTAAGTTCCTCGGCGCACTCGGTGCCTTTGTCGGTTGGAAAGGCGCGGTGTTCTCCATGTTCGGCGGCGCCATCATCGGGTGTCTCTGGTTTATTTTCGCCGTCAGCTGGAAAAAAATCTTCGGCAAAGCGACGACCCTCGCCCCAAAAATCGAAACGCCCGACGGCCAACCCGCCGAAGTGGGACTCGGAGTGCATATCAGTTTCGGCCCGATGCTCGGCATCGCCGCCCTCCTCTATTTTCTCGGAGTGGATCACTGGGTCGATCTCTACTTTGAATCATTTCGCGGCGTATTCTGAACGATAAGCTGCGTACGCCAATCTCTCGATGCGTTTACCCCTTTCCGAAGTAGGTTGCGAGCTTGCCTCGCAACGTGGCGCGACAAGCGCACCACCTACCCAACATGCATAAGCAAAGGGCGATTAGTATTAAAAGATAGGGCGCCTTAACGCGCACATCCCGCTTGCTTGAGCACGAACAAGGGCGCTGGCCTACCTGCCCCTGGATACGAACAATCCGGAAAGGCGCCTTACCCTTTCCGATTTTTAAACGTGAGCTCGGCGATACCGCTTTTATCCAGCTCGCCCATGCCCAGCTCCACCATCCGCTCATATTGCGCCTTCGTTGCTACTGCGAGTGGCAGAGTCAGACCAACCCCCTTGGCAAGATCGCAAGCAATCGCGGAATCCTTGGCCGCGTGAGCCGCAGAGAAAAAGCATTCATGCACCCGCTTCTGCATATCTTCGCTGTCAGTGATCAACACCTGCGAATTCGCGCCGGTCTGCCCGAAGACTTCCCGCAACATCGTCAGATCAAGCCCGAGCGCGGCACCCAGCCCCAGGCCTTCCGCCAAGCCCGCCGTGTTGATATTCATCACCATGTTCACGAGTGCCTTCAACTGCGCCGCCTGGCCCGCTGGCCCGATCAAACGCAGCGTGTTGCTCAGTTTCTCGAGGATCGGCTTCACGCGCTCAAATACCGTCGGATTGCCACCACACATCAGGAAGAGCGTACCATCCCGCGCCTGCGGAATTGACGAAGCGATGCAGCACTCCAAGGCAAACACCCAGGTCTTTTTCGCCCGCCGCTCAATCTCGACATGTGTCTTGGGGGAAATAGTCGCGCAGTTGATGAAAGTCTTGCCCGTCGCTCCGGCAAAAAGCGTATCCCCTTTTTCGGCAAAGAGACTGAGCTGAGCCGCGTCATCGGATACGACGGTGAAAATAACATCCGCCGATGCCGTGACATCCGCGAGACGCGTCAAGTGCGTTGCACCCAGCTCGGTCGCCACCGCTGCGGCGAGTTCTGCATCCATATCGTAAACCGCCACGATCGGATAACCACAATCCTTGAGTCGGCGGGCCATGTTTGCCCCCATGCGACCGACTCCCACAAATGCGATGTTTTCAGACATAGAGTATTGATGCGTTCACTTAATCTTCAGGTTCAGAAAAGCCTAAATCCACTCCGACGCAACTCTCCGTTTCATCTCATATGAATCAATCGTGTTTTTCCACTGAACGCGAGGGAGGCACCTTCCCCTGAGCAAAAACCTTCAGGCCTTGAATTGTCCAAACCAACCACGGAGATCCCTTTCACCCCGCGCCATCTTTCCTTTCGATAACCCGCATCAAGTTTATCAATTAACGCGACCATCCCGGATTCCGGTAAGGTACCGGCATGAAATCCCGTCCCTTCGCCCGACTCGCCCTCGTCCTTCTTGTCACCGCCAGCACTCTCACCCTCGCCGGTTGCGCCGGTTTCTGGGGTAACAACCACGACCGCCACGAATCCAGCAGCGTCGTGCAGTTCCTGTATCCGGACAAAAATCTGCCCTTCATTCAGCCAAAAATTCCCACCCTGCGCCTGCCGTTGCGCGTTGGTGTCGCCTTCATTCCCACCGGGACTGCCGGGGGCAACGGTTCCTATTATCAAGCGGATTCCGGATTCACCGAGCAGCAAAAGACCGATCTGATGCGCCAGGTTGGGGCGCAGTTCCAGGCCCAGCCCTTCGTCCAATCGATTGAAATTATCCCGACCACTTACCTGCGCCCGGGCGGAGGCTTCGACAATCTCGACCAACTGCGCGGTATGATGGGCATCGATGTCGTCGTCCTCATCGCCTACGATCAACGCCAGTTTTCCGCCGACACCGAAGCGAGCATCGCCTACTGGACCATCGTCGGAGCGTACTTCGTCGCCGGCCAGCGCAACACCACGCACACGCTGATGGAGGCGGTGGTGTACGACATCCCCAGCCGCAACCTCCTCTTCCGCGCCCCCGGTACGAACAGCACCAAGAACCACGCCACGCTCCTGCGCACCGACGAGGAACTCCGGCGCGACTCCGCCACCAGTTTGGAAGAGGCCGCGAAACAAATGACGCTCAACCTCGCGCAAGAACTCGAGCGCTTCAAAGTCCGCGCCAAGGAAGAACCCGAGACGATCAAGATCGAGCACAAGCCCGGCTTCAGCATGGGTCTCGGCTCCCTCGAAGCCTGGTTCGCCGCCGCGCTCGGCCTGCTGGTCGCCAGTCGCGCCATCGCCTCCCGCAAATTTTTCAGTCGCACCCCATGAACTCCTCGTTTCATTTCTATCGCACCCCTGCCTGATTAGCCCGGTCCTGCTCCTCTAGAAACGCCCCCGTGAAATCCACCCGCAACTATTCCCTCCTGCTCGCCGGGCAGTTTCTCGGCGCGTTCGGCGATAATTTTCTGCTCAAGGCGATTCTCGGACCGCTCACTTATCAACTCACTGCGGGCACCATCACCGAACAGCAGGTCAATGCGCAGAACGCTCTCTTTAGTGCGGTGTTTTTCATCCCGTTCATCGTCCTCGCCCCACTCGCCGGCTATTTGAACGACCGCATGCCCAAGACCCAATGGCTCCGTCGCGGCAACGCCATCAAAATGATCGGAGCCGCCGTCGGCCTCCTCGGCGTCTGGCTGCACGCGGGGGATTTTCACGCGAGCCGTTGGTGGCAGGTCGTCGGGTACGCGATCGTCGGCATCGGGGCCTGTGTTTATTCACCCGCCAAGTACGGCATTCTCCCGGAAATCCTCCCGGCTGAACGCCTCGTCAAAGCCAATGGCACCGTAGAAATGCTGACCCTCGTGGCGATACTCGGCGGACTCATCGGCGGTGCGCAGCTCTACGATCACGTGCGCTCACTGCCGCTCTGTTACGCGGCCTGCCTCGGTCTCTACGGCACTGCCTTCGTCCTGAATTTCCTCATGGACCGTACGCCGCACAATCCCGCCTCTTCCTTCAAACACAACGTCAGCGAATTCGGCACCAGCTTGCGCGGCCTGATCACTCACGCCCGGCTCGGCCGCGTCCTCCTTGGCTGCGGTCTCTTCTGGTTCGCCGGTGCCACGCTCCGTAATAACATGCAAACGTGGGGCCTCCAAGTTTTCCAACAGGCCGGCGTCACGAACATCACCAACGAAAAACTCGCCCTGCTCACCGTCGGCCTGATCCTCGGCATCGTCACCGGCAGCATGCTCGCCGGCCAGATCCACAAAATCGGCGACCTCAGCGGCTCGCGCCGCTACGGTTTTCTCATGGCCCTCGGCATCCTCTTCCTCGGCTTGCTCGGCGGAAAATTCGGTCTGATCCCCGTCGTCGTGGCGCTGATCGGTTCGGGTATATTTGCCGGCCTGCTCCTCGTGCCGCTCAACGCCACGCTCCAGCACGAGAGCGATCCCACCAAGCTCGGCAAGACCATCGCCATCCAGAATTTCATCGACTACCTCGCGATGCTGATCGGCGCGGCCTTTCTCGGCGCGCTCACGTACTTCGGCTTTTCCCCGATGCACGTGTTCATTGCGCTACCCATCGCCCTCGCCCTTACCTCCCTCGCCCTGCGCATGCCGGCGGATAAACCTGTTCCCACATCCTGATTCTTTCCCACATGAAATCCCTCTGCTTTGCTCTCCTGCTTCTGTCCGGCCTCCTCCCCCAAGCCTTCGCCCAGGACATCCACACCGCGCCCCTGGTCTGGATCAACTGCGAGGATAATCCCGATGAACTGCCAGTGGCGCACGGCATTCCGTCACCGGAAATCACCGACGAGTTGAAAAAAATCCACGAGCCTATCTACGTGGAGTATCGCCTCTACGTTTCTGGCAAGGGCAAAGCCGAAGTCTGGGACATCGGGACTACCTCACCTTGGATCCCCAACGATTTTCGGCATATGGAACAGGCCTTTCTTCCCGCCAAGCGCAAAGGAAAGCCTGTCGCCAGCGAGGTGGCCCTTTATCAGATTTTCAATCCAAGTGAGGCCGATCCTAAATCACCCAACGCAATTCCGCGTCTGCTCGCGATCTATCCCCCCACCAATCCCGCCGGCAACAAGCCTTCCTCCAAGGACACAGTGGTCCGCGTGAAGGCCTGCATCGACGCACATGGAGCAGTCACGGCAAGTCAGGCGGTAGGCGACACATCGGTTTCATTTGCCGAAGCGGCCGCCAGTGCCGTGCGCAGCTGGTTATTCGCCCCTGCACGCCATGATGGCCAACCGGTCGCCGCCGAACTGGAAGTGAATATCGTGTTTCAGGAGCCGCTCTGCCACATAGATGGGGGAAAAATCAGCCGCGCAAAACCCATTGAACGTGTCGCTCCGGACTATCCCCGGTACCTCTTGCAAGCCAGATTGAGCGGCGAAGTGGAGGTCAGTTTTGTGGTCAATGTTGAAGGCCGGGTAACGGAAGTGGTGACCGACAGTTCCACCCACCCCGCCTTCGAAGATTCTGCTCTGCGGGCTGTGAAAGCCTGGCGGTTCAGCCCCGCTGTTCAAAATGGAATACCAATTTCAACCCATTGCGTGCAAAGCCTCGTCTTCACCCCCACTGACGAAGCGCACATGGGGTTCAATGTGCCCACACCGAAATCCTTTCACAAGGGGCTACCCGAAGAATTTCAGTATGAGACCGCACCCAAGCTCAAACACATCGCCACTCCAGTTTATCCTCTGGAAGATCTAAAAGCCAAACGCGGCGGCAAAGTCGCTCTCGCCTATGTGATCGGTCCGGAAGGAGGCGTGGTAGAAGTGAAAGCTCTGCCCGGAGCGCCCTCCACCAGTCTCGCCGCCGCCGCCGTAGCCGCCCTTGAGCAATATAGTTTCATACCGCCAGGTCGAAAGGGCAAAGCTTGCTACGCCTTGCTGAACATTGAACTCGAATTCTCTCCCGAGGGAAGCTTAGGCCACGCCCCCGTGACGGATGCCACCAAACGCGCCTTGTACATCCTAGAGAAATCACCAGAGAAATTAACCAAGGCCGATGCCTTGGATCACCAGCCCAAACTTCGCATCGGCCTACCACCGAAGCCAAGTCCGTCCAATGCTGCCCGCGGCAAAGTGATGGTCGAATTCTTCCTCGACCGCGATGGCATTCCCCAACTCCCCCATGTCATCACTGCCGATGAACCGTCCCTGGGCTACGCCGCCTGCCAAGCCATCGCCAACTGGCGGTTTGAACGGCCGAAATCGGCCGGCAAGTATGTCGATACACTCGTACGTGTGCCGATTGAATATCAATGATTCCCACCGCATGAGATTCTTCTTCTCCCTGATCGTCCGCCTTTGTTTTCGCTTCCGCGCGTACAATACCGAGGTGCTCAACGCCCCCGGCCCCGTGCTGCTCATCCCCAACCACGTCTCGTGGCTCGACTGGCTCTTTCTCGTCTCTGTCCTCGACGATTCGTGGAAATTTGTCGCCTCCTCCACCACGGCGGAGACCAGTTGGTTTCATCGCAAGATGATGAAGAACCACCGCACCTTCCCCGTCGACAACAGTTCCCCTTACGCCGTGCGCGACATGGCCGAGTATCTCGAAAAAGGCGGTCGCCTCGTCCTCTTCGCCGAAGGCCGGATCACTCTCACCGGTGCCATGATGAAGATCTTCGACGGCACCGGTTTTCTCATCCGCAAAACCAACGCCAAGGTCATCACCTGCTACCTGCGCGGCGCGAGCCGCGTGCGTTTCGTGCGGCACAAGGGCTGGAAGAAATGGTTCCCCACCGTCTCCGCCCACTTCAGCCGGGTGCTCACTGCGCCAAATTACGAAACCATCTCCCACACGCTCGCGCGCCAGAAACTCACCACCTGGCTGCGAGATAAGATGACACTCCAGCAATTCGAAGCGGAGATGGAATTCGGCCCGAGCAACGTCCTCACCGCCATCGCCGAAACGGCGCGCCACATCCCCAATCGCATCGCCATCGAAGATTACACCTTCAACGAGCTGACTTACCGCCGCCTGCTGATCGGCGCCGATCTGCTCGCGCGTGAATGGCGCCGTCGCCTTGGCCCGACTCCCGGCGAACACGTGGGCGTTCTTCTGCCCAATGTGAACAGCCAACCCACCGCCCTGCTCGGGCTCTGGGCCGCGCAGAAAATCCCGGCCATGTTAAATTTCTCCACCGGGATTCCAGTGATGTTGCTCTGCGCCCAACTCGCCGGGATCAAACATATCATTACCTCCCGCGCGTTTCTCACCAAAGCTCGCCTCAATCTCGCGCCCCTCGAAGCTGCCGGTATCGCCCTCATCTACCTCGAGGATGTCGGTCCACAGATTTCCCAGTTTGCCAAAATCTCCGCGCTCCTCCGCCACCGTTGGTCCATCGGCGCCGGCCTGCGCGACACCCCACTGCACCCCGATGAGACCGCCGTGGTCCTCTTCACCAGCGGTTCCGAAGGCGTACCGAAAGGCGTCGAACTCACGCACCGCAATCTCCTCGCCAATGTCCGGCAGGCCAACTCGGTCATGGATTTGTCCGATGAGGATCGGTTCTTCAACGCGCTCCCACTCTTCCACAGTTTCGGTCTGCTCGGCGGCCTGCTCTTCCCGCTCATCCGCGGTTGCTACACTTTTCTCTACCCGTCGCCGCTGCATTACCGCGTCGTCCCCACGCTTGTTTACGACCGGGCCTGCACGGTGCTGTTGGGCACGAATACTTTTCTCAACGGCTACGCACGCAAGGCCCACGCCTACGATTTCAACTCTGTCCGCTTCCTCATCGCCGGTGCGGAAAAAGTGCAGACTGCCACGATCGATGTCTGGGCACGCAAGTTTGGTATCCGCATTCTCGAGGGCTACGGCGCCACCGAGTGCAGTCCGATGGTCAGTCTCAACTCCCGCATGGAACCCAACGTCGGCTCGGCCGGCCGCCTTGTCCCCGGCATGGAGTACAAACTCGACCCCGTCCCCGGCGTCGAGGAAGGCGGCCGCATGTTCGTCCGCGGACCGAACGTCATGAAGGGCTACCTCAACCCCGAAGCGAACCGACACTTCCGCGAACTCAACGGCTGGTACGACACTGGTGACATCGTGCACGTCGATGCCGACGGCTATCTGCACATTCGCGGCCGCATGAAACGTTTCGCCAAAGTCAGCGGCGAGATGGTGAGTCTCACCGCCGTCGAAGATGCTCTCGCCGGCGCCTTCCCGCAATTCGGCCTGCGTTGCGCCGTGGCCGTGATTGCCCAACCCGACGAAGACAAAGGCGAGAAACTCCTCGCCGTAACCAACGAACCCAAGCTCCAGCTCACCGACGTCCGCGCCGCCGTCAAAGCCAAAGGCCTCAGCAATCTCTGCGCCCCCCGCGAAATCAAAGTCGTCCGCTCCATCCCCAAACTCGGCACCGGCAAAACGGATCACCGCGAGCTGGAACGTCTGCTTAACGAGCAACGCTAAACGCTCCAACGAAGATTGTCCCTCTGTCGCGGTCAGACCGCTGCTTTTATCCTACACTCCTACATGATTTCACTCTTCTCTTTGTCCTCCGCGGCCGAACGCCATTGGCTCCGGCTGTTGCGTTTCACCCTGGCCTTTGGTTTGGCTATCGTATGCACCGCGCTCGCCGCCCTCGCCGCCATAGGCGGCCTCCCCGGCGCGCTGGACCGCTTCGCATACTCGATCGCCGGTAGCAATGACTTTTCGAATTTCCCACTTAGCCAAATCGGCATATTCACTTTTGCCATCTTGCTGCCGCTCACGCTGTTTGTTTTTGCAGCATATAAACATTGGCTCAGGTGGACTGTTCTGACCGTTGGCTGGCTGGTGATCCTTGCAGTACTCTGCTGGATGGCATGGGACGAGCCGACCATCCGGCAATCGTTAACCATCGAAGAGTTGTCCCCGACGTTTTCTGGTACAGAGCAAAGCTTTGATGTACTCATGCAGTACTCGACAGAGACACCCAGCGCTGAAGCCAAGGCCTTCGCGAAAATCAATTTGAGTCTGCCCTTGTCCTTACCCTTGATAAGCGAATCGAAGAAGTGGACCGACTTTGTGGCTACGAACCGGAGCAAAATCGAAGAAGATTGGAATATACTGGCGCCCCAGCAGCGCTGGATAAACGAGCTCGCCGGTTTTGACCGGATCTGCGACCTGACGCCACCCGACCTTAAGGCCAACATAATGAGCTTCAAATCCTGGCGCTCAATCGTCCAGCACACCTGTGCTTTCGCCACGCTTCAGGCTGTTGATGGACATGGTGACGACGCCATCGCCACGCTCGTGCCGCTGCTCGAAGTTAGTCGCGAACTTCAGCTCTCATCCCGCACGCTGGTCCGCACTCAAATCGCGAATATTGCAGAGCGCATGATGTTGGAAACGGCCAGCTATGTGCTCGACCACGCGTCGGTCTCAGTGGCCAGCCGCGCCCGCCTGTTGACGGCGCTAGGAACGGAAAATGCATCTGCACTCGCTCGCCATCTGATCCTAATGGAGTATGTGCAATTTCCATCGGTCTCCGGCGGCATGAAACTAGTATTACTCCGTTAAGTAAATGATTGCGATTTCTTGCCGCTCCTGCCACAGTGCCGCATGGAATGGAACGGTCCGCTTTTTCAACGCAGCGCGAAACAATTGGTCGGCTTCCTTACGCCAGTCGTGGCGGGCCTTGGCCGCAGTGAACGGCGGGTGGCGGCGGCGCGCTACGTGCAGGGGCTGCTCATGCCCGGCCAGCGTAAATCCATCGAGCCGATGGCCGCGCGGCTGGGGGTGGCGGCGCAAGATTTGCAGCAATTCGTC
>JANYCF010000059.1 GCA_025360455.1 Opitutaceae bacterium | reverse complement strand
TAGCTTGGCGTCTTTCAGCGGGTCCCACACACCGCACTGGGCAAGAATCTTGAGCAGGCTCTCGGCGTCACTGTTGAGATCGTCACGCAGCGAAGAGTCAAACAAAGCGGGACGATCTCAACAGCGACGCTGAGAGCCTGCTCAAAATTCTTGCCCAGTGCGGTGTGTGGGACCCGCTGAAAGACGCCAAGCTTACTGCCCTCCGTGGACTGCTGGCCGGTAAGCACGCGAAAGAGAAAGTGATTCTCTTCAGTCAGTTTGCCGACACGATCGATTACCTTGAGCAGCAACTGACCTCCCACGGCATCACCCAACTGGCTGGCGTTACCGGCCAATCCGAAGACCCCACCGCCTATGCGTGGCGGTTCAGCCCGGTGAGCAACCGGAAACGCGACGTGATTGCCCAGAGCGATGAACTACGGGTGCTGCTCGCCACCGATGTTCTCAGCGAAGGGCAAAACTTGCAGGACGCCTGTACCATCGTGAACTTCGACCTGCCGTGGGCCATCATCCGCTTGATCCAACGTGCGGGTCGCGTCGATCGTATCGGTCAGAAGTCGGAGAAAATTCTCTGCTACTCCTTTTTGCCGGCGGATGGCGTGGAGAATGTGATCAAGCTGCGCCAGCGCGTGCGTGACCGCCTGCGGGAAAATGCTGAGGTGGTCGGCACCGACGAGGCCTTTTTCGAGGACGAGCACGAGAAACGAAAGCTCCTCGATCTCTACAACGAGAAGTCCGGCATTCTTGACGGCGATGCCGACAACGAGGTCGATCTTGCTTCCTTCGCGTACCAAATTTGGAAGAACGCGACTGATCGCGACCCGGAATTAAATAAAATTATTCCCGGACTGTCGCCGGTAGTTTATGCGACCAAGTCCTTTGCTCCTTCCGCCAAGAAGCCCCCCGGCGTGCTGGTCTACCTGCGCACGGCCCAAGGCAACGACGCGCTCGCGTGGGTGGACAAGGCAGGCAACAACATCACCGAATCCCAATTCGATATTTTGCGCGCCGCCGAGTGCGCCCCGGATACGCCGGCCTTACCCCGGCAGGAAAACCATCACGCTTTGGTCCGCAAAGGCGTCGAGCACGTCATCGCCGAGGAGAAGACTGTGGGCGGCACCCTTGGCCGGCCCTCGGGCGCGCGCTTCCGCACCTACGAGCGGTTGAAGCGCTACGCCGAGCAGGTGAAGGGCACGTTGTTCGATTCGCCGGAACTGGCCAAGGCCATCGAGGAAATTTACCGTTATCCGCTCCGCCAGAGCGCCACCGATACGCTCAATCGCCAGTTGCGCGCCGGCGTGGACGACGAGAAACTGGCCGAGCTGGTCAACGCCCTGCGCGAAGAAGACCGGCTTTGCATCATCCACGAAGAGGAGCAATCTCATGAGCCTCGGATTATCTGCTCGATGGGGCTGGCCTCAGACTGAACTCTGCCCGGAGACATTCCCATGCACTTAATCTATCTCGATGAGTCAGGCAACACGGGCAATAATCTCAATGACGCCAGTCAGCCCATCTTTGTGCTCGGAGCCCTGATCGTCCCGGAGCAGAAATGGCTCAAGCTTGAGGCGGAACTCGGTGCGGCCATCGAGTTGGCTTTCCCGGCACCACGTCCCGACGACTTCGAAGTTCATGGTACTGAGATCATCAATGCCCGGGGCTTTTTTCGGGCGTTCCCCATTCAAAAGCGGCTGGATTTTTTTCAATCGTGGCTAGAAATTGCGCAACGCAACGAGCTGAAGTTCATCTATCGTGCCATTGCGAAAAAGCGTTACGCTGCCTGGCTTCAGGATACCTTCGGTTCCGGCATCAGCATTAATCCCCACGTTTCGGCCTTTTCCCTTGTGGCACAGGTGGTGAACGAACTATTACGCGCTTCGCCTGGTGCGCCACTTGGCATGTTTATTTCCGATGAGAACCAACAGGTCGTCCGTGACGTGGAGAAGTCCATCCGTGTCCTGCGCGGCGATCAAGGCCCGCTGCGTCTCGCCCAGATTATTGAAAAAGGCTTCTTCATCGAATCGGACAAGAGTCTGCCTTTGCAGCTTTGCGATCTGTGCACCTACGCTGCTCGGCGATTAGAGGAAGAAAAAGCCGGTGTGGCGGTTAAGCAGATTGACCAAGCTTGTATCCCGTGGGTCCGCCCTCTCATTCACCGGGGCAAAGAGGCGCTGCCTGACGTTCTCGCGTGGCTCGAATCCCAGCAAAAAAAGGAGCGGCCAGGGAACTAAGTCGCGGGAACGGACGAGGTCCGAACCACACTGGTCGCTACCCATGAGTGCATTCATCCCAACTCTTTTGTCAATCCCGCTACTCTTCCCATGCCATTAGACCGCTCTGCTACTCTCGACCGCCTGCGTAACTTCGACTTCTCGGGGCTGTTTACGCAGGAGCTGGGCTGGAACTGGCACACGCAGACGCTCCTCGTCACGGTTAAGAACGGCACCACTTATTCTCTCTCCGCGGTCGCCCACCAGAAGGGGATGGTGGCTTACCATCTTGCACTGCCAGCCGGCGCGGTGATGCCGGACTATGCCACCCGACGCCAGATTGAGCAAAAGGTCTCTCAAGCCAGCCGTGAGAACATTGTCATTTACACCGAAGCCGTCCAAGCCGTCCAGATCTGGCAGTGGGTGAAGCGTGCGCCCGGTCAACCGGCTGCCGTCCGAGAGCATCACCACCATATACACCAGTCCGGTGAGGCGCTGCTCCAGAAGCTCGATCCCCTCTTTGTCTCTCTCGCGGACGAAGAGACCCTCACCTTGGTGGGTGTCACTTCACGCGTGCAGCGCGGCTTCGATGTTGAGCGCGTCACTAAGGAGTTCTACCGCGACTTCGATATCCATCGGAATGCTTTCTTCAAGTTCATCGCCGGCATCGGCGAGGTCGCCGACCGGGAATGGTATGCATCGGTCATGCTCAACCGGCTGATGTTCGTCTATTTTATTCAGCGAAAAGGCTTCCTCGACGGAGACCGCGATTACCTCCGCCACCGGTTGCAACGTTGCCAGCAGGAGAAGGGCAAGGACAAGTTCTACAGTTTCTACCGCTACTTTCTTCTCCGCCTGTTTCACGAGGGTTTCGGCAAGCGCCGCAAAGACCGCGCACCCGACCTTGAAAAACTCCTTGGCAATATCCCGTATCTCAACGGCGGTTTGTTCGACGTACATGAACTCGAAAAGCCCGAGCGCTACGGCCAGGACATCCAAATCCCCGACCAAGCGTTCGAACGCGTCTTCGATTACTTCGATAAATACCAATGGCACTTGGATGAACGTCCGCTTCGCGCCGGCAACGAGATCAATCCTGATGTCCTGGGTTATATCTTCGAAAATACATCAACCAAAAACAAATGGGGGCGTATTACACGAAGGAAGACATCACCGAATACATCGGCAAGAACACCATTTTGCCCTTCCTGTTCGATGCCGCCCGCGCCAAGTGCAAAGTGGCTTTTGAAAATCCTAATGGGCTGACTATCTGGGATTCGCTCCGTGAAAACCCGGACCGCTACATCTATCCCACCATCCGCCACGGTGCAGATAAAAAACTTCCTCCGGAGATTGCCGCCGGTCTCGACCCCACCAAGTCCGAATTGATCGAGCGCCGCAAAGCTTGGAACAAATCCGCGCCCGCCGAATACGCCTTGCCGACTGAGATCTGGCGCGAAGTCGTCGCCCGCCGTCAGCGTTACGAGGAAGTACGAAAGAAACTCGCCGACGGCGAAATCCGCGAGATCAACGACTTCATCACTCTCAATCTCGATCTCCGCCAGTTCGCACAGGATATCATTCAAAATTGCGAAGGCCCGGATCTGCTCATGGCGTTCTGGAACGCCATCACGACCATTACGGTTCTCGATCCCACCGGCGGCTCGGGCGCATTCATCTTTGCCGCGCTCAATATCCTTGAGCCACTCTACGAAGCTTGCCTCGACCGCATGGAAGCGTTCCTGGCTGAGTGGCGTCAGTCCTCCGAAGCCTTGGCGAAGGAGGAAGTACACAAACCAAAACAAACCCATCCCAACTACCACAAGAAATTTACCGAGGTCCTCGCACGGGTGGATGCGCACCCCAACCGGCGCTACTTCGTCCTGAAATCCATCATCCTGAATAATCTCTACGCGGTGGACATCATGGAAGAGGCGGTCGAGATCTGCAAACTGCGCCTGTTCCTCAAGCTCGCTTCTCAAATCGAGCCAGATGCAACCCGTGACAACCTTGGCATCGAGCCGCTGCCAGACATTGATTTCAACATCCGCGCCGGCAACACTCTCGTGGGTTACGCAACCTATGAGGAACTGCTGAAAAGCGCAGAGGGCGACTGGATTAGAGAACAATCCATCGAACCGATCAAAGTCAAAGCCGCCGACCTCCAGCAAACGTTCGACAAATTCCGCCAGCTCCAGACCGAAGGCGACGGCTCAGTGCCCGCCGCCGACAAACTGGAACTCAAGAAACGACTCAAGTCGCTGGAAGACGAACTCAACCGCCACCTCGCCGGCGAATACGGGGTGAAGGTGAACGACAAAGTAGCCAATACCAAGTGGGTCAAGTCCCACCAGCCGTTCCACTGGTTCATCCAGTTCTACGGCATCATCAACGGAGGAGGATTCGATGTAATTATCGGTAATCCGCCGTACGTCGAGATGAGTAAAGTAAACGAATATCGCATCACGAACTACAAGACGCTCGATTCAGGAAATCTTTATGCGGTGTGTGTGGAACGGTCTGGAGTGCTTCTTTGTGGCAATGGACACATGGGTGTCATTGTACCTCTGAGCGGCTTCTCGACAGAACGAATGTTGAGTTACCAAGAGTATGTTTTGGGTCGCTTCAATTCACTTGCGCTTTCGTTTTATAGCGGCGACGCACATCCATCCGTCCTTTTCGATGGAGTTAAATATCGCCTATGCGTCATCCTTGCTGCGAAGACGAAGGGTGATAGACGAGACGTTCGGGTGTCCGACTATTTGCGCTGGTATGCCGACGAGAGGACGACCCTGTTTGCGGCAAAAGTAGCATACACACCCTGTGGATTTTCATCCGGGTTTCTCCGGTTTGCAAAAACGGGGACGCGATTGGCCGAGCAGGTAGCCTCGAAGCTCTTGGCAAAAAAACCAAATCTCGCAACATACCTTCGCCGTTCCGGGAAAGGCCACATCACCTATCATCGCAGTCCGGTGTTTTGGATTCGCTCCATGGATTTCGAGCCATTCTTCAAATCTCCAGTTAAGGATAGATCTACTGACCACCTTAAGGACTTGTTTTTCCAAGATTCTATCCAAGCCCAAAAGGCCGGCGCATTTCTTAATAGTAGTCTTTTCTACTTTTGGTTTACGACTCAAGGCAACTGCCGCAATATTGCCGGCCCTGACATTGAGAGCTTTCCCGTAGGTGACTTGGATGATCCAAAACTAAAAGGTCTAAATAAGGTTTTTGCCGAATTGATGGCGGATCTTAAACATCACTCAAAACGTCGGGTTTACGTTTATGAAGCTG
Source organism: Opitutaceae bacterium (assembly GCA_025360455.1). GTDB lineage: Bacteria > Verrucomicrobiota > Verrucomicrobiia > Opitutales > Opitutaceae > Didemnitutus. Next base: position 2,495 of record JANYCF010000059.1, on the reverse strand, counting down.
CTGGCAGAGTGGAATATGATGAGTTTTATCCAGACCAGTCCAAACCCATCCTCGACGAAATCGACACGGTGCTGGCGGAGCACTACGGATTCACGGCGGAGGAGTTGGATTTCATCATCAACTACGACATCAAATACCGCCTCGGCCGTGACGCCGCTGATGAAGAGGAATGAGTCCATGGCCCTGCAGCGGATCGAACCCACTGATGCTATTTATCCGGCAAAGCTGAACCAGCGGCTTGGCAAAACTCCGGCATTGTTGGCGGTGGGTTCAGAGGCGGCGCTTTCCAGTCGCAAGGTAGCCTTGTTCTGTTCTGCGAAGTGTCCGGGTGCCGCCATTCTCGCCGCCTACGATTACGCCCGGCAACTCCGCGATGAAGGCAAGACCGTCATCGGTGGTTTTCATTCGCCCATCGAAAAGGAATGCCTCCGTATTTTGCTCCGAGGCAAACAGCCCATCATCATCTGCCCGGCCAGGAGTCTTGAAGGCATGCGACTGCCGACCGAATGGAAACAAGCCATCGACCAAGGCCGCTTGCTCCTGCTGTCACCTTTCCCCACCAAGTATCGTCGCATCACCGCCGTCCTCGCCCAGCAGCGCAACGACTTCGTCGCCGCCCTCGCCGACGAAGTCTGGTTCGCCCACATCACCCCCGCCGGCCAGATGGAGCAACTCTCCCAGCGAGTCAGCACATGGGGCATCAGAAAGCCGCTCTGAAACGCGCTCCACCTTCAAGGCCCCGGATCTGGCTGAATAAAAAAGGCGGCCCGGTTGGGCCGCCTAAAAGGGGATCGCCACGGCGGGCAGAACCCGCCTCGCGATGACAATACGATTATTTGATCATGTCGGCCACGAAGGCGCGTTCGTCGACGAGCTCTTTGTTCGTCGCGGCGATCTTCGACTTCGCGAAGTCATCCATGGCGTAGCCGGTGATGACTTCGTAGCTGCCAGGGGTCGTGGTGCGGACGGGCATGCCGGCCCAGACATTCGCATCAAAGCCGTAACGGCCTTCGCTCTTCACCGCGATGGAATGAATCGCACCGGGAGTGACAAGACTGCGGACGTGATCAACGAGGGCATTCGCGGCGGAAGCGGCGGACGAAGCGCCGCGGGCGGCGATGATCGCGGCGCCGCGCTTGCCGACGGTTTCGCAAAACGGGCCTTGGAGCCAGGCGGAGTCGTTGATGACGCTGGCGGCGGGTTGGCCGTCGATCGTGGCGTGGGCGAAGGCGGGGAACATCGTCGGGCTGTGGTTGCCGTAGATGAAAATATTCTGGACAGCAGTGAGATCGACGCCGGCTTTTTTCGCGAGCTGGGTCTGCGCGCGATTCTGGTCGAGGCGAACCATCGCGGTGAAGCGGTCGGCGGTCAGGCGTTTGGCCTGAGAGGCCGCGATCATGCAGTTCGTGTTGGCGGGATTGCCGACGACGGCGACGCGGGCATCAGCGGCGGCGACGGCGTCGATGATCTGACCTTGGCCAATGAAAATCTTGCCGTTGTCTTTGAGGAGATCGGCGCGTTCCATGCCGGGACCGCGGGGCTTGGCGCCGATGAGGAGGCACCAGTTGGCGTCTTTGAAACCGACGGAGGCGTCGGAAGTTTGGACGATGCCCTTGAGGAGCGGGAAGGCACAGTCGTCGAGTTCCATGGCGACGCCTTGGAGAGCCTGGAGGGCTTTCTCGATCGGGGCTTCGATCAGCTGGAGGATGACCGGTTGGTCGGGTCCGAACATCGCGCCTGAAGCGATGCGGAAGAGGAGGGAGTAACCGATTTGGCCGGCGGCTCCGGTGACTGCAACACGGATGGGGGTTTTCATAAGTGAGGAAGAGGCTTAACCACGGAAGACACGGAACACACGGAAAAGAAACCGGGAGGCATGAAGTTTTAGAGAATCAGCGGGAGATGAATCACAAAACTACTGGGAAGATTTAACGTGGGAGAAGAAGGATCATGTGCGCCATGTCTCGTGCGGAAGACGGCGCGGCGACAAGCGCCGGCCCTACGTCGGCAGAGGATAGTGAAAGGGTGTTGCGGGCTTACATGCGGTGCCAACTCGTAATCAGGCGAAACGGGAGGCGAGGGCGGTATGGATATCGCGGACCATTTTCTCGGTGGTGGCCCAGTCGATGCAGCCGTCGGTGATGGAGACGCCATACTTGAGCTGGTCGAGCGGCTGGGGGAAGGACTGGTTGCCGGCACCGAGATTGCTCTCGACCATCGCGCCCATGATCGAGGTGTTGCCCTCAGAGATCTGCATCAAAAGCGCGCGCATGACGTCGGGTTGCAGCTCGGGTTTTTTTGCGGAGTTGTCGTGCGAGCAGTCGACGAGAATGGATTTGGGCAGGCCGGCTTTGGCGAGGAGCTGCTCGGTTTGCGCGATATGGGCGGGGGAATAATTTGGGCCGGTGGCGCCGCCGCGGAGGACGATGTGGCAATCGGGATTGCCGCGTGTGACGATGGCGGAAGCTGCGCCGTTGAGACCGATGCCGAGAAAC
>JANYCF010000058.1 GCA_025360455.1 Opitutaceae bacterium | reverse complement strand
TTCGATTCGGATGGTGGCGCCGACGCCAAAGCGATTGGACTTGGTGCCGCGCAGATCGATGAGGATACGATGGCCGGTGGTGCAGGTGTTGCGCAGGACGGTGACGCCCGCCTGATAGTTGGCATAGACGAGGGAGAGATTGCCATCGCCCCCGAGATCACCGAAGGCGGCTCCTAAGCTCACGCCTTTTTCATTGAGACCCCATGCAGCGCTCACGTTTTCGAACTGCAGATCCCCGAGATTGCGAAAGGCAAAGTTGGCTTCCTTTAACACCGGGCTGGTAAACATGATTCGTATGCGTTCGGCCGAACTCTCGGCTTTCCGCATGCGATTAGCTACATCAACACTCGGATCGCGATTATAGCCATTGGTGACCTGGAGATCGAGACGCCCGTCGTTGTCGAGATCCTCCAAGCGTACCGACCAGGTCCAGTCCGTGGAGGAGATGCCGGCAAGGTAGGCCGCCTCTAGCGGGTGTCCGGTGTTCGTATTGAGAAAGAGGGCGCTGCGGTGAGATTTGGGGGCAATATTGGGATTGGAATGCTCTTCGGTTCGCCCGCGGGCATCGGCGACACTGCGCTGATCTTTTTCGTGGTTGGCGATGGCCATATCGGCGACCAATAAATCGATCAGGCCGTCATTGTTCACGTCGCCCAAATCCGAGCCCATCGAATAGAATGTGGTGTGGGGCAGGATCTGATCGATTACGTTCGTGAAAGTGCCGTCGCGGTTGTTGCGATAGAGTTTGTCGGGGATACCGTAATCATTGGCGACGTAGAGATCGGGCCAGCCGTCGTTGTCGAAATCCCACCAGGTGGCGGAATGGCTTTGGGTTTCATCGCTGATGTCGAGATTTTTAGTGACGTTACTGAAGGTGTTGTTGCCGTTGTTGTGGAGGAGATAGCCGCGCTGGCCGCTGGAATGCTTGGCCGCATCCAGGAGGTTCGTGGCGATATAGAGATCAAGCCAACCGTCGCGATCATAGTCACAAAAAGACGCCATGACGGAGCAGTCCTTGATATCGAGGCCGTAGTCGTGGGCCATTTCCTTGAAGGTGCCGTCGCCTTGATTGATATAAAGGAGATTGGGCGCATTGAAACGGCAGACATAAAGATCGAGCCGTCCGTCATTGTTCACGTCGACAAAAGTGACGCCATTTTTCCACACCTTGGCCGCTTCGCCTTTGTCGCCGACCCCGGCCTTGTCGGTCACGTCTTCGAACTTCCAAGCACCGAGATTGCGGAAGAGCCGGCAGCTCTCAGTCTTGCTGACGACAAAAATATCCGCCCGCCCATCACCATCGTAGTCCCCGATGGCGATGCCGGTGCCCAGTGAGCCGTCTTCGGATTCCTGATAGAGCGCCCCCCACATCTTCGGATCGGCGTAGCGATTTTCTGTCTGAATTCCGGTGGATTCGGGGGGAAGAGTGGCGAACATCGTCTGACCCGGTAGTGGGCTGCGAGCCGGGAGCGGGGATTCCGAAAGATTTTCCGTCGCGCCTGCCATCAATCCCGAGAGGAGAATTCCGGAAAGAAGCAGGATTCCGCATCGACCGGTGGGGTGCTGCGCGGGCGTCTGGGTTCTTAACGGGAGGCAAAGCACGGACGTTGACATGTGCAGACGAGAATTGGACGAACACGCCCTCGGTGGTCAAGGGAAGTTTGGTCGTGGGCAAATTCAAAACTGAGCTTGCAGAAAAGTGAATGTATCTGCGAATTATTTCCCATACCGCAGTTGGAACCAAGAGGCGGTTATAATTAATGAGTCTATCCTCCCCCCAACCGTCGTCTCGTCTTTGGCTGATCTTTCCTTTGTTGGCGTTAGGCTTTGTCCTTTGGACCAGTTATGTCCGGGTGCAGCGCGTGGAACAGACAAACAACTTGGTGAGGGAACCGTTGGAAAGTGATGTCGCATCGGCCACCGGCTATAAATTGGGTCTGCGGGAGTTAATTATTCCGGAGCGCAATCAGGACAGTTATCATTGGATTGTGCAGACTCAGACTATGTTGCAGCAGGGCAAATGGAGGCTCCACCACGTGGATTATGATAACGCACCTTTGGGCCGGGAAGTGAAGACGCCGTCGCCCTATCGTTGGTGGTTAGGAACGGTCGCTTGGGTTGACCACATTTTTTCCGCGCGGTCGCTCGGCCAATCGGTCGAGCAAGCGGCGCTTTATGCGGATCCGCTCCTCCATCTTGTGTTGTTGGTAGGGAGCGCACTTTTCTTGGGTTGGCAATTCAGCCCGTATGTCGCGGTTTTATTTTCCGGCGGGGTGGTCTTTCTTTTTCCTTTCGCAGGGGGGTTTATTCCGGGGATGCCGGATGACCGGGGGCTTCGCCTTATCTGTGCGATTTGGAGCCTACTGCCTTTGCTCACCGCGTTCCGTCAGCGGACGTCCGCCAAGCCGGTTGGCCCGACCGAGATGGCGGAGGCACAAAGTCGGGTGAATCGCTGGTTTTTTATTGGTGGCCTTGTTGGCGGGTTTGGCTTGTGGGTCAGTGTTTCATCGCAGGTGCCGGTCATTATCGGGATCGTGTTAGGCGGGTTGTTGGCGGCCGGGAGTGGGCGAGGTGAGGCCGATGGATTTCCTCGGGCGGAAGCTTGGCGAGCCTGGGCTGGCGGCGGGGCTGTTGCCGTGTTCCTCGCCTATTTGGCCGAGTATTTCCCGGATGGCATGGGCTCATGGGAGCTGCGGATTATCCATCCGCTGTATGGGATCGCTTGGCTGGGTTTGGGGGTCGCATTGGGACAAGGAACAAGCTGGATGCGACAGGGGAAAAGTTCGCTGGGGGTCAAAGGCTTTAGCCTGATGGTGCTGGGACTATTGGCGGCAGCAGCTTTGCCTGTCGTGATGTGGAAAATGGGAGATAAGGGATTCTTGGCGGGGGAAACTTCGATCTTCCGTTTAGCCAAGTTGCTCGGCTACGAAGCGAGCGGTTCGCTCTGGGATTGGCTGAACCGTGATGGCTTTACCGTCAAGACGGGGGCCGTTGTGTTGCCCTTGCTCTTGGTCCTCCCGGCAGGGTGGATGTTTTTTTCCGGAAAAACCGCGAGCCACAAGCGGGCGTCACTCGCCCTTGCCCTTGGTCCGGTGTTGGTGGCAATTGGCTTTGGTTGCTGGCGAATTGGGAGTTGGGGTTCGTTGGATGCCCTGCTGCTTGGGCTGTTGGTGGTGGTCTTGGGTGATCCAGGGTTGGGTCAGGTGGGGCGATTTTATTTTGGCGGAGCTGTTGCCGGGGTTTTGGCCTTCGGGTCACTTTTGCTTATCCCGCCGCCAGTGACTTCACCGTTGAGTGACGCGGAACTACTCGGGTTGGTTGAGCGTGATCTGGCTCAATGGTTGGCGAAACGCGCTGGGCCAGCAGGGGCCTTGGTATTGGCCCCGCCCGGTGAGACGACCCCCTTTAATTATTATGGCGGAATCCGCGGATTGGGTACCCTCGCTTGGGAAAATCTGGACGGAATCCAAGCGGCGATCCGCATCGTCAGTGCGGCCACGCCGGAAGAGTCGAAAGAATTGATTGAGCGGCGCGGAGTCACCCATCTCATCATTCCGACTTGGGATGCTTATTTGAATGAATACGCCCAGATCGGGATGGGGCAGGTTGAAGGAACCTTTTTGGCCCGGATACAGGCTTGGCATTTGCCGCTTTGGCTGCGTCCCGTTCCCTATCAGATTCCTACGGTAGCCGGTTTTGAGAATCAGTCGGCGACTATTTTTGAAGTGATCGAGGAGCAGAGTGATGCGTTGGCGGTCAGCCGCTATGCGGCCTATTTTGTTGAGATGGGCCAGTTGGATCGGGCTTCAAGATTCGCCCAAATTTTGCGCCGCTATCCTGCCGACTTGAGTGTTTGGGTGGCCCGGGCTGATGTCGCGCTCGCTTTGGGCGAAGAAGCAACGAAGGACGAGGCGCTGAAAATCATTCTGCCCAAACTCAAGAGTGGGGCCGATAAATTTTTGCCCATGGATCGCCGGGTCAGTCTGGCGGTGGTGTTGGCGCGGACGAAGCAAATGGATTTGGCCAAAGTGCAGGTGCAACGTTGCCTGCAAGAAGCCGACGAAGCCAAGTTGCGCTCCTTGAGCACCGGCGAACTTTATCGTCTGCTGGTGCTGGGCAAGAAGTTCAACCTGACGATGACGGATGCTCGCTTGGAGACGTTTGCCCGAGGTCTGGTGTCCGCCGATGCACGCAGCCGGCTGTAAGCATTGTGGTGAATAACATTTCTCATAAGCCAATCTCAGGCTTGCCCATGAAGCGGTTGCTTGCACGCTGGGCTGTCTCCCAACTATGAGCGCACTTCCTACTCAGTTCTCCGGTGTCACGGTCCACACCAAGGCTAATGTTTATTTCGACGGCAAGGTCGTCAGCCACACCGTGCTGTTTGCCGATAATTCCAAGAAAACCCTCGGACTGATCTACGCGGGTTCGTACCATTTCGGCACGGGTGCCCCTGAGCGCATGGAAATCGTGGCCGGTGCCTGCACTGTGACGCTCGACGGCCAAACCGCGGTGAAGGATTACGCGGCCGGCACGTATTTCGACGTCCCGGGCAAATCCGGCTTCACGATCGAGGTCGGCGGCGGTATCTGCGAATACATCTGCTCGTTCCTGTAAAGGAGCGGTTTTGTTTTGATGCGTAGCGGCAGGCCTCTGCGCCTGCCGTTTTTAGATCCATCGTGCCCGGCGGCCTGTGGCTACCCCAAATCCAAGACCCCGGACCCGAAACCCCAACTAATTCTCTACCACTTGTAGCGTTGATTTCAGTTGCTGGCGGGCGCGGTAGAGGCGGTTTTCTACGGCTTTGGCGGTGCAGCCGAGGGTGGCGGCAATTTCGGCCATGGATTGATTTTCATATTCGAAAAGCACCAGCGCGGTGCGGAGATCGAGGGGCAGGACGGCGACGGCGGTCTGCACGGCGGCGATGCGTTCAGTCCGCACCGCGGTTTGCATGGCCTGCGCCCCAGCTGGAGATTCATCGGCGGTATCGCCGCCGGCTTCGGTCCACGCGTTGAGAGACAGTGTCGGCCGGCGATGCCACCAACGCAGTCGGTTCTTTGCTTGGTTGGCGGCGATGGAAAAACACCACGTCGAAAATTTTGCACCCACGCGATAAGTGCCGCGCTTCGTGTAGATGCGCAGAAAGACTTCCTGCGCGAGATCCTCGGCTTCGGCCGTGTTGCCGATGAGTCGAAAGATAAACCGCTTCACCGGAATTTCCCAGTGCTGCATCAACGGAGCCAACGCGGCATCCTCGCCACTTTGCAGGCGGCGCATCAGCTCTTCGTCACTTGGGCCGGAGCCTGCATCGGGTGCCATGGTTCAGGACGAGTGATTGAGGTGTAGGTCGGGCGCGGCTTGGTGATCGAAATCGGCGATCTTGGGGAGGACGAGGGCGAGGTAGCGCGCGCCATCTTGCGGGGACATGAGGGCCGCCACTTGCCGGACGTGGCGCGTGATGGCGGTTTCGCAGTGGGCGCGCAGTTCCTGGATTTTTTGTTCGGCGGCAATCATCGCGACGGGATCGGCGCTGCTCGCGGACTTGAGGGCGTTGCGGGCCTTGGTCGCTTCCTGAATCATTTTGCAGTGTTCCGCGCAGGAACCGGCGTAGGAATTATGCAGATCATGGATGCGGGCGAACTGCGCATCCGTGAGATGGAAATCGGCGCGCAGCCACTCCATCGGATCACCCTTGGTCATGGCGGCATGCAGGGGAGAATTGCAGCTCATGCGGTAGCACACGAAACCCGTCGCGACGGCGAGGAGAACCAACACGGCGAGGGTGCTCGTGAGATATTTCATAACGCTCAAGGCTTGAGAATGGCCTGCACGCGCGGATCGAGTTCGACCAGATAAGAAACAACCATCGTTTCACGGTCAGCCTTCACTTTGGCTTGCGCGGTGGCGTGTCCGGTCAAAGCGGCGGCGCTCACAGTCAGCACCGTGACGAGCATCCAAGCGACGGCATGTCCGCGCAAGTAAGCCGGCCACGAGGCGGGGATCTGGGCGTTGAGGCGTTGCCAGACGTTATGGCGGAAGTGGGGATCGGCCGGGGGAGTGACCTGCCAATCGCGCAGTGTAGCAGAGAGGGGTTTTCGAGGAGAGTTCATGGGAGTACGGAAGATAATACACCGGATTACATGAAATCCCTCAAAAGTGAGGCACAAATAATAGTCCGAGTGGTTTCTGAAGTGGCGGTGTATGACTGGTAGACCATCGCACAACCCGTGCGACTAAGAAAAATCAAAACTCATTCCTCCCATGAAAGCCACCAAACTTCTCCTCGCCGCCGCGCTCTTCGCCGGCCTCACCTCGCTCAGCATCGCCGGTCCCGGCCCACAATATTGGGCCCAACGAACCAAGGACGCCCAGGAACAAAAAGCCAAAAAGGAACAGGCGCAAACCCAACCCAAAGCCGAGGCATCGGCCCAGGCCTGCGCTCATTGCAGCGGCTGCTCCGATATGAAGAAAACCTGACCCGATGCATCGGGCCCACAGCACCGATCCAGCCAACGCCAAATCTGACGGGGCTGGATTGTCTTTTAGGTCAAATTTCTCGAATTCCAACTTCCACCCACTTCCATGAAACCTATCTTCCTGCTTTGTCTGCTTACCTTGTCCGTCGGCACTCCGCTGCTGTTGGCCGCTCACGCTCACGAACCTGCGACTCACCCCGTGGCTCCCGATGCCACCTGGCTCGCGCAGGCGCAGGCCGCCTATCCGCTCAAGACCTGCGTCGTTTCTGAGGAAGAATTCGGTGGCGATATGGGTGAAGCCGTTGATTATATCTACAAACAGGAAGGGCAGGCCGACCGGTTGGTCCGATTCTGCTGCAAGAAGTGCATCAAGGATTTCACCAAAGCCCCCACTCTATACCTTAAGAAGATCGACGAAGCCGCCGCGAAGGCGAAGACCTCCTGATTTCCAGCCATGACAACGCGGTGCCATTCTTTTCTCGTTCTTGTCCTGCCCGCTACGCTGGTGCTGGCGGGTTGTGCCGGCATCCCGATGCCAGTCGAGCAAGCGGCCCGGGATCAGGTTAATCAGGTTGGCCAAACCTTGCGGCCAGCCTCTGAGTCTCGCGGCCACGAACGCGCCGTCGCGCTCCAGCCGGCTCTTCCGGTCCTGCGCCCCGATTCGTCGCCGGCGGACTTCATGCTTTACGCGACGCTCAATCATCCGGCCGTCGTTGCCTCCTACTACGATTGGCTCGCGGCCGTGGAGCAAATCACCCCCGCGCGGGCCCGGCCTGATCCGCAGCTCACGTTCGAAGCCGATATAACCGACACGCTGATGACTTTCATGCCCGGTGTTATGTTCGATCTGATGGGCCCGGGCAAACGCGCCGCGATGGGACGCGAAGCCGCCGCGACGAGCCAGATCGCCTATCGCACATACGTCGCCACAGTGTTGCGCATCGCCGCCGATACCCGCAAGGCTTGGGTCGATTTGGCGTACCTCGACGAGGCGGTTCATCTGCGCGACGCGACACTCAAAGCGCTTGATCAAGCCCGCGCCTTGGCCGAAGTCGGCTATACCACCGGTCGTGGCATGGGCACGCTCGAAACCCAGTCACGTCTCGCCAACGAAGACGCCAAGGTGCGCGTGGAACTCGCCGCGCTCGGCGATCGCCGCACCGCTCTTCGCGTCCGATTCAAGTCCACGCTCGGGCTGGCACCCGCCGATCCCGATCCGGCCTGGCCCGCGGCCGCGCTCACGGGCACCGTGCTTCCGTCGGAAGAAGAACTGTGGAAACGCGTCCAAGCCGACAATCCCGGCTTGGCGCAAATGCGAGCGATGGTGGACATGGCCGTCGCTGGAGTTGAAGTGGCGCGCAAGTCCGGCACACCCGACTTCAGTGCCGGGCTCATGGTCGATTTCAAAGCCAGTCCCCTGATGTTTCGGCCGACCGCCACCGCCACGCTTCCGATTTGGCGCGACAAGATTGCCGCGACCATCGCCGCCGCCCGGGCGAAACAGGACGCCGCCGTCGCACGCGTCAGCGCCGAGCAAATCACTCTCGCCGCCGAACTCGCGCAGATGCTCTACATGGTGCGCGAGGCCGACCGGATGATCGCGTACATTAATGATACCGCGCTCCCAAGCTATGAGCGCACCATCGCGACGGTCGAGGCCGGCTATCAATCCGGCATGATCGAGCCGGCCATGATTCCCGAGACGCGGGTGATGGCGCTGGGCATGCAGCTCGAACGAGCCAATGCCCTGCGCGAGCGCGAAAACACCGTCACCGATCTTTTGCTGATGATCGCCACGATTGCCCCTTCCGGTGCGCCACTGGCCGCCGCCCAACTTTGAAACATTTTTTGCCCATGAATTCTTCCACCCACTCCCTTAGCCATGCAGTAGAGCAGTCGCCCTCCTCAAAACCTGAAGACACTGAACGGTGGAACTCGGCCTCCGGACGAGTTGGCACGATGCGCGCAGGAGAAAACGCGTCCGGAGGCCGCGTTCCACCTTGGGCAAACACTGGGTCACCGCTGAGCCGGCTTCGCTCATGGATCTTGCTTGCCGTGCTGGCCACCAGTTGGTTCCTCGTCCCGCGCAGCCTTGCCGCCGAGCAGCTCTACACCTGTGGCATGCATCCGCAGATCATCAAGAAGGAGCCGGGCAACTGTCCGATTTGTGGCATGGCGTTGGTTCCGGTCCGGTCCAACAGCGCCAGTCCGACGGCAGTGAGTGAACGCAAAATAAAATTCTACCAATCCTCCATGAATCCCGGCGAGGTGAGCGACAAGCCCGGCAAGGATTCCATGGGCATGGACCTCGTCCCGGTTTACGAAGGCGGCGATGTCTCCGCGCAAACCATCAACATCGATGCCGCTACCATCCAGCGGATGAATTTGAAAACCGGCGTCGTCACGCGCGGTCCGGTGCTGCGCGAGTTTCGCACCGTCGGCACGGTCGCCTACAACGAGTCGGGCCTGCGGGACATCACGATCAAGTACGAAGGCTGGCTGGAAAAACTCTTCGTCAACACCACTTGGAATGCGGTGAAGGCCGGCGACCCGCTCTTTGAAATTTATTCGCCCGATCTCTACAACGCGCAGCTCAACTACCTCGTGGCGCTGCGCACCGAGGGCGCGGCCGGCGGGCCGATTACCCGCGCCTCGCTCGCCCGGATGCAGCTCTTCGATGTTGCACCGGAATTTCTGGCCGAATTGGCGCGCACCGGCGAAGCGAGCCGCACCTACCTTTATCGCGCGCCCGCTGCCGGCATGGTCATCGAGAAAATGGCGGTGGTTGGCCAGATGATGAAACCCGGCGAACGCATCTACCGGCTCGCCGATCTGTCTTCCGTCTGGGTGCTCGCGCAAATCTACGAGCAAGACCTGTCCTTCGTACAAGCTGACCAGGACGCCACGGTGCGCGTGACCTACGGCCCGGAACGGGTGATCAACGGCAAGGTGGAATCGCTTTTGCCGCAGGTCGAGGAGCAGACCCGCACGGCCACCGCGCGCATCGTGCTGCCGAATGCTGACGGCGCGCTGCGGCCGGGCATGTTTGTGGATGTGCGTTTTGCGGCGCAGTTGAACGCCTCGGCCGTGCTTGTGTCCGATCTCGCCGTGCTGCGCAGTGGCGAACACAACACTGTATTCATCGCGAAAACCGACGGCTCGTTCGAGCCGCGCGCAATCAAGCTCGGCGTGCGCAGCCAAGGCAATTTCTACGAGGTGCTCGACGGTCTCGCCGAGGGCGACCGCGTCGTCACCTCCGGGCAGTTCATGCTCGATTCCGAAAGCCAGCTCCGCGACGCGATTCAGAAAATGCTGAAGTCAACCGGCGGGGCCGAGGCTGCCACCGTCGCCGTTGTCCCCGTCGCCAGTCCGGCCGATTCCGGTCGCAGCACATCGGCGGCCGTCGGAATGGACGATGCGACCAAATTACCGAACGAGGCCCGCGCCTCATTGAAGCTGCTCGCGCTCGCGACGATCGACGGCGGTGAGGCGCTCGCGGCGGACGACTTTGCCCGTTACCAAAAAAATCTTCCGGCCCTGCGGCAGTCGCTCGCGGTGTTCCTCGCCGGTTCCAAATCTGCGGCGCACGGTCCGCTGGAGAAATTTAAGGACGCGTTGCCCGACCGCGATACGATCAAGGCGGCCCGCCGGGATTTCGCCGCCTTCAGTACGGCCGTTACCGATCTGGCGCGGGAAAACCATCTGCACCACACGGAGGGCTTTCGCATCTTTCAGTGTCCGATGGCGCCCGGCATCGGCACCGGCCGCTGGCTGCAACGCTCCGGCGTGCTCAAGAATCCTTTCTACGGTTCGACGATGCTGGATTGCGGCGAGGAAGTCGATGCGGCGGCGATGCCGGAAAAACCAGCGACTGACCCCGGCGCCCACGGCAACGGGATGAGCTCGCGCCTCCCGCCCGGTCACCCGCCGATTGGTAAACTGGAGGTCGCTTCTTATCTGCGAACTCTGCCGAGCGCGGACGGGAGCAAACCCGCCAAGGCTGATGACGCTTGTGGGAGTTGCGGTATGACGGTGGCCGCCATGCAAGCGGGCGAACCCTGCGATGTTGCCACGAAATAATTTCCGCCGCCGACCTTCCCCGCCATGCTCAAAGCTATCATCGAGTTTTCGTTGAAGAACAAGTTCCTCGTCCTTGCGGCGACCTGCGCGCTGATGCTGGGCGGCGTTTACGCGCTGCGCACCATTCCGCTCGACGCGATTCCCGATCTCTCGGACACGCAGGTCATCATCTATACGGAGTGGCCGGGCCAGGCGCCGCAGATCGTGCAGGACCAGCTCACGTATCCGATCACGACGAAGATGCTGTCGGTGCCGAAAGCCAAGGTCGTGCGTGGTTACTCCTTTTATGGATTTTCTTTCGTCTATGTCATATTCGAGGATGGCACTGATCCTTACTGGGCGCGCAGCCGTGTGTTGGAATATCTCAGCGGATTGCAAGCCAGCCTGCCGGTGGGCGTCACGCCCCGGCTCGGCCCCGATGCGACCGGCGTGGGCTGGGCGTTCATGTATTCGCTCAACTCGAAAAAACACGATCTCGCGGAGCTGCGCTCGATGCAGGACTGGTTTTTGCGTTACCAGCTTTCCAGCGTCGAGGGTGTGGCGGAGGTGGCTTCGGTCGGCGGGCATGTGAAGCAATACCAGATCACGGTCGATCCGCACCGCCTCCACTCCTATAATCTTTCCATCAGTGAGGTCGCGATGGCTGTGCAGAAGAGCAACGGCGAGGTGGGCGGCCGTTCTATTGAAATGGGCGAGAAGGAATTCATCCTGCGCGTGCGCGGTTATGCGCAGGGCGTGGATGATTTTCGCAAGATCGCCGTCGGTCGCGGTCCCGGCGGCACGCCGATTCTGCTCGGCGAAGTGGCGAATGTGCAGGTCGGCCCCGACATGCGTCGCGGCATCGCCGAACTGAACGGCGAGGGCGAGACCGTCGCGGGCATCGTGGTGGTGCGTTACGGCGTGGACACGCGTCAGGTTATCCAGGGAGTGAAGGCGCGGCTCGACGAAGCCATGAAGAGCCTGCCTGAGGGGGTGGAATACACCGTCGTCTATGACCGCACCGCGCTCATCGACCGCGCGGTCGAGACCCTTCAAGCCAAGCTCATCGAGGAAAGCATCGTGGTCGCGTTCATCTGTCTGCTTTTCCTGCTGCATTTCCGCAGCGCCCTGGTCGCGATCATCATTCTGCCGGTTGCCGTGCTGATGTCCTTCATCGTCATGAACAGTCAGGGCCTCAGCTCGAACATCATGTCGCTGGGCGGTATCGCCATCGCCATCGGGGCGATGGTGGACGCGGTGATCATCATGATCGAGAACGCCCATAAACATCTCGAACGGGACGGCGGGAAGAAACCGCACTGGGACATCATCCGTGATGCGTCCATCGAGGTCGGGCCGACGCTGTTCTACTCATTGCTCGTCATCACGGTGTCGTTCCTGCCCGTATTCACGCTCCAGGCGCAGGAGGGCCGGTTGTTCAAGCCGCTCGCCTTCACCAAAACCTATTCGATGGCCGCAGCCGCCCTGCTCTCGATCACGCTTGCGCCGGTGCTCATGGGATTTTTCATCCGCGGAAAAATTCCGGCCGAGGAGAAAAACCCGGTGAACCGTTTCCTCATCTGGCTCTACCACCCGCTGCTCGATCTCGTTATCAAGTTTCGCTGGGTTGTCATCATCACGGCCGCCGTGATCGTGGGCTGGGTGTTTTTTCCGTGGAATGCGTGGGTCGTCCAGCCGTTGCCCGAGGGCGGCGTGAAAACCTTCGCGGCGAAATTTGGCCGGGCTTTTCCCTTTCAGAATCTCGGCTCAGAGTTCATGCCGCCGCTCCACGAGGGCGACTTGCTCTACATGCCGACGACTTTTCCCGGCATCTCACCGACCAAGGCCCGCGAGGTTCTGCAACAAACCGACCAGATGATCCGCGCCTTCCCCGAGGTGCATCACGTTTTTGGCAAGATGGGCCGCGCCGAAACCGCCACCGATCCTGCGCCGATGGACATGATCGAGACCACCATCATGCTAAAGCCCGAGAAAGAATGGCCGGTCGTGGATATCAAGAACGTGGACGGTAAAATTATCGCACATCGTCGTCGGACGAATGACGAATTGGTCGCGGCGATGAACACCGCCGTACAAATCCCCGGCCTCACCAACGCGTGGACGATGCCGATCAAGACTCGCATCGACATGTTGGCCACCGGCATCAAAACCCCCGTCGGCATCAAGGTTGCCGGTCCCAATCTCGCCGAGCTCGAACGCATTGCCGGCCAGATCGAGGCGCTTATCCATCGCGTGCCCGGCACCGGCAGCGTGTTCGCCGAGCGTGTGATGGGTGGCAACTATGTTGAGTTCGACATCGATCGCGACGCGATCGCCCGTTACGGCCTGACCGTGGGCGAGGTGCAGGAGGTGCTCCAGGTTGCACTTGGCGGCATGCCGCTCACCACCACCGTCGAAGGCCTCGAACGTTACGGCGTCATTCTCCGCTATGATCGTGACTACCGCGAAAATCTCGAAGCACTCCGCGACATTGTGATCCCGGTGAAATCCGCCGGTACTTCCGCCGCGATGGGTGGGAGCACTTCCGGCCAGATGGCCCAAGTGCCGCTCAGCCAGCTCGCCAAGATCCGGGTCGTGGCCGCCCCCATGGGCGTGAAAAGCGAGGGCGCGGTGCCCAACGCCTGGATCTACGTCGACGTGCAGAGCTCGGATATTGGCGGCTATGTGAAGCGCGCGCAGCAGACCGTCAACGACGCTCTGCGCAGCGGCGAACTCAAGGTGCCGGCCGGCTACAGCATCTTTTGGAGCGGTCAGTTCGAATACATGCAACGCGCCCAGCAACGCCTGCTGATCGTGATTCCGCTCACGCTGCTGATCATTATCTTCATTATTTTCCTCAACACCAAGTCGTGGATCAAGACCGCCATCGTGCTCCTCGCCGTGCCATTCTCCCTCGTGGGCGCGTTCTGGATGATCTACCTGTTCGATTACAACCTCAGCGTGGCCGTGTGGGTTGGCATCATCGCTCTGGCCGGCCTCGATGCCGAGACGGGCGTCGTGATGTTGCTCTACCTTGATCTCGCCTACGAAGACTGGAAGACAACCGGCCGGCTTCGCACCACGGTCGATCTGCGCGACGCCATCTACCACGGCGCCGTGAAGCGCGTTCGCCCGAAGGCCATGACCGCTGCGGTCATTATCGCCGGCCTCATGCCGATTTTGTGGAGCCACGGTGCCGGCGCCGACGTGATGAAACGCATCGCCACGCCCATGATCGGCGGCGTCGTCACCTCGACGCTGATGGAGCTGCTCGTCTATCCCGCCATCTTTTATGTATGGCGCCGTCGCGGTCTCGATGCGCCGGCGTCGCCTGCAACCGTCCCAATTGAACCCCCATTACCTGCATGAGTGACGAAATTACCGGTTCCGAAACGTGCGTCGTTTGCGGCAAGACCATCGATGGCACCAGCGGCGTTTCGCACGTCGCTCATCAGGGTCGCAACTTCACGCTTTGCTGTCCCATATGCCTCCAGATGTTCGACCGGGCGCGCGACCGGTTTGCGCGGGGAGAGCGGCCGCAAAGCCTGCTCGACGAGCTGATGAATCAGACCACCTGGAAGGAGACTGGCCGCTGATGTCTTTTTCCACGCTGACTCCACGTGCCTGGTGGCATCCATTTTTGCTGGGGCACTTGTTCTTTTTAAGAATCGGCCCAATACATGCTATAGCGTAACTGTTCGATACCCGACCGCATGACAACAAACCATCCCAGATCGTTCTCCGCCCGCGTGCTGCTGGCTGCGGCTGCGATTTGGCTGTTCTCAGTCACTTTTTGTTTCACCCGATTGACGGTTGAACCGCCCCCTGATGCTCACGCGCATGCCTGCGCCCATGCCGACCAACACGCGGGCACCTCGGAACACGCGCACTCCGGCCCAAACGACGCCAGCTGTGCCTGCCAAAGTTTTAATTCTTTTCCGGCGCAAGGTGCGGACGTCTTCAGTGTGACGGCACCGGCGGACTCTGTCCTGTTGTATTGCTTGGCGCCGGCCGATGCCTTTGCCGATCATCTCCGTGTTTTGGTTGTTGAGGCAGTGGATACCGGTCCGCCGGGGCGATTGTCGCCCGCCGATCTCGTGCTGCAGCAGTGCCTGCTGGATCACGCCCCTCCGTTTGTGGTTTGAAAAATTTGTCGCGCGATTTGCGCCGACAATATCGCTGCGGGCTTTTTGCCCGCTTGCCGGACAGCGCACCAGCGCTGCAGGCACGTTCAGGCTTCAACTCATCAACCACAAAACTTCCATGAAATATTTCTCTACATTAAAAATCTTATCCGCGTTGCTTTGCAGCGCCGCATTCACCGTCGTCGCGTTCGCGCACGAAGGCCATGACCACAACAAAGCTGAGGGCAACTCCGCCGGTTCGTTTATCAAAACCGATGCCGCCAAGGTAACCGCCGAATGGCTGGCCCAGGCAAAAAAAGACTACCCGCTCACCCTTTGTCCCGTATCCGAGGACAAGCTGGAGGAAGGCGACATGGGGCAGCCACAGGACTACGTGTACCGGCAGGAAGGCAAGCCGGACCAGTTGGTGCGGCTCTGCTGCAATCATTGCGTCAAGGATTTCAAGAAGGACCCGGCAAAATTCCTGAAGATCATCGACGATGCCGCGGCGGTGAAAACCAAAGCGGGCTTAACCAAATAATCGGCAGGGTTTGTAATATCGACCGCACAGTTTCGTCTCCCTGTGAATCATACATATTGCGCACTTTTGCGACCGGCCTCAGCCCGGCGTGAGGTGTGCTCCCTTTCCTGACTAACCTTGTTCCCCCATGCCTGCTTCAATCAAACTTGCTCTGCCGTCTGCACTCCTGCTGCTCGCCGGTTGCGCCACGTCATCACCCCATGCCGCACTCTCGGCGGTTCAAGCCCAGTTGGGTGATCGAGCGGAGGTCGCTGCTGCCTGGCCGCTGACGCCGGAGGAGCGGGCCAAAGTTGAAACGTCCGTGCGCGAATTACTCGCGACCGATCTCACCGTCGACTCGGCCGTCCGCATCGCTCTGCTTAACAACCGCAGTCTCCGGGCGACGTTCGAGGAACTCGGCCTTTCGCAGGCCGGACTTGCCGCCGCGACGCGCCTGCCGAATCCCTCGTTGGAAGCGAGCGTGCGCTGGCCCAATGTCGCTCCGCGCGGACCCAACGTGGAATTCGGGCTGAGCGCTCCGCTCTTGGAATCGCTGCTGTTACCGGCCCGCAAGAGCGTCGCGCTAAACCTCCTGTGGCAAACCCAGTATCGCGTGAGCCATGAGGTGCTCGCACTTGTCGCTGTGGTGCGCCGCGCCGCTTACGATGTGCTGGCCCAACAGGAGCTGCGGGTTCGCCTTGCGGTAATCACCGAGGTCAATGAGGCAGCGGCGGATTTCGCGCGTCGCCAGTTTGAGGCGGGCAACATTCCGAAACTGGAGCTCGCCCAAGTCCAGGCCTCCGCGCAGCAAACGCAGGTGGAGTTGGCCCGGGCTGATGCGGCAATTCGGGTCGCGCGTGAACATCTCAATCGCCTGCTGGGGCTCGTGGCCGGACAAACCGAGTGGAAATTGGCGGGAGGTTTGCCCTCTTTGCCTCTTCGCGATGAGTTGCCCGATCATCTCGAAACACTCGCCTTGGATCAGCGGCTCGATCTGGCGGCACTGCGCACCCAAACCGAGCTGGCGCAAAAAGCCTTCGACCTGAAACGCCGCACGCGTCTGCTGCCCGGCGATGTCAATCTCGGGGTGGATACGGAACGTGATTCCGACGGTTCACGCGTGACTGGTCCCCGAATAACATTGCAGTTGCCGCTCTTTGATCAGGGCCAGCCTGAACTGGCCCGGCTCGCTGCGGAATTGCGCCAGACGCAGGATCGGACGGAAGCGCTCTCGGCCGATATCGGTTCCGAAGTGCGCGCCGCTTGCGACGCGCTAAACGCGGGACGAAAGGCGGCAGAATTTTATCAGCAGACCCTGCTGCCCCAGCGGCGTGCCATCCTGCGCGAGTCGTTGCTGCAATATAATGCAATGCAGAAAAGTGTTTATGAACTCCTGGCCGCCAAGGAGGCGCAGCAACGCACCGAGCGCGAGAGCGTCGAAGCCCTGCGTGATTACTGGTGGGCGCGCACCGAACTGGAGCGTGCGCTGGGGCACCGCTTGCCTGCGGTCGCGATTGAAAAAGCCCTGGAACCGGAGGCGGAACCTGTGCCAGAACACCACCATCACTCTCATCAATAACACGGAGATTTTATCATGTCCTTATCCCATTTGAATCGCCGAAACTTTCTGGCCCTCGCGGGTGGCGCCGCCCTGCTTTCGCCCGTTGCCCGTATGCTCGCGAAAGACGACAAGAGCGCGGCGACCAGCGACGGCACCACGAAACCGTTTATCCCACCGGGTGGATCACCGGGCTATCGTCCGGTCGTCACGCCCAACGGCGCCACGCTGCCTTGGCGGATGGTCGAAGGCGTAAAGGTTTTCCATCTTACCGCCGAATCCGTGACCCACGAATTCGCCCCGGGATTGATCGCCAACTGTTGGGGTTACAATGGCCGCGTTCACGGCCCGACCATCGAAGCGGTGGAAGGAGATCGTGTTCGCATCTACGTCACCAACCGGCTCGACGCGCCCACCACGGTGCATTGGCACGGCGTCCTGCTGCCGAGCGGCATGGACGGAGTCGGTGGCGTTTCCCAGAAAGCCATCCAACCCGGCGAAACCTACAAATACGAATTCACGCTCAAACAACATGGCACGCTCATGTATCACTCGCATCACGACGAGATGACACAGATGCAGCTCGGCATGATGGGCCTCTTTATCATTCACCCGAAGAATCCCGCGCAGCCGCCGCCCGACCGCGACTACGCGATCATGCTCAGTGAATGGAAAATCGAAGTCGGGGCCAGCCGACCCGATCCGAACGAGATGTCGGACTTCAATGTCTTCACGATGAACGGCCGCAGTTTTCCCGGCACGCAGTCGCTCGTGGCGAAGAAAGGCGAGCGCGTGCGCATTCGCATCGGCAATCTGAGCACGATGAGCCACCACGCGATTCATCTGCACGGTTACAACTTCAAAGTCGTCGCCACCGACGGTGGTGAGATCCCCGAGGCCGGCCAATGGCCCGAGACAACCGTGCACATGCCGACCGGCAGCACGCGCACCGTGGAGTTCATGGCGAACGAACCCGGCGATTGGGTCATGCATTGCCACATGCTGCACCATGTCATGACCCAGATGGGCCATAAATTCGGGAACCTCATCGGGATCGACACCGACGGGCTCGATAAAAAAATTCGCAAGCTCGTGCCCGGTTACATGACGATGGGCGAGACCGGCATGGGCGACATGGGGGCGATGGGAATGGCCAATCCCCCAAACTCGCTGCCGATGGTCGGCGGACCCGGGCAGTACGACTACATCACGATGGGTGGCATGTTCACTATACTTAAGGTGAGGGATGAACTTCCTGCCGATGGTTCCGAGCCCGGTTGGTATCAATCGCCGCCGGGAACTGCCGCCGAGGTTGCTCCGGAGGAAGATTTGCGTCGTGACGGCATCGCATTCGAAGCGGCCACCGCCCAAGCTGAAGCACGAATACGTGCCCGCAGCGGCCTGCCCATTGAATTGTGTGGACCAACAACTTTCGTTGCCACTGCCGGCTCGACTCTCCGACCCACCGCACGAATAAAAACCGCCATGAACTAGTCAGGTCTCAAGTCCACCCGAGCAAGTTCGCTCGTGATCCCGGTGATTGGCGGCATACTCTCCCGTTTGCTGCACATCCTGATCGTGACGCCGGTGATCTTTGCTTGGTTGCGCGAGCGGAAGCAGAGCTGAATGGGGAAAAGTTTGAGGCAATTGTTTGCCATGAAGCACATGGAATACACGAAAAGTAACCGTGCTTTGGATGCGGTGAGGCGAGACTACCGGTCCCGCGCCACGGCTTGACAAAATTCCTTCGTAGCTACGTTATGTAGCTATGATCACCGCCAAGATTTTCCGCCATGGGGGCAGTCAGGCCGTCCGTCTGCCGAAGGCTTTTCGTTTTGCCAGCACGGAGGTGCAGATTGAAAGACACGGCGAAGACGTACTGCTCAAACCTGTGCCTGCGGTAAAATTTCGTTCCTTCAAGGAGATCGCCCGCCACCTCGCGGAAAAATTTCCGGAAGGCGGTGACTTTCCTTTGCCGCCACCCCGTCCCGCCAAGCATGAGCGGACTGCTCCCACGTTTTGACCCGGCACGACGTGAAGCCTGCCTACCTCCTCGATACCAGCGCTTGCATTCCGGTGCTGCGGAATCAGACGGGGCTTGGGAAATTGCCTGATCCGGTGCTTACCGGCATCCCCGTCATTGTCGCCGCCGAACTTTGGACCGGCGTAAAAAAGAATCTCTCGACTCATCCGCATCAAGCGGCGCGGCTCGAAGCATTTCTCAATCTTTTTTTGCTCGCTGACTTCACCCTCGACGCTGCGCTGCACTATGCCGAAATCCGTGCTGCTTTAGAAACGGCGGGTACGTCGATTGGCCCGCTCGATCTTCTCATTGCCGCCCAAGCTCGCAGCCTGGGTGCTACGCTCGTGACCGCCAATGCCGGGGAATTTAAACGCGTCAAAGGTCTCAAGGTCCTCGTGTGGAAATAGGCCCAGGTGACCACTGGGCGACGCAGGAACAGCACACGGAAAATATCGCCGATGACGGATCGGCGATTTTTTCGGCTTCCCGTTCATCTTTCCGTGTTTTCCGTGGTTACGAATTCGGCGGTTCGTGGATCGAACGCTGCCTGTTCGACTTTGCTCAGGGCAACCTGAACCCGCCGAATGGTGCGGCTCTCTGCGTGCTCCGGTAAGAAACGGATCGCTGATTCCGGTTTCAACTCACGAGACGTCGGCCAACTCGCGTTCGAGTGAGGCCATCAGCGCAGCTTCGGAAAAGGGTTTCTCCAAAACGGTGTTGATGCCCATTTGTTGTTTGAATTCGTCGATATCCCGGGCACCGGTGATCACGCCGGTCATGCAGATGATGGGAAGTTTCGGGGCCAGCGCCCGAATTGACGAGATGAGAGTCCTTCCGTCGGCGCGGGGCATCCGCAGGTCGGAAATCACAGCGGCGAAGTGGGGGTTGGCGGAAAAAGCCAACAGGCCGGTCACGCCATCTTTGGCGGTGATGACTTCGAAGCCACGTCGTTCGAGCAACAGTTTGGTGATTTCGCGCAACGCCGGTTCATCGTCCACGAGCAGAATTCTGCGCCCATTGCCGTTGACTTCGGTGGTCGGCAAGACGGCTTTCCAGGGCTCGTCTTCATTAGGTTTGATTGGCTCGGGGGGAACGAAGGCCGGCCGTGAATCACGGTGCCACTGTTGGCTGATTTGACCGGTCAATGGATTCACGGGGCGAGTAGGGGTGGTGCTCATGATGGATACCCTTGTGATCGGCAGATCCGTTAGAAAGTTTCCAGAAAAAACTAACGTAAGTGCCAGTTGCTGTGTGCAAGAACGGATGAGGACGGTGGGATGCGGGATAAACGAGGCCGCGTATAGGCGGCGCCACGCGGTCTTTCTTCGGCCACAGCTCCCGGAGAACTTCCAACTTTCAACGCTCAACATTGCAGGCTTATAGTGGAAAATTCAGACTCGAGCACGTCGGAGAGGTCATCGCGGAACACACGAAATACACCGAAAACGCTGCCGATGCCAGACCAGGACAGAGTCGTTTCCACTACCCTCCTTCCGTGTTCCGCGGTTAATTCCTGATTAGTTGCCCAGCAGTGGTGCCAAATGTTTGAGAGGGCGTCTAAAAAGCCTGTTGAAGGTAGGGCGGATTATCTTAATCCGCCGGCATTGGGAGAGCGGCGTTCGTTGCAGCGGCGCGTTAGGGATAATGCGCCCTACCTTTTAGACGCCCTCTCAGGCGGGGAAATCAGCCGCATGAAATCCTCCGGCGTCACCGCCCGCACGGGTGAGCGCCGGAAGTCGGCGGTGTTACGGGTGACAATGTGGGTGGCGGCGGCGCTCTCGGCGGCGGCCGCCACCAAGGCGTCCTCAAAATCCGTCATGGGCAGAGCAAGGGCACGCTTGACCTCGGAATGGTCGAGACGGGCGATGTCGGTTCCGTCGATCAAGTCGGTGAGGAATGCTCGGGCTTTGGCTGGGCTGGCGGCCCGGCCGACGAGGTAGGAAAAGGTGGCCAAGGAATGGACCGCCAGCAGGCCCGATCCCGGATTGTTCAGACACCACGCCACCGCCGCTCCGCTCGCCGCGTGCAAACCCGGCCGGGCGAGGGCGACGTCGATCAGCACGTTGATGTCAAGCAGCGGACGCATCGTCAGCGCATGTGTTTGGCGACGATGGCGGCGATCCGTTCGTCCTTAAGCGCGGGGTCGAGCTTGAATGCGCCCTGCCATTTGGCGAGGAAACGTTCGCCCGCGTCGGCGGCGCTCAGGCGGTCAGGTGGTTCTCGACCACGCGGGAGAGAGGGATCTTGCGCCGGCGCGCCCAGAGCTTGCCCCGTTTTACGGCGGCCTTGTCGACATAAAGGGTGAGCTTAGTCTTCATACGTAGGAACCAAATCCTTACGTAGGTTTAGTCAACGCTGCGTTCCGCCCGGCCGGATGAGCGGGGCGAGTTTGGCGTATCGTTCGCCTTGCGCTGAGTATCGTGCTTCGGACAACTTGCCGCGCCGTAGCTTCACGCAAAGCCGGAAGCGTAGCCCGCCCCTCAATCAGCTGATGCCTTCCACTCGGTCAGCGTAAACATTCACCAGCTTGTGCGACTTCAGCAAGAATTCCACTTGCGCCCATACCTTGGCCAAGTGGATGTGATATTCACGCCGACGCATGTTGCCGAACCGCAAATGGACAACCCAGGGTGGAGGAGTGCTCACGATAATGCGGTCGGAGAAATCGGTATCTTTGGAGACGATCACGAGTCGCTCCTGTTTGGCGTGTTCCCACACCTCGCTGTCGGTGGGCCTGGCTCCAAGGGCAACTGCGTGTATGACCGGCAGCGCAGGCTGAAAGATCAGCCGGGCCGGCAAATTCTGGTCAAACAGGAAACCCTTCATGCCACGGGCAGGACCGAGTAATGGTTGGCCATCAGCCGCGAGGCATAATCGAGGCAGGCCTTCACGTCATCGCGAGATAGCGCGGGATATTCGGCCAGCACGTCATCCATCGAATCGCCGGCGGCAAGAAATTCGAGCACGGTCTGCACCGTGATGCGGGTGCCGCGGATGATCGGGCGGCCGTTGCAGATGTCCGGGGCGATGGTGATGCGGTCAGGCATGAGGAGATCCCTAGCACGTCCGGGCCGGATTCCAAGTGCCAAGGTAGGCTCGTCAAGTGGCTGACATGGCCGAGAGGAACCCCCGAGGGAGTGGCCGCCAAGAGACAGGGGAATCAGAGCCTAGGCTGCCGTGCTGTCGGTGGTTCCTCTGGTTCAATAAATTTGCCGGATTTTTTCACAGGAGGCCGCTGATGCAGCGGAGAATTCAAATAAAAATTAACCACTAAGCCACACTGAGGGACACTAATGAGATCGGATTAGTGAGGCCTTAGTGTGGCTTAGTGGCGCCAAACGTTTGAGGAGTTTTGCTTCGTTCTTCCGACTCAACTCGTGTTGCCAGACACGAATTACTTTCCAGCCCTTGGCTCGCAGAAGGCGATTCACTTTTTTGTCGCGCGCCTTGTTGCCGGCGATCTTGTCACGCCAGAACTTCGCGTTAGTTTTCGGCTGAGTCGCGTGCTGCGGACAACCGTGCCAGAAACAACCATCCACAAAAACAGCCAGCTTGAGCATGGGAAAAACAAAGTCCGGCCGCACTTTTCCGGTTGATCGGTTCTTGGCACTTGCTCCTTGAGACTTGGACCTTCGCGGAGTGAGCGGCAGCTTCGAGCCCCGTCGCCAGCTGGTGATTTCATTCGCCCGAAAAATCTGAATCAGCCGAAATTCGGTGGCCTTGTTGCCATATGAGCGGATGAGCGACATCACCTCGGATCGTTTTCGTTTGGTGAAAATGTCCACACAATTACTCTTGTTTGCCGTATAAGCGGCCTTCCTCGGTTGAGATGCGGCCATCAGGCCAAACATCGACTGGCAGGATATATTCTTCAGAAGTCATGGCATCCTCAAAGTCTCGTTCCCCGTCGAGAAATTGCTGGATGCGGATAAGTTGGTGATCAGCGATTTCACGCTGGGCCTCCACTTCGGTTGCAAACACTGAAGCATGATCTTCCTCGTAACATGATGGCATCGTGCCCTGACACAGTGTGGGGATGAAGATTGCGTAGCCGGAGCGTATTGGTCGTTTGTCCATTGCTGGACTAACTCACCTGGCCAGGTTTCAGCATCTGGGAAAGCAAATTCTTTGGTTCGCAGTTTGGCGGGGAACTGTTTGCCTGACGCAATGGCACAAGTTCCGAGAATGAAATGGACTCACGATGAGCTATTGGTGGCGTTGAATCTCTATCACAAGCTGACCTTTGGACAGATGCATTCACGGCAGCCGGCGATTATCGCATTGGCGGAGAAGATGGGACGTGGCTCGAACAGCTTGGCTATGAAGCTGAGTAATTTTGCTTCGCTTGATCCGGCGTTGAAAATGCGCGGCATCAAAGGGCTGTCCGGTGCCAGTGCGCTGGATCGAGCGGTCTGGTCGGAATTTCACTCGAATCTGGCCGAAACTGTGCCAGCCAGTGAAGCGGCGTTTCGTGCTTTGTTCGACGCTGATGAAACCAAGGCAATTGAAGTGACCGCAAAGGATGGCGTGCGGATGCGCAAAGCCCCGAGCGGTCCGACCGAGACACAGGCGACCGTCAAAGTCCGCCGTGGTCAGGAGTATTTTCGACAGGCTGTATTGAATAACTTCGGTGGGCAGTGTGGCGTTACCGGATTGGCCGTGCGTGAACTGTTGATCGCTTCGCACATTTTGCCGTGGGGCAAGCACGAGAGGGAACGTCTGAACGTGCGGAATGGTTTGTGTCTCTCTCGGCTGCATGACGCGGCTTTCGACCTTGGGCTTATCACATTCGATGGGAGCTTGCGGCTCAGACTTTCTCGCGGGCTGAAAGCCGCGTTGCCACAGCGTGCCGTGGCCGAAAATTTTGCCGCCCACGAAGGTGAGGCACTCCAGTTGCCAAAGGATGCTGCGTTGCCGGATGAGACGTTTCTTGCGATCCATCGTACAGACGTATTTCAAAAATAGCCGATGAAACCAGCCCCCATCAATTATCGTGGACGATTCTCGACTCGGGGAAGGATAACGATTCCGGCGGCGATCCGGCGGACATATGGATTGAAGGGCGGCAGCCGTGTGACTCTGGCGGAGAAATTTAACGAGGCGGGGGTATTTCAGGGTTTCATTTTGACGCCGTTGCCGGGCCGGCCTCCGCGCAGGGTGTCCGTCGGCACGCGTTGAGTGTTGGCGGTTGGGTTGAATGACAAACGACGGGGTTTGGCGGGAGCGTACAATGTTGCATGAGGTAATCTGGTTTTTTGTACCCGATAGGAGGGCAACTGCCACCTTGCCAAGGCCGGTGGTTTGGATTGAATGGTCGTATGAAGCCCGCACCTGCAGCTCCTTTGTCCCTGACCGGCTTGCGTTCGGCTGTGCGTGCGGTGTGTGAAAAGCACCCGGTAGCGCGACTGGAAATGTTTGGCTCACAGGTGAACGGTATGTCCCGTCCGGATAGCGATGTGGATTTACTGGTAGAGTTTTTGCCCGGCTCCAAACCCGGCTTGTTCGAAATGGGTGCCTTGCACGAGGACTTGGAACTGAAGCTAGGCCGCCGGGTGGACCTGCTCAGTCGCCGGGCCGTTGAGCAAGGCCGCAATGCCTATCGCCGCCGGGCAATCCTGGCGAATCCAGTGACTGTTTATGCCCGATGACTCATATCCGTCGGGCTCCGATACGGCCGAGCGGCAGTCGGGACTTCTGCTGGATATGGTGGAGTCGGCCCGGCTCATCCGGACTTATCTGGCAGGGTGAATCGCGAGGCATTTTTCTCTGATTCGGAAAAACAGGATGCCGTGTTGCGCAGGCTTGAGATCATTGGTGAGGCGGCCAGCCGATTGTCACCGGAGACGCAGAGGTTGCTTTCCGAGCTGCCTTTCCGGGCGATGCGCGGAATGCGCAACATCATCGCGCACGATTATGGAGAGGTTGACTTGGCGCTGGTCTGGCAAACATCGGAGGCCGATCTCCCCAAGCTGATCGAAACCTTGGAAAGATATTTTAGCGGCGAAGCAAAGCCATGAGCACCGAAACCAAACTGCGAACCGCACTCGACGCGCTGGATCATCGTCTGTCGCGCAAGCCGCAGGGCAAGCCGATGAGCGGCGTGTCAATTCCGGCGGATTATTACTTTCCCGTAAGAGGGCGTCTAAAGCGCCTGCTCGGGGTAGGGCGTGACCGCAGGGCGCGCCGTTTTGTGGGTGCACTCACTGGCCAATCGCGGCGGGCCCAGCGGTCCCGCCCTACCCATGGACCCTTTTTAGACGCCCTCTCAG
>JANYCF010000358.1 GCA_025360455.1 Opitutaceae bacterium | reverse complement strand
CACGAACTGGCGCACCGTGCAAGCGACGCTGAAAGCAATGCAGCAATTAAGCCGCGCGGTTTTGTTCACGACCGTGCCCGGTGCCCCTCGGCGTAAACGCCTCGGCAAGAAAGTCCTTGGGATTACTTAAGCGCCATTCGGTTCAAAGCCCGTTGTCCTGCTGTTAGACGACACCGCAAAAGAGTGGTCCGGACGGAGGGACTCGCACCCCCGATCACTCGCGCCCGAGGCGAGCGTGTTGGCTGCTACACTACATCCGGATGGTGCTGGCAAAGTGGAGGTCACTCGCCTCCGGCCTTTCGGCCGGGCCAGCTTATCTCCTCGCCAGAGCAAACCCTCCGCTCTGACTAAGGAAGTGGTCGTCAGCCCGGGAGTCGCACCCGGCCCTCCTGCATGTCGGGCAGGCGTGGTCACTGGCTCACTCGCCGACGAAATTGGCTGTCAGGGTAGGATTCGCACCTACATCTTGCCGCTTAACAGACGGCCGCTCTGCTGTTGAGCTACCTGACAATGGTGGGCAGGCACGGATTCGCACCGTGATCTCCTCTGTGTAGGAGAGGGGTCCTCGCTGTTGGACGATCCGCCCGAAATGGCGCTCGTGATCGGATTGGCTCGCGCTCTTCGCGCTCGGCCCGATGGGCTCCGCGTGCGGCGGCCCGGTCGCACTGCTGTGCTTCCGCACCGATAAAAAATGGCGTGACCGACGGGTGCTGCCCCCGCTATCTCCTGCTCGACAGGCAGGCGACTCTGCTAGTTTGTCTTCGGTCACGTGGCTCGCCGAGCCGTAGCTCCGCGAGCGAAGGCTGGTCAGGTGGGTGGGAATTGCACCCACTTCCCCGGCGTCACGGGCCGGTGCCCTGCTAACTGGGCAACGCACCTGAAAAAATGGTCGGAGCGACAGGGGTTGCCGTTTCGACAGGCTCAAGGTCCCGAGCAAAGTCGAGGGACACCTGCGATCTTTCGGTCCCAAGCCGAGCGCGTTAGCTGCTACTCTACGCTCCGTCGAAAAGTGGGAGCAGGATTCCGAGTTGCACGGAATGAGCCGGCTTATGAAACCGACGGCGGAACTGTCCGCTTCCTGCTATGAAATGGTGGAGGCTCGCGGTTTTGCGCCGCGCTCTCGTGGTCTTCACCCACGCGCCATCACTAGATCGGCCTAACCTCCAAAAAAATTGGCACGGACGGCAGGTAATGCTCCTGCATAAAACCGTTTTGGAGACGGCTGCCTTGCTTGTCGGCCACGTCCGTATTTTGGAAAAAGTCCTGCGGGATTGGCTCGTGCTCATCGCACTCGGCCCTACGGGCTCCGCTATCGCGGCCCAGTCGCGCTGCTGCGCTCCCGCACTTCCCGGTCGGATTTGGAAACCAACCCGTCCGCTTGGACATCTAGGACCTGTGGTGCCCGGGGCCGGTAGCGCGCCGGCTCCTTCTGCTTGGAAGGCAGTCATGCATCTATCAACACCTCCCGGGCAAAATTGGTGGAGCTGGACGGTTACGCTCCGTCTCGTCCGCATTGCAAGTGCGGCATGCTGCTATTATCATCACAGCCCCGAAAGAAAATGGACACGACGGCGGGATTTGCACCCGCGGTAATACCGGTTTTGCAGACCGGCCCCTTCGCTACTCGGGCACGTCGTGACACGCTGCAGTTCCAGGTCGCTCGGCGCCGGAAGATTTCTCCGTGCGTCCGCCCTCGATGACTGACAGGTGGCAATTGTTGGTGGAGCCGGCGGGATTTGCACCCGCACCTGGCGGATTAAAAGTCCGCTGTGCTGACTGTTAACACCACAGCTCCATGGTGCGACGGGCATCCGTAACGCCGTCAAAGAGGCGTTGAAGATCGTACGATCGTTATGCTGTCGGAAAATGGTGCGCGCGCCGGGACTCGCACCCGGAACTGCGGACTGGCAGACCGCCGCGTTGCTCTTACGCTACGCACGCAAACTAAATTAGCCCCTGCCAGCTCTGGCTGCTGGCAAGCTCCAGAAAAAATCCGACAGGGCAGAAGCGGACTCCGGGGTTTCAATCCGGCAATACGGGTGCAACTCCCGCCGAGGCGACCAATTTCCTTAAGGAAGCGCCGGTTGTTGATCCGAAACCGGAGTACGCTTTTGCCCTGTCGGATTTTTTCTGG
>JANYCF010000241.1 GCA_025360455.1 Opitutaceae bacterium | reverse complement strand
CGAGAGCTGAAACCAGCGGGGTGAGGGCACCCCACCCACCTCAAACATAACAGAGTAAGACTAACCCGAATATTTTCTGCCATGAATAACCTGACACCAGAAGAGCTCGAAAAATTTATTCACCGCGAGTTGCGCGGTCTGCCCGGGCATCGTGCGCCGTCTACCCTTGAAGCGCGGGTGCTGGCCGCCATCGAACACCGCGCGTCCATCGCGTGGTATCATAAATCCTGGAGCTATTGGCCGGCGGCCGTGCGGTCGCTGTTTCTCGCCGGCGTCACAGCGGTCGCGGGCACGGCGATCACCGCGTTTTATTTGTTCATGCACGGTTCGCAGCCGGGTCTGGTCTGGCAGGAATTCAGCAGCCGGTTCGAAGGACTCACCCGCCTTTATAGCGTGGCGGTGTGGACGGTTAAGTTCACCAGCCAAACGTTCAGCGGCCTCTCGCCGCTTTGGCTCTATGGTGGCTTGGCTATCATCGCGGGGCTGTATGCCACTTTCTTCGGTCTGGGTGCCGCCACTTACCGCGTGCTCTACCGCAACAATCAATAATTTCTCCCATGAAAACTTATCGTATTCGAAACCTGATTCTTCCTTTTTTATTGGCGGTGGGCTTCGGCCTTGGGTCAACCTTGCGTGGCCAGAACGCACCCGCGCCCGCTGCCACTGAACCGCCGGCGGCGACAGTTACCATTGCAAAAGAAGAGCCGCCAAAAGTTGTCGCGACGGAAGCCAAACCCGAAATACCCGCTGCGGCGGTAAGCGCGGTGCCCGCGGTGCCGGCGGTTTCTGCTCCGACGGCGACAAAGGTTGAGACAGCAGAAGTGGACGATGACGACAAAGAGACGAGTGAAGAAAAGAGTGCGGTCGCGCCAGAGCAGACCGCTGGTCCTGAAGCATCGCCCTCATCTGAGTCGAAAACCAAGCAAGGAAAAGTAAACCAGCATGGCCTGCATTGGAAAGGGAAACGCCACTCGGAGAATGAGCGCGTTAGTTTTCTGAATAATAGCACTCTGGCCGCAGGGGAATACGCTGATGTGGTGGTTTCGATTTTGGGTTCGTCCACTTCTGAGGGTGAAGTGCGTGATGCGGTGGTGTCGGTTTTGGGTTCGTCGACCTCATCGGGCAAAGTCGGTGACGCGGTGGTATCGGTTTTTGGCAACACGCGAGTGACCGGCGGCTCCGTGGGCAGTGCCGCCGTGGCGGTGTTGGGTAGCATTTATGTCAATGGCAAGGTGAAGGGTGAAGTGGTGGCCGTGCTCGGTGATGTCGAGCTCGGGCCCGATGCGGAGGTGAGTGGCGAAGTTGTCTGCATTGGCGGTAAGTTGAAGCGCGATCCGAAAGCGATTGTGAAGGGCAACGTGCAGAATATCGCACTCGGCGGTCATGCTTGTAATTTCGATTGGCTGCACGCTTGGTTCGAAAAATGCCTTTTTTATGCGCGGCCACTGGCCTTCGATGCGCGGCTGATGTGGGCGTGGTCGATTGCTTTTGGCTTTCTGGGTTTTTACGCCTTGATCGCGCTGCTGGCCCCTCAAGGGGTGAACAAGTGTGTGCAGACCCTCGAGGAAAAGCCCGGCTTTTCCCTTTTGGCTTCCGTGTTGGCCATGTTGCTTACGCCCGTCGCGTTTCTGCTGTTAGTGCTGACGATGTTTATCGCCATCGGCTTTATCCTGATTCCGTTATTCTCGCTCGGACTGTTTATCGCGGCGTTGTTTGGCAAGGTGGTTATTCTCGCCTGGCTGGGTCGGCGTATCACGAAATTATTTGGCGATGGTCCGCTGGCGCAGCCGGTGTTTGGCGTACTCATCGGCGGGGTGATGGTGCTCGGACTCTACACGGTGCCGGTGCTTGGGTTTATCCTCTACAAGTTGATTGGTCTGCTCGGACTTGGGGTGGTGTTATATACATTGATCAGTTCGATGAAAAGCAAACGGCCGGCCGGGCCTGCGCCTATGACTCCGGTGAATACGGCCGCCGTGCCTCCGTTGGCAGGAGAGAATATCTCGGCCGGAGTTGCGCCTGCTGCGGCGGTGGTGGCTGGGCTGCCCCCGGTGATTTCTGCGGCGACTTTGCCCCGGGCCGGCTTCTGGTTGCGCTTCGCGGCGTCGTTGATCGATCTCATTTTGGTCGGCTTCGTTTTTAGTATGATGCGCAAAATCCTTTTTGGTGTGGGCGATGTCTATCCTCTCTGGCTGACGATTTACGCGGTCGTCATGTGGGCCACGAAAGGAACGACGATCGGCGGAATTATTTGTGGGCTCAAAGTGGTGCGGCTCGATGATCGGCCGTTGGATTGGAGCATCGCCATCGTGCGCGCATTGAGTGCGTTTCTTTCACTGGTGTTCGCCGGTCTGGGCTTCATCTGGGTGGCGTTCGACGACGACAAGCAAAGTTGGCACGACAAGATCGCCGGCACGACCATCGTGGTGGTCCCGAAAGGCACGCCGCTGCTGTGAACCATCGCAGACGATCGGCTGCGGTCTCTCTGTAGCGCAGTATCCTGCCTGCCGTGGGGAGGAGATGCCGGCTGGAAGCCGGTGCTAGTGCGGAAAGTATGAACGCACGAGAAAGATTCTTTACACGGACCTAAGTCGGGGTTTCGTTTTCTGGCCTATGGCCAAACCACTCGTCGGAATTATCATGGGCAGCGCGTCGGACTGGGATGTCATGCAACACTGTGTGCAGACACTGGAGCAGCTGGGTATCAGCTGTGAGCGCCGGGTCATCAGCGCACACCGTACACCGCAACTCGCTTTCGAATGGTGCTCCAGCGCCGAAGCACGCGGCTTGAAGGTGATCATCGCTGCGGCCGGTGGCGCGGCGCATCTGGCCGGGGTCGCGGCTGCGCTCACGCCGTTGCCCGTGCTGGGTTGCCCCATGGAATCCGCCTCGTTGAAGGGCATGGATTCCCTGCTCTCGATGGTACAGATGCCGGGAGGAATTCCTGTGGCGACTTTCGCCATTGGTAAACCTGGCGCAATTAATTCCGCGCTGTTTGCGGCCGCGATTTTGGCGCACGGCAGCAAGCCGATCAAAAAAGCCTTGAATGATTTCCGCGCCGCGCAGTCGAAGAAAGTAGCTGAGACGAAACTGCCATAAGAGAAACTGGGGAGGATTGCCATGTGCCATGCCCTTTGCCGAGGGGCGGGCGTCCTGCGGATTACACTTTCAAAACGCGCACGCTATTGGCGTGCGCCATGATAACGTTTGCATCATGTGACGAACTGGTTACATAGGATTTGCCTGAGCGCCGTGGCAATTTGCCTCGGTACAGTTACACACCTAATTGTTAACCCAGACCTAACATGAATGTACGTTCTTGGTGGAAAATACTGGCCCCGCTCGCCGTGGTGGCGACAGCCAGTCTTGCAATAAACGCCGTGGCCCAAGAGGCCGCCGCTGCGGATGCGAAGAAAGACGAACCGGTACAATTGGAGAAGTATGTGGTGACAGGTTCCTACATCCCTTGGGCCGCTGACGCCACAGCGATACCGGTCAAGATTATTACTTTCAAAGATATCGAAGATTCAGGTGAGTCCGGTGATTTGCTTGAAGTGATCCGGAAAACCATGCCGCAGTTTGTCGGGAATTCCAATTTGGGTTCGTCCAACGGCAATATTAGCAGTGGAAATACGAATGGTGGTTCGCAGATTAAGCTCAGAAACGTGCAGACTCTGGTATTGATTAATGGTCGTCGGGCGGCCTTTGCCCCTGTTTCAGCCACAGGAGGCTTTACGTTTGTGGACGTCGATTCAATTCCTGTTTCCGCCGTGGCGAAAATTGAAGTCCTTAGCGATGGCGCATCTGCCTTGTATGGTTCCGACGCGGTTTCAGGAGTGGTCAACATTATCTTAAAGAGTGATTATCAAGGGGTGGAGATTGGCGGTGGTTATAAAGTTGCGACGCAAGAGGGGCACTGGTCGGAACGTTCAGCTCGTTTCATTGCCGGCGCACATAATGATAAAACGTCTATCACCGTGTCTGGTGAATGGCTGAAATCCGATCCCATGTTTGAGAGCCAACGGGTTTTTTCAGCGGATCAGACCGGCAAAACGGGGTCATTTCCTGGAGCGGTAAATCTATTTGCGATTGCGGACGGCACCACTTTTGCCGGCGATGTATTGCTTTCGACAAAATTAAATGCACCGCCACTGAGTACCAAAATGTCAGGGGAGGATCTTATCGCCAACGGCACCTATACGGGACCAATAGATGACATTACGTTGCTGTTTAATCTTTCCAAGGCGGTTACGCTTAAGATTTCCAATGAACGGAAAGCCGCTACGATAGTTTATGACAGCAAACTGACTGATAACCTTAAATTATTCGGTGACGTTTTGCTTGCGAACACCAAGACCTACTCTCAGTTGAACGCTCAACCTATCGTCGGCATGCCGTTCGCGGCAGCCCATGTGAGCGACTTCGGTTTTGGAGTTGGCTTTACTGATCCCGATCATCCGCAGAATCCGTTTAATGATTATGTTTTGGTGAGGAATCGTTTTATTGATCATCCGCGCGGTTACGCCAGTGATAATAAATCGATGCGGATCGTTACTGGTCTTAGGGGAAAGATCACTGATAATCTTTCATTTGAAACTGCGGTTAATCTCAATTGGGTGAATCAAAAATTCAGGAATACCAATGTGATAGATCGCCCGGCCTTGGCTGCGGCCATCGATGCAGGAACAATCAATCTATTTGCCTATAAACAAGCGGACGGAGCTATCGAGAGTTCAAAAGTTCTGGGGGTCGCGACTTCTGACAATAAAAGCACACTTAAAAGCTGGGATGGACGGCTTAATGGTGAAATTCCTCATGTTCTTCCCGGTGGTCCAATTGGTTATGCAGTCGGTGCTGAGTATCGTAAGGAAACACTATCGGCGACACCTGATGCAGGCAGCTACACGATACTTGATCCGACTAACCTTCAATATGGCCAACCTGCTCGATGGGATGGAGCGACTTCGGCCGATCCTTTCAATAAAGGCCGATCAGTGAAATCGCTTTTTGCGGAAATTAGAATTCCATTGGTTTCACCGGAACAAAAGATTGATGGGGTTCATCTCTTGGAGATTGATGCCGCTGGCCGTTATGATCGTTACAGTGACACTGATGATCCGGTCGTGCCGAAAGTATCAATCAGGTATCTACCGGTGGACGATCAATTCGCCTTACGTGCCAGTTATACCAAGTCTTTCACTGCACCGGATTTATTTGCGCTATTTGGGCCGGCTGGTGTGGGTAATACGGATACGATCATTGATTTCAAGCGACTTGACGGCACGACAATAGCCAAGGCTGACCAAGCCTTTCTCCGTTTGCCGTCTAATCCCAGTCTTCAACCGGAAAAAGCCAATTCGTTTAGCGGAGGTTTCATTTATTCACCGCGTTCAATCAAAGGATTTGTGATTGAAGCTAATTATTTTAATATCAGACAAACCAATATCATTGGGAATCGGAACAATCAGGAAATTTTGCAGGACGTTGAGACTCTTGGTGCTGCATCGAAATATGCCAGTCAGGTCAAATTTGGGGGCTTTTTTGGTACACCTGTAACTGCACCAGGAGATGTCTCAGCCGCGTATGATTCTGTGAATGGTTCATTTATTTCAACATTCTTGACCAATTACAGCGAAAATTTTGTTTCAGCTTCACAAGATGGCGTTGACCTCAATATCGACTATACCAAGCAGATTGATTCTATTGGAAAGTGGAATGTGGGTTTCAGCGGATTGTGGTATAATAGCTCTAAGGTAGATGGAACTGAGTACGTTGGCGCGACGAATGGAAGCGCCTCCCTCAATGGTGGAACGATCCCAAGGTGGCGTGGGACAATCAGGACCAGTCTGGAACACAATCGCTGGCAGCTTGGCGTTTCGGTTGAACACATTCCTGGGGTAATGGATACAGCAATAGATCCCTCCGTGCCTGTTGCTTCCTTCACACGTGTGGATATCTCAGGCAGGTATCGTTTCCCGAAAGTTCAGGGGAAATTCCGATTTCTCGGTGGCCTGACTTTGCGGGTCGGTATTAATAATCTTTTTGACCGCATGCCGCCGCTCGCACCCAATGCGTGGACTGATTCGAATGCTGATACGGGCACATATGGTGACTTAGGACGGGTCGTTTATATGGACGCTTCATATAAATTCTAAAAGAAATTGGCTCTTTCTCTCCTGAGGCCGGCCGCGCTGATGCGCAGCCGGCCTTTTGTTTTTTAAAACGAGCGGTCATTCGATATCAATCGTCAGTATGGATGAGGCTTCTCCCCAATTGGGGAGACCTTGGGTTAAGGTTGGTTCGCCGAGGTTTTTATTCTGTGTCCAATCTAAAGCGCGTTGGTTCACGACTCCATTGGTCTGTGTAACATGACTGATGGCGACTTGTCCGACGCCTTGCAGGGTGATGCGGAGTTTTGCGGTCGGTGAATCCACTGGGACCGAAAATTCCCGGCGGATTTTGGCAGTGGGGCGGGCGGCTTTGGCGCGGAACTCGATCGTGTAACGACTGGCTAGTTCTCGCCAGGTGTCGTCGGGCTGTTGCTGTTCGATAGCGACTTTCTGCACCGCAGGGGCGAAATTATGCACCCAGAAATTTAACTGCCACGTACCGCAAACCGGCGTGGCCGCCGATGCGAGTTGCTGATCGGCCTTAACGCGCTTCAACCAATCGCGCCATGCAGCGAGGCGTTGTTCGTCGGCGTCGAGGATTTTTTCGTTTTGACTGCGGGCCTGCGGATCACGCGTGCGGTTCCACATCGCTCGCGCGGCTTTGCGGCCGGCACGCAGCTCACGAGTGAAGGCCGCGGTGTCCGCCTGCATCTGCTTGAGGTGGAGCGCGACCTCCGGGCGCGCTGGTTTGTCAACGTGCGGAGCGATTTCATCAGGGGAGGTGCGTAGCGGCGGGCGTCCCTGCCTGCCGCTTTCTCCGATCCCACAGGCACGGAGGCCTGTGGCTACGTTCAAGCCAGCGCCTTGGGGGCAAGGCGCTCCACCATCCGATGCAGGTTTTTGTTTCAGCCAGCGCCTCAGCTTAAAAACATCGCGCGCTGCTTTCCGGACGAAGACATCGCGCGCCGCCAGATAAACACGGAACGCCATGCTGGCGGCGAACGGCGGCGGCATCTTCTGTGCGGCGAGTCGCCGGAAAAAACGGAGCTCGGCTTCGTAGGGCTTGAGGGATTCGTGGCCGGCAAAGGTGTCCCAACGGTCGTTGATCTGCCAACGCGCGTAGCCGCAAAAAGCCTTTTCATCGGCGGCGAGCAACTGACGCGCCAGCGGGCGGGCCGGCTGATCGGGGAATACTCGCTTCAATCCCTCCGCGAGCATCGACACCGCGTCATCCGCTTCCGGTTGCAGCCAAAGGTTCGCGGCAGCGGCATCGACTACCGTGGTCGTTTCCAACGCGAGTCGGTACGCTTCCCACGACGTCACGAGAAATCCTTCCGCTTTCACTTCGGCGCAACGTCGCCACCATGAGCGAAGGTTGGCGAGTCGATCTCCGAACACCGGCAAGGGTTCGTAGCGGAACGCGCCATTCATCGGACAACCGTAATATTGGATGCCCTGCTTTTTTAATGGTGTGGCGAGATCACGTTCGGCAAAATTATAGAGCTCGACGCGCGGCAGTTTTCGAAACGGATAATAATACCAATCATAAGCGATGATGCCGGCGGGCAGGAGCGGTATCGCCTCGGGGACGAAGTAGAGCATGTCGGCCCACAGCCCTAGTTGCAGGTCGAATTTTTTGCAGAGATTGTTCAGCCGTTGCACATGGCCGGCGAAGTGTGCGCCGAGTCCGATGCGTGCGACTTCTTCGCGACAGCGGGGGCATTTCCCGAGGTGAAACGATTCATCGAGGCCCACGTGGACTTTGCCCGCAGTGCAATAGGGTGCCATGTCGCGCAGCAGCGTTTCTGCGATTTGCAACGTGCGGGGATGGAGCGGACAAATTTGTCCTTTCTCGAGAGGCCGGCCGCGTTCGTCGCGCAGTTCGTTGAGGTCGCGCAGGTCCGGGTGCTTGATCAGATATTGGGTGTGCCCGAGCAGATTGAGGATGGGCACGGTACGGATACCCGCCTTCGCGGCAGCGAAGACCAGTTCGCCGAGTTCTTCGAAACTATAGGCGTCGTCGCGGCCGATACCGGGGAGGCTGGGGTAGTGGACGGCGTCTTCGAGGTGCAGGTATAATTCCTGGTAGCCCCACGCGGCATAACGGGGGAGTTGCTTTTGCAGAAAATCCAAACGCTCCACCTGGCGGGCGAGATCCCATTGGAAGGCTTTGATCATGGACTGCGAATGCATGGTAGGTGGCGTGCTTGTCGCGCCACGTTGCGAGGCAAGCTCGCAACCTACAAAAGGCGACAGAATTGATTGTTGTCGTCTTGATGTGGGCGGGGTGCCCTCACCCCGCGAGGCATGGGCTGCGTGTAGCCGCGCTTGAGCCGAAGGCGAAAGCGTGGTTTCGGCGGATAAACGCGAAGGGCGCAACGTGGGCGTGGAAAGAGTTTTTGTCACAGAGGACACAGAGGCTCACAGAGAGAAGGGAGTAAGGCACCAAACCAAGAGCAGGGAGGAGTCATTTGTCATCAGGATGGGGCTTTGGAATTTGCTGCTCTGTGACCTCAGTGCCCCTCCTGCATTATCTCTGTGTCGAAAAATCCGGGGTGATGGGATTGCCTGCTGCACGTAGCCGCGCTTGCGTACCGTCCGTAGCCTTGGCGAAGGATGGAGCCAAAGGCGAAAGCGTGGTGCGTTGTACGCCTGGGACCACGTTGTCGCTACGCTCCAACGCGGCTACCTTTATAGCGCGGCTACTTCCGGGAAATCCTCCCGACTCAGCTGCGTTTCTGTGCGATCAGTTGCTCGAGCTTCACGATGTCGGCGGCGAAGACGCGGATGCCTTCGGAGGTTTTTTCCGTGGCCATCGCATCTTCGTTCAAGGCAAAACGAAAACCCTTTTCGTCGAAGGAAACTTTTTTTAGGTCGGCGGTCTTCGCGGCGACGGGGTCGAGTTTGCGTACGAGCGGATCGGTGCTGGCTTTCAATTCACCGAGCAAGGCGGGCGCAATCGTGAGGAGATCGCAGCCGGCGAGCTCGGTGATTTCGCCTTTGTTGCGGAAGGAGGCACCCATGACTTCGGTCGCGTAGCCGAAACGTTTGTAGTAGGTGTAAACTTGCGTGACGGATTTGACGCCCGGGTCTTCCGTGGGGGAGAAATCCTTGCCGGTGCTTTTCTTGTGCCAGTCGAGAATGCGGCCGACGAACGGCGAGATGAGCGTGATGCCGGATTCGGCGCAGGCGACGGCTTGGGGAAACGAGAAGAGCAGTGTGAGGTTGCAGTTGATCTTTTCCTTCTGGAGTTGCTCGGCGGCTTTGATGCCTTCCCACGTGGAGGCGATCTTGATCAAGATGCGTTCGCGGGGCGTGCCGGCTTTTTCGTAGAGCGCGATGATTTCGCGTGCCTTGGCGATCGTGGCGGCGGTATCAAACGACAGGCGTGCGTCCACTTCGGTGGAGACGCGGCCGGGCACAATTTTCAAAATTTCCTGACCAAACAGCACGAGCAGGCGATCAATCACTACGGGGAGCGCGGCGGTGGCACCCGCTTCCTTGATCGCTTGGTCGATGATCCAAGCGTACTCGGGCATCGCGGCGGCTTTGAGAATGAGGCTGGGATTCGTGGTCGCGTCGCGTGGTGCGAATTGGCGCATGCTGGCGAAATCGCCGGTATCGGCGACAACGACGGTGAACTGTTTCAGTTGATCGAGCTGCGTGGTGGTACTCATAAAATAATTAGTTAGCGGACAAGGGGTGGGCACGCAAATAGTTCTTCATCCACTCCAGTCCGCCGGGCTCATCTTGAAAGGCGCCATCAAGCTGGGATTCGAACGCCGCATCGAGGGCTTTTTTGAAACTGGGGCCGGGTTGAAAGCCGAGTTTGATGAGGTGGCGGCCGAGGATGATGGGCTTGGGCGCGGCGTGTTCGAGGGCGAGTTTTTGGGCGCAGGCGCGGAAAAAACCGAGGCGCTTTTCTGTTTCTACCGAGACGAGCGGCGGGCGGCCGAGATGGTCGGAGCGCATCACGGCGATGAGATCGTCGAGGGTGGCAGGCTCGATCTTGCGCGCGAGACGACGGACGGTGGTGTCGCGGTATTCCGCCGCACCGTCGTGGTGCAACAGGTGATTCACCACGAGCGGACGCACATATTCGATCACTTCGAGCGGGGCGGCGATCCGCGCGAGAAAAGTTTCGGCGAGTGGTCCGCCGGCGGCCTCGTGTTCAGCACTGGTCCAGCGGAGTCGGCCGTGGCGCAGCGCTTGTTTGGTCGTCACGGCCTTGCCGAAATCATGCGCGAGCACCGCGAAGGAGAGGCGTCGGCGGATGGCCGGCGCACCCTCGCGCCAGGAATCGAGGCCGACCAAGGCATCGAGGCAGTGTCCCGTGTGAATGAAAACGTCGCCCTCGGGATGCCACTCCGGTTCCTGCGGCAAGCCATCGAGCGTGGCAATTTCGGGGAAGTGGGCGAGCCAGCCGGTTTGTTTCAACACGACCAGTCCACGCGAAGGTTTGACGGACTTGAGCGCCCATTTGTCCCATTCGCCCCATACGCGTTCGACGGGAAGTTCTTTATAGCTGTCGCGAATGGAGCGGCAGAGCGCAGCGGTTTCGGGGGCGAGGGTGAAAT
Source organism: Opitutaceae bacterium (assembly GCA_025360455.1). GTDB lineage: Bacteria > Verrucomicrobiota > Verrucomicrobiia > Opitutales > Opitutaceae > Didemnitutus. The sequence continues at coordinate 15,419 of JANYCF010000241.1, read as the reverse complement.
CGAAACGTGCGGCCAGTTGGAAGGCGCGCAGCACGCGCAACGGATCTTCGCTGAAGGCAGCGCTGGTGTGGCGGAGCAACCGGGCCTTGAGGTCGCGTTCGCCGCCGTGGGGATCGATCAGACGTTGGGTGAACGGATCGTAGGCGATCGAGTTGAGGGTGAAATCACGGCGGGCCGATGCTTCGGCTTCGGTCAACTGCGGATCGGGCTCGACGGCAAAGCCACGATGGCCGGAGCCGGTTTTGGATTCGCGCCGGGGCAAAGAGAAATCGTACTCGGTGCCTTCGAGGCGAACTTTCAACACGCCGAAGCTGCGACCGACGACGTCGGTGGGGCCGAAGGCGGCGAGCGCGCGCCCCATCGTTTCGTAATCGAGACCGAACACCTCGACGTCAAAATCCTTGGGTTCCAGCCCGAGCAACCAATCGCGCACCGAACCACCCACGAGCCGCGGCTGCCCGCCTGCGGAGCGGAGGGTCTGCAGAGCGGCGACGAGTGGAGGAGGGAGAATCATGCGTGAGGATTTAGATGCTCGGAACAGTGGTTTAGCGGTTTGAAATGTAGGAGCTTGCTTGCCCGTTCGACAAGCTCAGGGCCCAGAGCCTGCCGTGGGGCAGGCGACTCAAAACGTGAAACGTTGGCGGGCGCGCCGGGTCGCCTGTAAACAGGCTCCTACAAAAAAGAGAGGGAGGTCGAATCATGCGCTAGGGCGTTTCCAGGCAATGAATATCAGCAAACCCCAACCGGCAAGCAGCGCGATGCCCCCGAGTGGCGTGATCGGTCCGAGCAATTTGCCTGGCCCGCCCAACGCCAGCGCATAGAGCGAGCCGGAGAACAGCACGGTCCCGGCGACCCAGCAGGCGGCGACTTTGGTGTTCGGGCCGGCGGCATGAGAATCGCGCCAACCTATGAGGGCCAGCAGCGCCACGGCATGGATGAGTTGGTAGAGCACGGCGGTTTTCCAAGATTCGAGCATGCCGTTGATTAAAAGCGTGGCCTTCAACGCGTGCGCTCCGAATGCACCGAGGGCAACGCCAAGGAAACCGAGCAGGCCGGCGGCAAGAGTGATCCAGCGGGTGGAAGGGTTCATGTGTGCACGAGTGTGTGGACAACTGCGCCGAAAACAAACACATCAATTTAATCCAATATGCGCCGTCTGTTTTTAGTTTTACTGCTCCTTGCCGCTGTCAGCGGTCTTCATGCGCAGGAGGAGGAGACGGTCGCGACCTCCACAGTCAGCCTGACGTCCCAGCGTGTCTTCCGTGGAGTGAAGCAAGCGGGCGCAGGCGCCGAGGGAACGTTTCAGGTCGCGCGGAATAGCTGGCGAGTGGGCGCGGACATCAGCCAACCGTTCGATCGCGATGAGCCTGCGGAAGCGAATTTGCATGCTGCTTACGCGTGGAAAATCTCGGAGCAGTTCAAACTGGAGGCGGTCGTGAAGCAGCGTTGGTTCTCCGAGGTGCCGCCGGGCGCGACCAAGCATTCGTTCGAGGCGGGATTATCTGCCGCGTGGACTTTGCCGAATGGCTTTGGTGTGGAATTGGCCGGCTATCATGACCTCCGGCTGAAGGCCGATACGCTGCAAGCCACGGTTAACTATAGCATGCCCTTGAAAAATCTGGGTGCCTATCTCGAATGGAGCGCGAGCGTCGGGACGTCCACGGCGCGCGATCTCTTGCCTGACACTGCTGGAGCGCCAGTGCGGGACGGCTATAACTATTATTCGGCGTCAGTCCGGTTGCCGTATCGCATGAGCGCCCAAACCACCTTCGTAACCGGACTGCATGTCGCGAAAAGTGATGGCCAAAGCCGATTTTGGTCGCCGATTTTGGCTCGGGGCGGGGTAAAGGCTTGGATCGACCTCGGCTTAAGCTTCGATTTCTGAAGGTTTAGCCGATTTCGGGTAAGTAATTTTGAGCAAAGCCAAAAATGTGAAAGCTTCGCTGTTGACAGGGTAGATCAAACCCACTCCCTTGGGCCCTTTCCGCAATGAAAACCTATCTGGCCAAGAAAGAGACAGTCCAACCGAAGTGGTATCTAATCGATGCCGAGAAGAAGGTGCTGGGCCGTCTCGCCGTTAAAGCAGCAAACATTATCCGCGGCCGCCACAAGGCCACTTACACCCCGCACGTCGATACTGGTGACTTCGTCATCGTGATCAACGCCAGCAAGGTTGTCCTCACCGGTAAGAAGGAAGAAGCGACCTCGTATATGTCGTTCTCCGGCTACGTCGGCGGCGAAAAGTACCGCGCGCTCGCTGATGTCCGTCAGCAAAAGCCCGAATTTATCGTCATGCAGGCCGTCAAAGGCATGCTCCCCAAGAATCGCCTTGCCCGCACGATGCTGACCAAGCTCCGCGTGTTTCCTGGCGCCGAGCACACCCACGCTGCGCAGAATCCCATCAAACTTTGATCTGAACCATGAGCGCTGTAACCACTGTTTATCTCGGCACCGGCCGCCGCAAGACTTCCACTGCCCGCGTCCGCTTGATTGCCGGCTCTGGCAAGTATCTGGCCAACGACCTGAGCTTCGACGCTTATTTCAAGCACGATAATTTCGCCCGTCGCGCTGCTGCCCCACTTACCACCGTTGATTCGAAGGATAAGTTCGACGTCATCGCCAACATCGCTGGCGGTGGCACGAGCGCCCAAGCCGGCGCCGTGGCTCATGGCATCGCCCGCGCTCTGTTGAAGTTCAACGCTGAGCTCCGCGTCACCTTGAAAAAGGCCGGTCACCTCACCCGCGATCCCCGCGAAAAAGAGCGCAAAAAGCCCGGTCAACCCGGCGCCCGCAAGCGCTTCCAGTTCTCCAAGCGTTAATCGCTCGGGCTGGGAACCAACTTTTATCCGAAGCGGAGCGCCTTACAGCCTCCGCTTCTTTGTTTTTGGCATACGAAACTTCTCGATTCCCGTCTGGGAATTACTAACTCTGCCTCTTCTTCCTTAAATGAATGTCGGCGTCGTCGGTGCGTCGGGTTATTCCGGCGAAGTTCTGGTTAAGCTCCTCCTCGGTCATCCGCAGGTCAAACTGACGGCGGTTACCTCGCGTCAGCATGCAGGCAAGCTGCTGACCGCAGTTATTCCCGCCTTGCGGGGCACCGCCGCAGAGCAACTCAAGTTCAGCGATTCCGATCCGGCCGCGCTCGCCGCTCGCACGGATATCGATCTCTGGTTCCTCGCGCTTCCGCACGGTGCCGCCGCTGATTTTGCTCAGGCGCTCGTTCCCGCCGGCCACAAGATTATCGATTTGAGCGCGGATTTCCGCATCGCGGATCTGGCGACCTACGAAAAATATTACGGCGCGCATCACGCGCCCGGCCTGCTGCCGCAGACGCGGTTTGTACTTCCGGAATTATCCGATCCGAAATGGCGGAACGAGATCAAGCTCGCGGCCGCGCCCGGTTGTTATCCGACCAGCACGTTGATCCCACTCGCACCGTTGTTGAAAGCCGGCCTCGTGACGCGGGAGCACATCGTGGTGAATTCCTTCAGCGGCGTCAGCGGTGCGGGCAAAAAACTCGAGGAGATGTTTCTTTATGCCGAGCGCGCCGAGAGCGCCAAAGCGTACGGGCTGCTCAAACATCGGCATCTCGCGGAAATCGAAGAACAACTCTGTCTGGCTGCCGGCGCGAAACTCGTCGTCCAATTTAATCCCCACCTCGCCCCGATGCGGCGCGGTATCATCACCACGATCACGGTGCCAGCCGCTCCTGGTGCGACCATCGATCAGGTCTACGCTGCATGGCGCAACGCTTACGCGGGTCGTCCCTTTGTTTCTATTTTGCCCACCGGTGAAACGCCCGATTCCGCGCACGTTGCCGGAACCAACCGGGTGGATATTTCTGCCGTCCACGATGCCCGCACGGGTAATTTCGTGCTGACCTCCGCACTTGATAATCTCGTCAAGGGCGCGAGCGGCCAAGCCGTGCAGATTATGAATTTATGGTCCGGTTTCCCTGAAACCGCCGGACTGCTTTGACCTGACCCCACGGAACCATGACTCAACTGACTGTTACTCCCGATACTGCCGGCATCACTGATGTGCCCGGCTTCGAGGCCGCTGGTGTCGCTTGCGACATCCGCCAAAAAAATGATCTCAAGCGGCTGGATCTCGCGCTGATTTTTTCCCTTCGCCCCTGCACCGCCGCCGGCACCTTCACCAAAAATGCCGTGAAGGCTGCGCCTGTACTGCTCGATGAAAAACATCTCGCCGAGGGTGGCACGTTTCACGGCATCATTGCGAACAGCGGCAACGCCAACGCCTGCACGGGAGCGGAAGGCTTGCGCGATGCTCAGGCGATGGCCCAGCGCGCGGCGTCCTCGTTGAATCAAAAACCTTTGGCCTTCTTCGTCTGCTCGACCGGCCGGATCGGCCAGCCGTTGCCGATGGATCGGGTGTTGAAAGGAATTGAGAACGCCGTTTCGGAAAGAGGCCGCACGCCGGCGCACGGCAAAAAGGCCGCCGATGCCATCCTGACTTCCGATACGCGCCCCAAGACCGTCACCGTCACCTTCACTTACGATGGGAAAAAGCACACCGTGGCCGGATTCGCCAAGGGCGCGGGCATGATCCAGCCCAACATGGCCACGATGCTGGCCTTCCTCGCGACGGATTTTTCCGTGCCGCGCAGCTTCCTCCAGAAAACCATCTCCGAAGCCGTCACCGGTACGTTTAATTGTGTCACCGTCGACGGCGATATGAGCACGAACGACACCGTGCTCATGCTGGCCAATGGCCACTCCGGCGTGAGCGTGGGTGACAAGAGCCCGCGCGAACTGCGGGTGCTGTTTGCCGAGGCGGTTTGGAAGGCCTGCGAAGTGTTGGCCGAGAAAATCGTTTCTGACGGTGAAAAGATTACCAAAGTCGTCGAAGTCCGGGTCACCGGCGCGGCTTCGGCTGAGGATGCGGGGAAGGTGGCTCGCGCCATCGGCAATTCGCTCCTCGTGAAATCTTCCTGGTGTGGCGAGGACCCGAATTGGGGTCGCTTGGCCTCCTCCGCCGGGGCTTCCGGGGCGAAGCTCATCGAAGCCAAGCTCGATATTCTCTACAACGACGTTCCGGCGATGACTGCGGGCAAGCCGCATCCCGAACTCAAACCCAAGTGGAAGGAAATCGTGAAGGCCCGTCGCTTCACTGTAACATTGAATCTTCACCTGGGCAAAGCTGCCTTCCGGTTGCTCGCCACCGACCTGTCGGAAGGGTACGTGACTTATAACAAGAGCGAGTAAGACCGCGCCGGTCTCGGCACCCGAGACTTCTGCCGACAACAATATTCACGCCCAGGAGATTTTATTCGTGAATTTTGCCCGCATTGCCTTAACAAATTCTTTTTCCAAAAAACTGATGCACGCCCGGCGCTTTAATTTTTTCCCTTGCTGACCCCTGATGGACGTCAACGAAATCATCGCCAAGGCGAAGGTGTTGCTCGAAGCCCTGCCCTACATTCAAGATTTTCGCGGCTCCACCTTCGTGGTGAAATACGGCGGCAGTTTTATGGACGATCCTGATCCCACGGTGCGGATCGGCGTCGCGACTGATATCGCGTTTCTTTCCGCCGTCGGCATCAACGTCGTGGTCGTGCATGGCGGCGGCAAGGCGATCAATCGCGCGATGGATGCGGCCGGCTTGAAAGCGAATTTTATCAACGGCCTGCGCGTCACGGACCAAGCGACCATCGCCATCGTGAAGAAGACGCTCGATGAAATCGTGAACAAAGAAGTCTGTCAGGCCATCGCCACGGCCAACGCCAAACCGAAAGGGCTGCCCGGCGACACCGTTCTGGTTTGCGAAAAACTTCTGGTCGATGATGACGGCAATCCGGTTGATCTCGGTTTTGTCGGCGAAGTGACCGAAGTGAAGGTGAAGCTGATTAAGAAAGAAATCGCCGATGGCTTTTTGCCCGTGATCTCGCCCGTGGCGGAGGACAGCGAAGGCCGCCCCTACAACATCAACGCCGACGTCGCTGCGGGTCGCGTCGCCAGTGCGTTGCGCGCTCGCCGGTTGGTTTACCTGAGCGATGTGCCCGGTTTGCTCGCTGATCCGAAGAATCCGGATTCCCTTATTTCCACGCTCAAGGTCAACGAGGTCGATGGCTTGAAAAAGAAAGGCGTCATTGACAAAGGCATGCGCCCCAAAGTCGCCAGTGCCGTCCGTGCGTTGCAGGATGGCGTGCAGCGGGTGCACTTTGTGGACGGACGCCTGCCGCACAGCCTGCTCCTGGAAATCTTCACCGACAAAGGTGTAGGGACTGAAATTGTGCATGGCTGAACTGGTTCGGTGAATTGCCCTCGTGCCATTCCCCCTTTTCACTCTATTCTGACTCCTTTCCCTCCATGAACCAGCCGACCATCGTCCGCACAAATACCGCTGAGCTTTACGATGCGTACGTGATGAAAAACTACGCACGTTCCGCCCTGACGCTGGTGCGTGGGCAAGGAGTGTTCGTTTGGGATGACACGGGTCGGGAGTATCTGGATTTTTCCTCCGGGGTCGCCGTCAACGCGCTCGGGCATTGCCATCCGGTTTGGGTCGAGGCTATCCGTCGGCAAGCCGGTGAACTCATTCACGTCAGCAATCTTTACCGGCATCCCAACCAGGGAGAACTGGCGCGGCGGTTGGTCCAGCACGCCGGGCCAGGCCGGGTGTTTTTCTGCAACTCCGGCACGGAAGCGAATGAAGGCCTGATCAAACTCGCGCGGTTGCACGGCATCCGCAAATCCGGCGAGGAAGGGAAGTGCATCAAAATTCTCTGCGCAAAAAATGCGTTTCACGGCCGTACGTTCGGCGGCATGAGCGCCACGCCGCAGGAGAAAATCCAAAAAGGTTTTCGGCCACTCGTGCCGGGTTTTGCTTTTGGCGAACTGAATAATCTCCCGAGCTTCGCGGATCTCATCGACGAAGGCACGGCCGCGATTTTTCTCGAAACCGTGCAGGGCGAAGGCGGCATCAATCCTTGCAGCACGGAATTTCTCTGGGGCCTGCGCCAGCTGTGCGATCAGCACAACCTCCTGCTCATGCTCGACGAGGTGCAATGCGGCGTCGGTCGGACCGGCACGTTTTTCGCTTTTCAACCTTCCGGCGTACGCGTCGATGCCATCGGCATGGCGAAAGGCTTGGCAGGCGGCTATCCCATGGGCGCCATCTGGGCGGCGGAAAAGCATGCCGAGCTCTATACGCCCGGCTCCCACGGCTCCACGTTTGGCGGTACTCCGCTGGCTTGTGCTGCGGCGCTTGCCGTACTCGACGTTTTCGAGCGGGAAAATCTTTTGCCGAAAGTCACGTCTAACGGTGCGGTTTGGCATGCGCTGCTGGAAAAACTGGTCGTGGAATTTCCGCAGCAACTGAAGGCCGTCACCGGGCGGGGCTATATGGTCGGGTTGGTGTTGCAGTCCGAACCACCGGCTTATGTCACCGCGCTGCGCGAGGAAGGTCTCCTTGTGGTCGCGGCGGGTGGGAACACGATTCGTTTGCTGCCTCCTTTGATCGCGACCTTAGCACACCTTGAGCAGGCGACGGCAATCATCCGCCGCGTGCTGACCAAAATGGATAAATAAGCCATGAAGCATTTTCTCAAAGATACGGACTGCACCGCTCCCGAAATCGCCCGGCTGTTTGATCTCGCGGCGCGGTATAAGCGTACGCGTGGCACCCACGAGAAACCTCTGGCCGGCCAGTCTTGGGCGATGATATTTTCCAAGTCCAGCACGCGCACCCGCGTGTCGTTCGAGGTCGGCATTCACGAGCTCGGCGGCAATCCGATTTTCCTGAACCGGAATGATATTCAAATTGGCCGCGGAGAATCCGTGGAAGACACCGCCAAAGTGTTGTCGCGTTTCGTGCATGGCCTGATCGTGCGGACTTACGAGCAACAGGAGATCGAGCGTCTCGCCGCGTCCGGCTCGATTCCGGTGATTAATGCGCTCACGGATTTTCTGCATCCCTGCCAAATCTACACTGATGCCTTCACTATGACCGAGCGTTGGGCGAAAGGCGGCGATCTGTTCGCTTCGCTCCAAGGTCGCAAAATCGCTTTCCTCGGTGATACCGCCTGCAACATGGCTTACTCGTGGATTCTCGGTGCGGCGCTCTTTGGCATGAAGCTCTCGCTCTCCGGCCCCAAGGAATTTGCTCCGGGCGCAGATATCGATGCGCAGTTAAAGCAAGACGGGCTGCCGAAGAATTATCACTTCACCACCGATCCCGCTGAAGCAGTCAAGGACGCCGATGTCGTCTACACCGATGTTTGGGTCAGCATGGGCAAGGAAGAAGAGACCAAGGAACGCATCCGCGTGATGTCGCCCTATCAGGTCACGGCGAAACTTTTCGCTCTGGCGAAACCCGATGCGCTCTTCATGCACTGTCTGCCCGCGCACCCGGGCGAGGAAGTGGAGCAAGCCGTGCTCGATAATCCGCGGTCCATTATTTTCGATCAGGCCGAAAATCGCCTGCATGTGCAAAAGGCAATCCTCGCCACGCTCGCTCAATCTCCTCGCGCTTAATTGCTCCTCATCCTTTAACTATTCTTACCTATGAAAATCGTCCTCGCTTACTCCGGCGGCCTCGACACCTCCGTCATCGTCAAGTGGCTCAAGGAAACCTACGAAGCTGAAATCGTCACCTTCGCCGCTGATGTCGGCCAGGAAGAAGAGCTGAATGGCCTCGAGAAAAAAGCCAAAGCCACCGGTGCATCGAAGCACTATACGCTTGATCTCGTCGAGGAATTTGCACGCGACTACATTTACCCGATGATTCGCGCCAACGCGATCTACGAAGGCCAGTACTATCTCGGCACTTCGATTGCCCGCCCACTCATCGCCAAGGCTCAGGTCGATATTGCACGCAAAGAAAAAGCTGATACCGTCGCGCACGGCGCCACCGGCAAGGGCAACGATCAGTGCCGTTTCGAGCTCACTTACATGGCGCTCGCGCCTGATCTGCAGATTATCGCTCCGTGGAAATTGGAAAACTATCGCGCCGAATTCCCCGGTCGCGCCGAGATGATTGCGTACTGCGCCAAGTTTAAAATCCCGGTCGAGGCGTCGCTCAAGAAGCCGTATTCGATGGACCGCAACCTTCTCCATATTTCCTACGAGGCCGGCATTCTCGAAGATCCGTGGTTCGATCCGACCACCAAGGAAAACAAAGGCATGTTCAAGCTTTCCGTTTCCCCGGAAGATGCGCCGAACAAAGCCGAGTACGTCGAACTCGATTTCGTGCAGGGCAACTGTGTCGCCGTAAACGGCAAGAAACTCACGCCCGGTGGCGTCCTGAAGACGCTCAATAAGCTCGGTGGCAAACACGGCATCGGTCGCGTCGATCTCGTGGAGAATCGCTTCGTCGGCATGAAGAGCCGCGGCGTGTACGAAACTCCCGGCGGCACGATTCTCATGCAGGCGCACCGTCAGGTGGAGTCGCTCACGCTCGATCGCGAGGTGTTGCATCTCCGCGACGGTTTCATTCCGAAATACGCCGAGCTCGTCTATAATGGTTTCTGGTTCGCGCCCGAGCGCGAGATGCTGCAAGCCATGGTTGATGAGAGCCAAAAATTTGTCACCGGCACGGTTCGTCTGAAGCTTTACAAGGGCAACATCATTACTTGCGGTCGCAAGTCGAAGTACTCGTTGTACGACGACAAGATCGCATCGATGGAAGGCGTGAAGAGCTGGTACAATCAAAGCGACGCCACCGGCTTCATCCGCCTGAACGGCCTCCGCCTCCGCGCGAGAAACCTCGCCCAAGGCGGCCCAAAGGTTTAAGTAAACAGCCGGTCGTGGCTACATGTACGTGCAGCCACGACCGGCTGTATTTTGTCCCGTTTTCTAGGATTATGAGGGGAAACAAAACACTTGCTCCGTGTGGGGCGGAGGGTTTCCATGACCCTTCAGTTTTTTGCCCGGGTGGTGGAATTGGCAGACACGCAGGTCTCAGAATTCTAAACCGCGATGTTTCCGGTTGTTTCAGATTTTTTCCCGAATGCGTTTTCAGAGGGGGAATCGCCTTTTCGATGTTTCCCGTTATTTCCCAAAACGGCTCGTTTTTGGAATAAAGTGTAGAAAAAGAGGTGTAGAAAAAGTTAGAGCCAAGATTTTCAAAATCCAGCGCGGCATGACGACGCAAATCGCCTCAGCCTTATCTCAAATTGAGTGAACGGCGAAGCTGTTGCTTCGCTGTCATCTATTTGGCACACGGTTGTAACCTAGGCGCTATTGTCAGCCGGTGGAGGAGAGCTGTTGATTTCGTGGTGTCTTCTGTAGCTCCATATAACGTTATGAGAAAAAGGCGCGTATCCTTCATGTTAATCTTTTTGGTCCTGCTCTTCGCTTCTCCTCTTCAGGCGGTGATCTTTTATTCAACCGGTGATCCTGATTTTAACACCACGCCGCCGACGGGGATATTTGCCAATAGTGGCTGGCAGTGGACTGGGTATTGGGGCGGGTTTCAGGGTGCACCCATTGGGCCGCATCATTTCATCGCGGCCCGTCATGTTGGCGGTGCGATTGGAGAAGTATTTGTGTTGGGCGGTGTCACTTATGTGACCACGGCATTCTTTGATGATCCAGCGAGCGACTTGCGCATCTGGCAAGTGAGCGGAACTTTTCCATCTTGGGCACCCTTGTATCGCGCGAGTGAGGAGGTGGGGAAATCATTCGTCGTCTTTGGCCGCGGTCTTCCCCGTGGGGTTGAGGTGCGGGATGTCGCGACGAATACTTTGCGCGGGTGGCAGTGGGGCGCGAGTGATGGCAAAATGCGGTGGGGGCGCAATGTGTTTGTCGGGTTGGTCAATGGTGGTCCGGCATGGGGTGCCTTGCTCCGGGCAAATTTCGATGGCGGAGGAGGCGGCGTTAAAGTCCATCTCGCCTTGGGTGATTCGAGTGGCCCGATGTTTATTCACGATAGTGCCGGTTGGAAGTTGGCTGGAGTAGCGGCCTCTGTTGACTCGGCCTTCAACACGACCAACACAGGGGCGGGTTTTTCCGCCGCGATTTTCGATTCCCGTGGTCTCTATTATGGCAACAGCTCCAGTTGGAAATTGGTCGGAGGTTCGTTGCCAACGCCGAGCGGATTCTACGCGACGCGAGTTTCAGTCCGCGCTGCTTGGATTGAGGGCGTGATTGGGTCTTTAACCCGATCTGAATAATCTTTTTCAGTCAGGCCGAGAGGTGTCTTTGACCTGATGGGTTTGGTGCTGCGAGGTGTGCCCCACGTGCGGTGTTGATGCTGGGGTGATCTTCCGGTGGGTCCGAAGCCAAATAGTCACAGGATCGAAACTTGGATTTTACGCAGCCCCCCTTGCCAGATGAGTGCGGCGGATTTTGCTCCTCGTGTGCAAGCAACACCTTCCATTCGAAACCAAGGCCGCGAACTATTTTCCACGGCGAAATTGACGACAAAAATAAGCGCCTTGCCGGTGGACGGCCAGGGACTGTTCTCCCGGCCGCAATGGCCGAAGCGCACCACGTGGGTGCGCAGCTTTGGACCGACTTTGCTTCCGTCACATTTGGGTCTTCAGCGTACCGGCTGAAATGATCACGCTCTTTTGGCCGACCCATTGGTATCCCATTAAATCTTCGCAAAAAATTCAGAATACCCTTAGTCACTGGTCGGCTTGCTCAGGCCTCCGGCCTTGGCTTGGTCGTTTCTGCTCGGTGGCGTGGGTCTTTTTGTTTCTGATAGTACCGGTGCAGGCGATGATTTTCTATTCCACGGGCGATCCCAATTTTAATACGACGGCACCGGCGAACAGCTTGGCGAACAGTGGGTGGCAATGGGTGGGGAACTTTGATGGCTATCAGGGCACGCCGATCGGGCCCCATCATTTTCTTTCCGCCCGCCATATTGGTGGAACGGTGGGCGACCCTTTCATTTTAAATGGGATTACTTATACCACCACCGCGTATTTCGATGACACGTTAAGTGATTTGCGCATCTGGCAAGTGGGCGAAATTTTTCCTTCATGGGCGCCGCTGTACCGCGCCAGCACGGAAGTGGGCAAGACACTTATGGTTTTTGGTCGGGGGCGGACGAGGGGAGCAGCCGTGAATACGGCGATCAGCGTTGCCGGAGTTCCCGCCGGCACGCTGGCCGGTTGGCAATGGAACACCGTGGGCGACGGAAGACTGCGGTGGGGCCAAAATACGGTCCGATCGACGATTAACGGCGGTTCGTATTGGGGGGCTCTCCTCTATGCGACTTTCGATGCTGCGGGTGGAGTCGATGAGGCGCATCTCGCGACAGGGGATTCGAGTGGCCCCGTGTTTATTAATGATGGCACTAACTGGAAATTGGCCGGAATAGCTGCGGTGGTCGATGCGGCCTTCAGTACCGCAGGAGGTGCCGATGCCGGTTTTAACGCTGCGATCTTCGATACTCGCGGACTTTATTTTGGCAGCAGCGGAAATTGGACGCTGGAAAGTGGGGCTGCCCCCATCCCCAGCGGATTCTACGCCACCCGGGTTTCCGCACGCGCCACCTGGATCGACAGCGTTGCCCCGGCGACCGACGATGCATCCGACGCGCCGTTGCTTTCTCCCGTGGGAGACTGGGTGTTCGCGGTTTTGCTTTTTGGAGTCGGGGCATTTTTTCTCCGCCGCCATCGCGACCCGATACCCTCGGTCGCATGAAAAATTCCGATCACAATTCTCATCGTGAGACCGGGGCCAAGGCCACTCAGAAGCGAAGTCAGATGATTCCCGGCCATGCGGAACAGATTACCGAGAGGGCTGGAAGTTCGTTCCGAACGAGAAGTCTCCAATGGTATGCGAATGTCGGGCCGATTTGGCGGTTTGGTCTGAAGTTTGGCGCCTTGATGGTTTTGTTTTATGTTCTCATTTTGGCTCCGGTATTCGACCGTCTGCTTTATTCCTATCTGGAGGCCAATGCTTGGTTAGCCAACGTACTTTTGAATTGGTTTGGTCAGGCCAGTCATGTTTCCGAAATCACTATTCGTTCGGCCCGCTTTGCTATCACGGTGCGGCGGGGCTGTGATGCGGTTGAACCCTCCTGGTTTTTTTGCGCGGCCCTGCTGGCATTCCCGGCTCCTTGGTCGCGCAAGGTCGCTGGTATGCTGGCAGGAGCCCTGCTGCTGCAAGCGTTGAACCTGCTGCGGATCGTGAGCCTGTATTTCATTGGCCTGTATTATCCGCGTTTTTTCAACACGGCCCATGTGGAGATCTGGCCGGTGGTATTCATCATGGTGGCGATTGCCCTCTGGGTCGGCTGGATGAGTTGGTCGCGGCGCATAGCTTCACCTTCAGTGCATGCCGGCGCGTAGTCTCATCGTGGGTTTTCTTTGGCGCTTTGCGCTGGTGTACGGGTTGCTGATCGCGCCTTGGCCCGGTTTCAATGCGGTGTATGGAAAATACTTTCGCGCTCTCGGCCAAACGGTTTTTGCGCGGGAAGGGAAGCGACGCATACTGCATTTCGAAGCAGTGCCCGAGGAGCTGCATCACGCACTCGACACCCGGATCGCCCTGGCGAATCGCGATCACCTTGATCCGCAGGGCCGGGGGCCGGTGCACTATTTGGAATTGGACGCGCGTAGTGTCGGCTGGGTGCCCACGGCTTTGTTGATTGCGCTGGTGTTGGCCACTCCCATTCCATGGCGACGGCGTGGTTGGTCCGTCTTCTTGGCCCTGCTGGCTGTGCACGGACTGATTCTTTTTTCTCTAGCGGTCTACATTTGGAATCACTCGACAGAAATTTTCCTGCTCGCGCTCCATCCCTTTTGGAAACAGGTAGCCGGAGATTGCGAAGAGACACTGATCACCCAAATGGGTCCGAGTTTTGTTTTCCCTGTATTGATCTGGTTGGTCGTCACTCTTCGGACGGAAGATTTTATAGCGTGGCGGGGTGGTTCCAAGTTCGTCAACGCGAACTGAGTGGAGGGCAGGTCTATCTTATGGAAATACTAATCGCCGCCTGTCTGGGTGGCATAAGCGCGAAACCGACGGCGAAAGACACGGTGACGGATTTTGTCTGTGTTCCGGCTGCTATATGAACGGTGCCGAGATAGACGCCGGGTTGGAGACGGCGCGGATCACAATAGAGAGTAAGGAGGTCATCCGAGTTTTCGTCTGGCACGGTTCCGCTTAAGGCTGAGAGCGAAAGCCAGGGAGAATCGGAAGATGCGGTCCAATAAAGCGGTGCGGTGCCCGAGTTGGGAATTGAAGCCGTAATGGCCGACACCTCGGCACTGACCACGGTTGGCAGCTCGGCATTGCGGACTGGCGCCTCAAGGGTCGCGCCCGGCAGAGTGCCCGTATATGTTTTCTGGAATCCGGCCCACGTGTTGTGGCGAAGCACGGGCGCAAAGTTTGTCGCGAGGAAGTTTGCTCCATACGAATCTGCCATGGGTGCGGTGCCGCGATCAAAAATATTCTTGTACAAGACCGCATTGGCGACTTGGGCGGCCCGCCCTTCCGCGCGAAAATTGATACCAGCAGGCAAATTGGTGAAAATGTTGTGTTCGAACAGGGCCATATCCACGGGTGCTCCGCTCGTTGAGTCATCAAAGCAAATGCCACAGGAACCGAGATCGGACCATTGATTGTTTCGAAAAGTATTACCCAGTAAACCCGTGCGAAGCCCGGACACGAGGGAGTTGTCATTTCTGTCGGTGGGGATTTCCGCGATGCAGAAAATACCGCGGTGGCATCGCTGGAACAAATTATTCGCGAAATAGTGAAAATAACAGGCGCTGGTGGAGGCAACCGGATCGCCGGGATCTTGTGCGAGTCCGGCGATATAAATTCCATACCGCATCGAGGTGATGGTGTTGCTCTCAGCAATCCATTCGTGGCATCCGCCGTACGGCTCTATGCCACAAGAAGCAGTCAACCGCGTATTGTAATCGCTTTTGCCGCTGAGGGTATTGTGGTAAATAACACAACGATCCGTGGTCCAGGCGATCTGGACGACGCTGGTCGAATCCGGAGTGGTATTCCAGGCGGGACTCACGGTGATGGTCTGATTGCCGTAGTTGATGCTGGTGATTGGCCGAGCCTGACCGAGGCCTTTGCCTTGGACGATAACCGCTGTTTGAAAGGCGCGAAGATTTGAATCCGCCGCCAGCGTGGTGAAGGTGACGGTATTCGGAGTAGCAGAAGAGGGATGGTCTTCATGCCGCACCACGTTTCCCTCGGAAAGGATTTGCTCGCCCGTGTTTTGGTCCTTGGCTCCGCTGCGAGGCCCGCAGTTCACCGTGGTGTTATCGGCAAGATAGAAATTCCGTTGGGAACCCAGATAGCCGCCGAGAATAATCAGCCGACCGAGCCCTTGTCCGGTGTCGGAGTTGAGATCGTAATCGGCACAGACGCAATTCGTGACGCTGACCCCATTCACGGCCTGAGTGTAGATGGCGGTGGGGACATCGTTGACGAAAGGAAAAGAGCATCGGTCGATTGCCACCTGGGTTCCTCCCA
>JANYCF010000282.1 GCA_025360455.1 Opitutaceae bacterium | reverse complement strand
CCTCGAACAAGATCCAATGCCCCAGCTCATTGGGATCAACCAGTGGGGCGATGGGCGGAGGCCGGGTCTCACTGGAATCAAGCATAGGAAGGAATGTTCAAAATATTATTACGCAGAAATAAACGAGAAGATTTGCAAAACATCACTCACCCGCTAGATATTATTTCGTCGAATGAATTACTTTCCCCCCACAGGAAAGACAGGCCGGCCCGAAGGGCGAATGGCCTCAGTAACTGGCGCGAAGCCTGCTTTATCATTCACTTTAATTTGTCAGTTAACCCGAAAGGAAAAATATGACTAATGAAAACACTCCTCACGAAGTTATCGTGACCGGTATCCACCTCGAACTAACGCCCTCCCTCAAAGCCTTTGTGAAAGAGAAGATGGAGCGGCTGTTTCGGCATGAAAACCACATCGTCAGAATCCGCGTCGAATTGGAATGTGACCGCAAGCATGACGTCGCTCACAAATTCGTCGCCAAAGGCCACATGGAATTGCGTGGCCCGAACGTCAATGGCTCGGCTGAGTCCGAGGAAATGCACAAATCCATCGACCTCCTCGTCGACGTCTTGGATCAGGCTCTGCGTAAGCGCCACGGCCAGCAAAAAGAAAAGCGTAATCACCCGCATAGCGTCGAGCTCATCGACGTCGATTTGCCCAAGGCCATCTAAATTTTCTGTCATTTCCTCCGATTGATTTCAGGCCCGCCTCCCGGCGGGTCTTTTTTTGGGGAGCAGCATACTGATATCGGAATTCGACCACTCGCCTCACACCACCATCGACTTTGAACTGACACCTGTCGCCCTTGGCTAATGAGCTTCAGGTAGGTGGCGTGCTTGTCGCGCCACGTTGCGAGACAAGCTCGCAACCTACACCACAGAAATGGATAAAAACAAAGGGCGAAGGGTATATCGGCGGAGGCAATCGTGAAATCGAAAAACTGAAAATCGGACAGCTTGAAATTTGGAAATCGGGGCAATTCCAGATTTTCGATGACCGATGTTCAGTTTTCACGATGGTCCAAATAAGCACGCACCGAAATCAGCCAATTGGGAGCTGGTCACTCGTCTGTTTAGACGTATTCCTTGGGTCGCAATGGAACGACCAACGCTGACTAGCTCAAAATCATGGCCGTGGGCCACGGTCATCATCACCGTGGCCGCCCTGATCATTTCGGCCTACGCCCGCTTTTTCGATGTCCTCATTTATCAACGTTCGTTGATTTTTTCCGGACAGATTTGGCGAGCGTGGACCGGGCACGTGGTGCATTTCGGTCCCAGCCATCTCGCTTGGGATCTGGCCGTATTCCTTCCCGCTGGATGCTGGCTGGAAAGTCTCCGCCCTCGCTGCGCCCGCTGGCTCTATTTATTCTGCCCGGTCATCATCTCCCTCATCTTGCTGGCCTTTGATCCGACTCTCGAGCGCTACGCGGGGCTTTCCGGTCTGGCGATGGGGACGTTGGTGCTCCTGGCCATCGTTCAACTCACGAATAAGAACGAAGCCCCTTGGTTGTGGTTGGGCGTTTTGCTACTGGCCACGCTCAAGCTCGCCCTCGAACTCCGGCAAGGGGCCCCGCTCCTCGTCAGTGATTTTGCCAACATCCGCAATGTCCCTCTTGCCCATATTGGCGGGGTTGGCTGCGGCGTGCTATGCTGGTTTTTTCTCGGACGGGTAAAGCACGTCTAGAACGCTGGCTCCACCTACCAAATGTCGTCAAAGGGGAGGTGAAGCACGTTGACCCCAGCGCGCTTGGATTGGACGCGCTCACACCAGCGCATAGGGGGCAATGCGCTCCACCTTCCCTTCTAATAGGGCGCGCTCACACCACCGGCTTCCGGCGATAGATGAGCAAGCCTGGCACGGCCAAACCCACGGCGAGTGCCGCCACAATAAATGTCGTGCGCAAACCCGCAGTCACCACCGTCGCCAGCAGTTCCGGGGTGTAACCTTTTTGAATCTCCACCACGGCGCTCAGTGTCGTGAAAAACGCGACGCCCGGAATCATGGGAATCATCGCCGCCACGGTAAAGACCTTCGGGTGAGCCCGCATCCGCTGGGCAAAATAGACCCCCAGCAAGCTGACCACGGCTGCCGCGATAAAAGTCGCCAGTTCAATCGGGATTCCCGCCGTCATCAGCAAATAACGCCCTCCCCGGCCGATCGCCCCGCCCGCCGCGCAATAGGCCAAGGCGTTCATCGGCACATTAAAAACGAGCGCAAAGCCCACCGCCGGCACCGCCGCATAGGCCATGTTTTTCAAAAGCATCATCCAGATATTTCCCTCAGCCACCGGGATAACGAGCGCATCATGCGCCGGGAAATGCCAAACGGTGATCGCCAACATAATTCCTGTGGATGTCGCCGAGCCCAGCAGTGTTGCCATCATGCCGCGCGATAGTCCGGTATTCAGGTAGCCCTTCACCATGTCCGACACCGCATTTATCATAGGAAAACCCGGCACGAGGAGCAGCACGCACGACGCCATGGCAAGCCGGGGTGTCGTCCCGATCTGATGGAGCAACCCTTGTCCGGCAATGGATGTGGCCACGAAAGCGGTGACGAAAAACGTCACCAACGGATTAAAATGCCGAGCCGCAATTTGCTGCCGCACCGCCATCGCCACCGTACTCGCCACAAAAGTCAGCCCACAACCAACCCAGTCCACTCCGGCCAGTCGCGCAAAGCAGGCACAGGAAAGCCCGATCAGCAGAGCCACCAGCCAGCGCGGATAGCGATCCGGCTTGATCGCCTCCAATCGTGCCCGAAACCCTTTCAGGTCGAGCTCCCCCGCTTCCACCGCCAGCACGGCGCGCTGCGCCTCAGTGACGATATGCATATTGATCCCCCGGTCTTCGTTTCGACGCACCGTGGTAATGCAGTGATCGTTGCTCAGCGTGGTTACCGTGATCGCGTTGGCCATGAGTGCGACCTCCACACTCCTCACGCCTAGCACCAGCCCCAGCCGGCGCGTGAGATTTTCCACCAGAGCACTCTCCGCCCCGTGCTGTAAGAGCAGCAGCCCCGTCTGGATGCACAGCCGCGTGATTTCACGTTGCTCCGGCTCGGTATGCGACCGAGGCAGACTGGAAACTGAAGTTTGAGGTGTCATGAGTGATCGACGGGCAGCATGGGTTATGCTCTGACCACGCCAAGAAAAACCGCGGGCACCACCAAGCCTAACTCTGGCTCATGCCCAAAATAACGTATTCTCAAAAATGAGTAACCTCCCGTCATTGGCCATGATAACGCATTTCGTTCTTTCAATATTTCCAAGGCGCCCAGTCTAAAAATGCTGAGTCAAAAACAAAAAACGCCTCACCCGTAAAAGTGAAGCGTTCTAAAATGGTGCAGGCATAGGGAGTCGAACCCCAAACCTCCAGATTCGTAGTCTGGCGCTCTATCCAGTTGAGCTATGCCTGCACAAATGAAGGGCGAATAAGCGAATTTCCCGGAGCGACAGCAAGCAGATTTTTTCACCTAAATATCCAATCCAGACAATGCCTTGGCCTTGGGTGGAACTCCGGTCCTCTGAACGGGTTTGGGCGCTGTAGCCGCGCTTGAGCGGAACGCGAAAGCGTGGTCCGTGGCTGTGACCACGTTGTCGCTGCGCTCCAACGCGGCTACCCAGTTGCTTAAACCATCCTCAACCCTGCGCCACTCGCCAGTCGTGCAGTTCCAACTGTAGGGATTTCCGGCCGTTGTAGTGGTTCCAGTTGAGTTGCACGACCAGATCGAGGGGTTGCCCAGCCGGCGGTAGCCGATGGGCCTGCTTCCACGCTACGCCATTGATCCGGCGACCGTTCGCATCCTCCGCGGCGAAACGGAAATGCACTTCCTTGAAAATTTCGGGCGTTCGGGGGAAAATCACTCCCCTCACCCCAAACAGCGGCTCGGGATTGCCCTGACCAAAGGGATGCAACTGATCGAGCTCACCCATGAGCTGCTCATGCACCTCCGTGCCGTCCAACCAGCCGGAAAGATCTATCACCGGCTCGACCGCCGCGCCACTGGTGCGCCGGATCACGTCATCAAATCGGGTGCGAAATTCCTCCACGCGCTTCTTCTGCATGGAAACGCCGACTGCCATCGGATGGCCGCCCCAGCTTTCCAGACAATCCGCGCATTCGGCCAGCAGCTCCACGAGATTCACCCCGGGCACGCCGCGACCCGAACCTTTCGCGAGTTCGCCTTCGTTGCCCAGCACGATAGCAGGACGATGGTATTTGCGCGAGATCCGCCCAGCCACGATGCCGACCACGCCAGGGTGCCAGCTCTCGTCGAACAACACGATCCCCCGGGCATCCGTATAAAATTCCTCCACCAGCTGCTCGGCGCGCTCGGTGATGGCGCGTTCAATTTCCTGACGCTCGCGGTTCAGCTCCTCGAGTTGTTGCGCGGCTTTCTGGCAAAACAACCGGTCATCGCTCAACAGCAGATCAACCGAGATCGCGGCATCGGCGAGCCGGCCACTGGCGTTGATACGCGGCCCGAGTCGAAAAGAAATATCCACGGGGTTGATCCCCTGCTCCGGCTTGATCGCCGCCACGCGCATGAGTTCCAGCAAACCGGGCCGACGTGTCTCGGCAAGCACCCGCAGGCCATGACGGGCAAAAATGCGATTCTCCCCGTGCAACGGCACCAAATCGGCCACCGTGCCCATCGCGACCAAGTCCAGATAATCTTTCAACTTCAGGTCGTGCGAACCGGGATGATTATCCTGACGAAGGCGCTTGAGCAGGCCGTGCATCAATTTGAAAACGAGCCCAACCGTGCAAAGATTTCTCCATGTTTGATCGTTCTCCGATTGGTGCACATGCGGATTGATCAAAATCGCATCAACCCGCGGCGCATCCTTTGAACGATGGTGATCCACCACGATCACATCGACCCCGAGTGAGCGCAGATGCGCGACCTCGACATTGGAATTCGTGCCGCAATCCAGTGCGATAAAGAGATCAGGCTTCCCTGCCTCCAAGGCGCGATCAATCGCCGTGCGGGTGAGTCCGTAGCCTTCATCCATGCGCCGCGGCACCACATAGTGCGGAGTCAACCCGAAGCAGCGAAGCACACCGACCATCAACGTGGTGCTGCACACGCCGTCCACATCGTAGTCGCCGAGGACCACGAGTTTTTGCTTTCCATGTATCGCCTTCAGGAGGCGGTTCACCGCTTCCTCCATGTTCGCGAGCAGGAAAGGATCGCTGATCGTCGAGAGCGTGGGCTGGAGAAATTTCTCGGCCGCCTCGCCCTCCACGATGCCATTGCGCACCAGCAGCTCAGCCACGATGCGGCTGGTCTCCTGCTGGCGCGAAAGACCCTCCACACTCGCGGCGTCAACCGGTGTGTAGTTCCAGCGCATAAGTGGCGGCGTTCGCCCGATTATTCTGATGCGCGGGAAGAGCCGGCCCACTCGTACTTGGGCGCGATGTCTTGGTGAGCCTCGACGTGCTTGCGGTCACCCTTGTGCCACCAATAAAATACTTGGGCGGCAATGAAGATGGCGGAGAAGGTCGAAGTGACGATACCGACGAGGAAGCAGAAGGAGATATCGCGCAGCACGCCGCCACCAAAGATGAAGAGCGCCAGGGCGGCGAGGAAGGTGGTCGTGGCCGTCATGATCGTACGGGCGAAAACCTTGCGGATCGCGGTGTTGATGATGTCGCGCAGTTCGCCACCCGGGTTGAGCTTGAGCTCCTCCCGGATACGATCGAAGACGACGACCGTCTCATTGATCGAATAACCCGCGACGCACAAGATAGCCGCGACCATCGGTGCGGAGAATTGGTGACCGAAGAGGACGAAGATACCGATGTTCATCAGAATATCGTGCAGCGTGGAAACCATGGCGCCGACGCCGAAGCCAAATTCAAAGCGGAACGCGATGTAGATCAGAATCACCAGCATGGAAACGCCCACGGAGAGGACGGCATTCCATTTGATTTCTTTACCGATCGTGGCGCCAATCTGCGTGACTTTTCCTTTCTCAAAACCGGCGGACGGATAAGCCTTTTGGAGCGCATCGAATAATTGATCGGATTTGCCATACACGGTCTCGAGCTTGAGCTGCTCTTTGCCGCTGCCCAGATCGCTCACGTAGGTGAGACTGACTTCGCCCACGCCACTGGTCTTGGCGACGGCGCGAACTTTCTCGATGTCAATTTTCTGGGTGAAATTTGCTTTGATTTCGTCACCGCCGGCAAAGTCGATGCCGTAGATATGATCCCCTTGATAGAGCACGTAACCGAAGCTGATCACGACCAGCAGCATCGAGCTAATGAAGGCCGGTTTGCCGTATTTCACGAAGTCGACATTCAAGTCACCGAGCATGCGCCGCATGGTGATTTTCTTCACGAAGTTGGAATCGATCATGTACTCCATGAACATGTGAGCAGTAATCAACACGGTGAACAGCGTGGAGAGTACGCCGATCATGAGAGTGTAGCCGAAGCCCTTGATGGGACCGGTGCCGAGCCAGATCATGATGCAGCAAATAATCAGCTGCACCAAGTGAGCATCGAGAATCGTGGTGAGCGCTTTATCAAAGCCGCCCTGATTCGCGCTGGAGAGAGATTTGCCGAGGGCGAGTTCTTCGCGCATACGCTCGAAGATCAGGATGTTCGCATCCACCGCCATACCGATAGTGAGCACGATACCGGCAAGACCGGGGAGAGTCATGGTGGCACCGATGCTGGCCATGACCCCGAGGATGATGAAAATATTGATCGCCAAAGTACCCACGGCCACGAGGCCGCCGGCACTATAGAAAGTGATCATGAACGCGCAGACGGCGGCGGTACCAATTACGGCAGACTTGACGCCGCTTGAAACGGCGTCGGCTCCGAGCGAGGCGTCGATGCTGTTGAGCTCCTTGATTTGCAGCGGAATATCCAAAGGATTGTTCAAGACATTCGCGAGTTCCTGCGCTTCACGGACCGAGAAGTGACCGGTGATTTGCGCGGAGCCACCGGTGATCGCATCGTTGATGCGCGGGGCCGAGTAGAGTTTTCCGTCGAGGACAATGCCGAGGAGACGGTGAACATTGGCGCCAGTGACATCGGCAAATTGTTTTGCTCCGATGGAATTGAAGCTCAAATGCACCTGGGTGCCGCCGAATTGATCCGAAGTCGCCATCGCTTCTTTGACATTGGCGCCGGTCATTTCCGGAATGCTCTTCACGCTATAATAGAGCGTGGTCGTGCGGCCGGTATGCTTGTCTTCTTCCTCGACGCTCATG
>JANYCF010000281.1 GCA_025360455.1 Opitutaceae bacterium | reverse complement strand
CAGCCGGTGCATCGAAGCGAGGGCGGCGATTTGCTGGGATTGCGTGGTGACTTTTTCGGCGAAGCGGAGTGAGCCGAGCCGAGCTGGGTGCGTGAATTGCCGTCAAGCGCAGCATGAAGCGGCAGAATTTGCCTTAAGTTTTTTATCGTTCGGTCGAGACGGGTTTGGCTGCGGGAGAAAATATCTCAGATACTTTTAAAGCATTGAGATAAAGCAGATAAGGGTGGGGTGGGGCGCCTTGGCATCGACGTTGCTATTTGATGGTCACACCCCATGTCAGACCAGGACAAAGATTCTAAAACAGAAAAACCAACCGCGAAGAAGCTGAGCGAAGCGGCCGAACAGGGTCAGTTTGCGAAGAGCCCTGAACTTACTGTGGTGGTGGTACTGGCCGCAGCGTTGGGGGTACTGGGTTTCACCGGGCGGGCGACGATCGATAGCCTGATACAGTATACGAGCGGAATTTTCATGAACTATACGACCACGAAGGTCGATATCGGGACGATTACCGTGCCGTTGACCGAGGTGATCATTGTCATCGGGAAGGCCCTGATGCCGGTCCTGCTGGCGGTTGCTGGGGCGGCGGTTTTTGCCAACGGCATTCAGACGGGCTTTCAATTGGCGGGCAAAGCGGTCTCATTCAAATTGGAGCAGCTTAACCCAGTGGATGGGTTCCAACGCATTTTTTCCAAAGCCACTTTGGTCCGCTCCGGTCTCGATTTGATTAAGCTCATCGCCATCGGCTATGCGCTCTACCTCGGGGCTCGTACCCTATTGCAGGATCCCTTGTTCTCCGCTCCGGTGGAGGCCGGCTACCTTTGGCAGTTTTTGAATCAGGCGACCATGGCTTTTCTTACCCGGCTGCTCCTGGCGTTGAGCGTCGTGGCGGCGATTAGCTTTGCTTGGGAAAAACATAAAACGATGGGGGATTTGAAAATGACCCATCAAGAAGTGAAGGACGAAGCGAAGAGTGCGGAAGGTGATCCGCGGGTGAAGGGAGTGTTGCGGCGCATGGCGCGTCGGCTTTCCCAGAAGCAAATGCTCTCGGCGGTCGCGACTGCGGATGTGATCGTTACCAATCCGACGCACTATGCGGTCGCTTTGAAATATGAGCGGGGCGTGGATAGCGCTCCGGTCGTGTTGGCGAAAGGCGAGAATCATTTCGCCCGGCGCATCAAGGCGCTCGCGGCCGAGCACGCGGTGCCAACCATCGAAAACAAACCCGTCGCGCGCCTGCTGTTCGCCATGGGCAAAGTGGGTTCACCAATCCCGCCAGAACTTTATCAAGCCGTGGCTTCGATCCTCGCCGTGGTTTACCGCACGCACCGTTATTATTTCCATGAGTTGAAGACCCGCCGTCTGGAGGGCGCTGCCTGAGCCGATGCCGGTGAGCTCCAACAGTTTCATTACCCGCCTGCTGCAGCGCGCTGATCTGCTGTTCGCGATGGCTTTGTTTGGCACGATCTTGCTGCTCGTGCTGCCAATGCCGCCCTTCATCGTCGATATGCTGCTGTCGTTGAACATCGGCCTTTCGCTTTTGGTCCTGCTCGCCATCGTGTACGTCAAGGATCCGCCTGAGTTCTCGGCGTTCCCGACCATGCTCTTGGCGCTGACTCTTTTCCGCCTCGCGCTGAATATCAGTTCGACCCGGCTTATTCTCTCCACGGGTTACGCGGGTCATGTGATTGATGCCTTCGGTCACTTCGTTATTCAAGGCAACTACATCGTCGGCGCGGTCGTGTTCCTGATTTTGGTGGTCATTAATTTCGTGGTCATTACGAAGGGCGCAGGCCGTATCGCGGAGGTGAGTGCGCGTTTCACCCTGGATGCTTTGCCCGGCAAGCAAATGGCCATCGATGCCGAGTTGAATGCCGGTATCATCGACGAGGTCACCGCCACGGCCCGGCGCGTCAAAGTGCAGAAGGAAGCGGATTTCTACGGAGCCATGGACGGAGCTTCAAAGTTTGTGCGCGGCGATGCGGTCGCCGGTATTCTGATTACTTTGGTCAATGTGCTCGGTGGTTTCGTGATCGGTGTTTTCCAGATGGATCTCACCCTGGCCGAATCGCTGCAAAAATTCACTTTGCTTTCGATCGGTGACGGCTTGGTCTCCCAGATCCCCGCTCTGGTGATTTCGATTGGTGCCGGTTTGCTCGTCACCCGCGCCTCGGACAGCAATAATCTGGGCACCCAGATTATCAGCCAAGCCGTGCGCTATCCGAAGGCGCTGACTTTCACCGCAGGTTGTATGGCTTTGTTTGGTCTGATGCCCGGTATGCCGATGCTCCCATTCTTCGGTCTCGCCATCGTGGCCAGTTATATGGCGCATACCATGAAGCGTCAGGAGGGGGATGGGGCGGAGGAGGCACCGGCGAAGGGCAAGTTAGGCGACAAAGCGGCTCATGCCGGTAAGCCGGGTAAACCGGGCGAAGTGCCAGCTGCGGGTGCGGCTCCTGCGGTCCCCGGTGGCGATGATGTCCGCAAACTCATCGACGTGGATGTATTCGCGATCGAGATTGGTTACGGGCTGCTTTCTTTGGCCGATGTCAAAATGGGCGGCGATCTCCTGGCCCGGGTGACCGGAGTACGCAAATCTCTCGCCCGCGAAAAGGGCATTATTGTTCCGCCGATTTCGGTGCGCGATAATCTCGAACTCGAAGCCAACGATTACCGCTTCCTGCTGCGCGGCAAAACGCTGGCCCGCGGTGCGCTGGTCCCGGGGCGTTTCCTTGCGATGAATGTCGGCGGCAGCAACGTCCGATTGCGCGGCCAACCCACGCGCGAGCCCGTCTTCAATCTCGATGCGACTTGGATTGACGACAGCGAAAAGAAAACGGCCGAACTGAATAATTTCACGGTGGTCGATCCTTCCTCGGTGTTGATCACGCACCTCTCGGAGATTCTCAAAGCGAATGCCCATTATCTCCTTGGCCGGCAGGATGTGCAGGTGCTCATCGATCATGTCAAAGGCACGCATCCCGCGCTGGTCACCGAGTTGCTGCCCGATCTCGTGAACATCGGCATCATCCAGCGCGTTCTCCAAAATCTCCTGCGCGAAAACATCGCGATTCTCAATTTGCCCTTGGTCTTGGAAGGCATCGCGGACTTTGCCTCGCTGTCGAAGAACCCCGATGATCTCAGTGAACTCGTTCGCCGTCGGATCGGTTTGTATTTTGTACCCGAGCTGGAGTGCCGCCCCGGGGTGTTGCGCGCCATCACGCTCGATCCCCGTCTGGAGCAGGTGCTGGTGGGCAAGATTCACCGGACGCCGACCGAAGTGGGGCTCTCTTTGGATCCGGCTACGGGCCGGCACTTGGTGGAAGAACTGAATCGCCGCACGGCGGATCAGCTCGCCCAAGGCCAGAGCGCGATTCTGGTCGTCTCCACGGAGACGCGACTCCCGCTCAAGCGTTTCCTCGAGCCTTCATTCCCTCGTCTCATCGTCCTCGCTTTCCAAGAGCTCCCCACGGCCACGGAAATCGAAAACGCCGGGATCATCACGACTCCGCCCCATCTGTCCCGCCCACTCGAACAAGTGAAAGTTGCCGCCTAATTCCCCTCTGCCATGAAAAATTCTCCTCTCCCCACGACTCCCGGCACCTGCTTCAAATTCACCGTCGCTTCCGCGAACGAGGCTGCACAGCTCATCCGGGAAAAATTGGGCGAGAACGCCCGCGTCCTCTCCGTCCGGACGGTTTCTTCCGGTGGTCTTACCGGTTTTTTCTCTTCACCGAAATTGGAAGTCATCGCGCAAATTGTGGCCCCGGTCGTCGTGGAAACCGACGAGGAAATCTCGGATGAAGTGCTGCCGGTGGTGCGGCGATCGAGGGCGAAAGCCGTTGCCTCCTCCCGTCGTTACGGCGCCCCCGGGGCGGTCTTTGAATCGGAAAAAAACTTGGCCCAATTGCTCCGGCGCTCCGGATTTTCCGAAACCCTGTTGCAGCGGCTGGAAAAATCTCCGGCCTGGATCACGATCACCGAGCTGCCGCTGCACCGCGCCTTAGTTGAGACCGGGCGGCATCTTTGCGAGCTGGGTGCAGCCCATTTTGATAGCGCGCCGCTGACGCGAGCCGCCTT
This sequence comes from Opitutaceae bacterium, assembly GCA_025360455.1. Lineage (GTDB taxonomy): Bacteria > Verrucomicrobiota > Verrucomicrobiia > Opitutales > Opitutaceae > Didemnitutus. The sequence goes on along the minus strand of JANYCF010000281.1, from coordinate 12,942 downwards.
TCTCGGTACACCGGGGGTGGGGCGCACCACGGCACTCTGCAAATGGCTGGCCGCCGAACTATTTCGCCGGGCCCGGATGGGCCACGTCATCACGGCGGAGTTTGAACGGCCAAATTCCACCGGCCCGCTTACGGTATTTTGCGAAGCCATGGGCGTGCCCCTGGCGCATTACCCCGCGTACACGCAACCGGCGACGCCCGGTGGTTTTGTTTATTTTGATATGCCCGGCCTTTCGCTGAAAAATCCGGCGGAGAATACCGCGATACTGGATTTTCTCAACCGTGAGAAAATCGAACAGCGCGTGCTCGTGCTCAATGCGGCGTATGAGCCCGGTGCCTTGCGGGCCGCTTATGCGACCGGTCGGGCCCTGGGTGCGACGCACGTGGTCTTCACGCATTTGGATGAAGTCACCCAATGGGGTCGGCTCTGGGATTATGTGCTCGATGGTGAACTGGAGCCGCTCTTTCTCGCGACCGGTCCTTCTTTGACGGGTGATTGCGAGGAGCATGCCTTGGAGGCCATCGCCCGCCATACTCTGCCCTCCGGTCCGGTAGAGGAAGAGATGGCCGATCCGGAAGAATCCGAAGACGCCACCGCCACCCTCAACACCGCCGCTTAATCATGCGCTTTGTATTTTTTCTCGGCGGAATGTCCGGTTTCATCGTCGCTGGTGCCACCAGCTGGTATGCGGATTCCGGCCCCAATCGGGTTTTCTTCGACGCCGCCTGCGGCTGCCTCGTTGGTGCCCTGCTTTTTCGCTGGTTCTGGACAGTCCTCCTCAGAGGTGTCCGCGAAACCGTTCACGCCCGGCACAAAGCCGCGCAAGCGGCGCTCGCTGCTGAGCCCAAGCCCACTCGTATTTAAAATTATTAACCCACTAAAGTCATGAATGCTGCTGCCACCTCTGCTCAAGGTACGGATGCAAAACCCGCCGCCGCCTGGCGCGCCTATACGGGTGTTCCAGCCGGTCCCGTTGTTGAAAAAGATCTAATCGAACGCTTCCTTCCGCTCGTCCGCAATGTCGTGGACCGGATCAAAATGACTTTGCCGCTGCACATCGATGCCGATGATCTGTACAGTGTCGGCGTCACGGGATTGCTGGCCGCCGTGCGCAAGTACGATCCCGAACAGGGCAACACGTTCGCGAGTTATGCCGCCATGCGGATTCGCGGGGCGGTGCTGGATGAGTTGCGGCGGATGGATTGGTGTCCCCGCCGTACGCGGGCGCGGGCGCGCAAGTTGAAAGAATCGATCAATCAGTTGGAGCAAAAGATCGGCCGGACCGCCAATGAGGATGAAATTTGCGAAGCCCTCGGTCTGAGCCACAAGGAATACGCGAAGTGGCTCGAAGAAGTTCGTCCGGTTACATTTATTGCGCTGGATCAGCATGCGGAGGGCGAGGAATCCGAAGGGGCTTCGCTCCATGAGCTTCTGGCTGATGAAGCCGATAAAACCGGCCGGGATAGCCTGGAGAAAACTGAGCTGTTGCAACTTCTCACTCAACGGATGGCGGATTTGCCCGATATACCACGGAAGATACTTGCGATGTATTACTTTGAAAACATGCGGCTCGCGGAAATTGCGGAGGTCTTCGACCTGACGGAATCCCGTATTTGCCAGATTCATTCCCAAACCATTCTCGGCTTGCGCTCATTTATTGGCCGGGCGCGGAACCGCTGAGTTCCTCTCATGCTGATCATCATCGGCGGAGTCATTGTTTTTGCCGCCACGATCGGTGGCTTCATGATCGCGGGTGGACACCCGGGAGTGTTGCTCCATATTTCTGAATTTGTCGTTATTCTTGGCATCGCGGCAGGCGTGCTCGTCATCGCCACGCCCCTGCACGTGATCATCGGGATCGCGCACAAACTCAAGGAGGCGTTGGCCGGGAAGACGGCGGGGAAGAAAGATTTTTTCGATCTGCTCAAGCTCCTCTACGAATTATTCATGATGGGACGGCGCAACGGCCTGATCGCGCTCGAGGAGCATGTGATGGATCCGCCCAAAAGTTCGGTGTTCATGAAATATCCCTCCCTTCTGAATAATCACGAGCGGCTGCATTTTTTATGTAATGGGCTCAAGCCTGTCATCGACGGCAAGATCAAGCCAGACCAGTTGGAGCATCTGATGACGGCGGAGCTGAAAGCGAAGATGACGGAAATGGATCACCCCGTCCATGCCTTGCAGATGCTCGGAGATTCCCTGCCGGCCATCGGGATTATCGCGGCGGTGCTCGGCATCATCAACACCATGTCGTCCATTGCCGAGGGACCTGAGGTGGTGGGTGAAAAAGTGGCCGCCGCGCTCACCGGCACCATGCTGGGAATTTTCTTCGCCTATGGTTTTTTCAATCCGCTCGCCAATCGGGTGAAGTCGAATAACGAATCGGAAATGATGTTTCTGACCTGCATCATGCACGCGGTGGCCGGCTTTGCCAAAGGCCTGGCTCCGCTTACCGCCGTCGAAGTGGCGCGTCGCTCCCTCGACCATTCCGTCCAACCCGGCGCCGAGGAGCTCGAGACTGCGGTCAAGAGTCTCGGAAAATAAGGAGCACCCACTCACATGGCCGGACATGGAGGAGCATGGAAGGTAGCCTTCGCGGACTTCATGACCGCGATGATGGCGCTGTTTTTGGTGCTGTGGATTTCTTCCCAGGATCAGAAAATCCTCATCGCCACGTCCAAGTATTTTCAAAGCCCCTTTAACTCCCCCATGGCTGATCATTCCGGCATCATGCCCTTCAACAAGGAAAGTACCAACAGTGCTTCCGCCGATGCGGATAAGACGGGCGCGGGTGCGGCGTCCGATAGTACCAAGCAGATAAAACTCCAATTTCTTAATTCCGTGGCCGCCGATTTCAGCCGGATGTTGAACTTGGATCAAGCAGACAAGGAAAACCCTCTCGATATCCAGGTGACCTCCGAGGGCTTGCGCATCACCCTTTATGACCGGGCCAAAAAGCCGGTCTTCGCGGGTGAAACCGCGACGCTAACGGAATATGGTGATACCCTGATGCAAAGTCTTTCATGGATGATTGAGCGAAATCATTTTCGGGTAATCATCGACGGGCATACCCGGGCCGGTCTGAAATTTACCCGCCCAGATTATTCCGCATGGGATCTTTCGGCGGACCGAGCCAATACCGCGCGTCGCCGTCTCGTGTATTACGCCGTTGATGCGGAGCAAATCGAGCGGGTGGCCGGTTATGGTGACACGATTCCGCTGGCGGGGGAGAAACCGGAAGGGGAATCCAACCATCGCGTCACGCTTAGTCTGTCGATGAAAGGAAAGGGGCGCAACGCCGAGCGACCGACTCCGGAAGTCACGCCACCGCGCAAGTTGCCCCTCAATGGACTTCATATTCCTCTGCCTTCAGCCAAAAACTCTGCGCCACCTCCTGCAAAATGAAACCTTTTCTCTTTGGCAAAAAAACCATCGACACGCAATTGTTGCGCGTCCCGCACAATCATCTCAACAACCCACCGACAGGTGCGGTGCAGACGGCTGCCCATGGGCCGAATGTCGAGACCGTGAAGCAGGGGGATAAGATCGTGCGCTTGATCGTGACCTGTTCCTGCGGTGAGCGCATCGAAGTGGAATGTCTCTATCCGGTTGGCAACTGATTTGGACTGGTATGACCTCGTCGGGGAAGGCGACTTTCCGGCAATGGGTTGACTGAAATAAAAAGGTTCCGGGGTGGAACTGAAAAGCGCTCCGATCAGATTTTTGCCATCCGCGAAAGTCGCGGGGCAGAGTGGTCTTCGGTTTCGGAGCTCTCGGACGGGGAAATCGTTTCCGGTTTACGACGACGGGTGCCGAGTAAGCCGGAGAGCTGCTCGACGAGGCGATCGAGTCCTTCGGTGTTGTTTTGAAGTTCGTGACCGGCGGCGGCCATTTCTTCGGCAGTCGCGGAGAGCCGGGAGGTCTTTTGTTCGATGGAATTTGTCGTGGTGCTGATTTGCTGCAGTCCGAGCTGCTGCTCCTTGTCGCGGAGCAAAATTTCGGTTACCATGCTGGAGGATTGGCGTGAGCCTTTTTCCATTTCAGTGAGACAACTCGTGGTTTTTTTGGAGAGCTGGCTGCCATTTTGCGTGGCGATATTTGCCTTCTGCACGAAAACCTCGTTGCTGCGGGCAGCTTGAGCCGAATTTTCCGCCAACACTTTCACTTGGCCGGCCACAACGGCAAAACCGGCACCGGCTTCACCGGCCCGGGCGGCCTCGATCGCGGCGTTTAGGGCCAGCAGATTGGTCTGCATCGCCACGTCCTGAATGGTTTTGATTACCTTCTGGGTCTCGTGGGTCGAGCTCACCATCTCGGTGATGGCTTGGGACATCTGGCCCATAAACACCACCGATTGTTCCGCATGGGATTGATTCGTCTGTTCCTGCTTGGAGATTTTGTCGAGGTATTCGCCCCGCGATTTCGACATCGAGGTGATTTCTTCGACCGTGGCAGACATCTCCTCAATGCCGGCGGCTTGTTCGCACGCCAGTTCCGAGAGGCTCGTGCTGGTCTCGGCAATGCTGTGGGACGCCTGGACGAGGCGTGCGACGCCTTGCTCCAGAGTGTCAATACTCATCCGCAGGGTACGCGTAATATTCAGGTAGAACCAAATGCTGATCCCCGCAAAAAGCAGCACGAGGGCACCGATCACCCCGGTGAGAGCAATTAAAGACCGGTAGCATTGCGCAATGCGCTGGGCGGTGGCGGCCAGTAATTTTTCGCGTAGCTCGCCGATCGCCTGGCTCTCGGCGGCACTGCGGCCTTTCTCCGATTCTTCCTTTAAGGCCGGGGTGTAGAGCTGGAAGCAATCGCTGTTCTGGCCTTTGGCTTGCAACCACTCCCGCGCTCGGGTGATTTGCGTGAAATTCTTCAGGTCGATCCGGGCGTCGATCAAGCGCCGCTCCTCCTCATTGGCGAGCGTCAGGATGTTATCGTACAGGATTTTTTCGCGATCCCAGAGTGAGCGCAACCAGGCGGTGTCATCGGGTTGGAGGCCTTTGGGCCGGGAGCCTTCCCGGATGAAATAGTAGATCAGGGAATTTTCCCGTTCGGAAGTGAGCTGGTATTTGAGGAGCTCGGATTGGAAGATAATGTGCCGCGCCATTTCGCCGTCATTGGTGACGCGGGAAGTGAAGAGGAGCGCCAAGCCGAAATGCTCGGAGAGTTCCGTGTAGGCTTTTTCCTTGGTGTAATCCCACAGGGCCTGTTCACGGGCACGTTCGGGTTGCTGCTCAAGATTACGTTTTAATTTATCCGCATAAAATGGGTCGTTCGTGATACTGGGATCGATGTTTTCCGCTTTCGCTTGCACGACCCGGCGCCAGATTTTTAAATTTTCCGCGCGTTTAAAACTTTCTTCGATGCGGGTGATCGTGACGGGGTCCAGGCCTGCACGATCAATCTTGGCCCAAAGATCCTTGGCGGAGTTGATCAGGGTTTCGGTCTTACCTGCGGCGTCTTCGAAGAGGGCGACGTTTTCCTGATATTTGGCTTCGTTATGATTGAGCTTGGTGAAAATCAAATCCCACATGCCAGCGTTCGTCTCGTTATTGATGGAGCCTCCGATGGCGGAGAATTGATTGGCGAGTACGACCAGATCGCGTACCCGAGACAACTGCCGGTATTCGCGATAGTGCCCGGAGAGAGTGATAAATCCCAGAGTAGCGATTACCAGCAACGGTGGCAGAGTCAGAATCGCGAGTTGGATGGTGAGTGGCAGTTGGGTCAGGCGCTTTAACATGGTGGGGCTGGGCTCGATAATCTGGCGACTGTGGCGCCGAGGAAAAGACAGTGAATCAAGACGGCAGTCAGACTGAATCGCGAATAGGCAAGGAGTGAGGGGAGCATGGCGATTGCTGGTATAAATCGGACAAGCCCGAACCAACTTGAGGTTCAACTTCAGCGCGATGGGAGAGGCTTTGCGTTTGAGGCTGAAGCCGTTGGGGAAAAGGGGTGGTTTCTTTCCCAAGGAGACGGCAATTTTTGCCAGATGGGGTCGGGTGAAAACAACCGTTCTTTATTGGCCGCTGGGTGACAGGGTTTGAATGTTTTAAGCCAATGAAAACCAGTGTTTAGTGAAGGCGCTACGGGCGTTGGCATCGACGTTGCTTAAGTAGAAGTCTATGAATATTGGGCTCTATCAAAGCGCAGCTTCGCTTTCCGCCCTGGAGCGTTGGCAGGAGGCCGTCGCTCAAAACATGACGTCGTCGCAGACGAGCGGCTATCGGAAGCGGACTGTCCAATTTTCCACTGAATCTACCGGTAAGTTGAATCTCAATCCCGGGAGCAAGCTGAGTTCATCGAATGAGATGCAATCGGTTTTCACCCGCGCCAATAACGGGATCAGTTTCACCGGGGGCGAGACGGAGCCCACGCATCGCGATCTCGATCTTGCCCTTCAAGGTGAAGGATTTTTTGAAATCAAAACTCCTGATGGTGGCCGGGCCTACACCCGTAGCGGCCAGTTTCAGATGCGCGCTGATCGTACGGTGGTGACGGCAGGAAATTGTGAGCTCCTGACCGAGGGGGGGAGTCCCATTGTTATGCTGCCTGGAAGCGCTCCGCTGACGTTCAATCAGAATGGGACGGTTTACCAGGGCACGACGGCGTTAGGTAAGGTCTCAATTCAAAAATTTTCCAATACGGACGCCCTGATTCCCTCGGCGGGCGGTTTGTTCACCGCTTCTCCTGCGGCCGGCATGAGTGCAGTCGAAAAACCCGATCTGCTCCAAGGTTATATCGAGCAGAGCAACGTGCAGCCGCTGCGCGAGATGGTGGACATGGTCCTCATCTCCCGCGCCTACGAAGCCAATCAAAAAATAATCACCACGGTCGACCAGCAGATGGAGAAAACCCTCCAGGCGCTCGGCTGAGATTCATCCCCCTCTTTTTATGAATTCCCCAGACAATAGACAGCAATCACGACTGCATGGCCGAGCCCGGTATGGGGCCGGGCCGGCCCCAGTCGTGGGGGGCAACTTTTCTAACACCAACCACGCATGAACCTATCGCTCTATTCTGCGGCGACGGGCATGGAGGCCCAGCAACTTAACCTGAACACGATTGCCAATAATCTGGCGAACGTGAACACCCCGGGATTTAAGCGCAGCAAGATCGAGTTTCAGGATTTGCTCTACCAGAAGCCCCGTGCCGTCGGTAGCGATGCGGGCGGCGGTAATATTGTTCCCACCGGTATCGAGGTGGGTAATGGCTCCCGCGTCGCTTCGTCTTCGAAACTTTTCTCCCAAGGCCAACTGACGAATAGCGGGGAAAAACTCGACCTCGCCATTCAGGGCGATGGTTTCTTTGAAGTACAGCGCTCCGACGGGACCATCGGGTTTACCCGCGACGGCTCCTTCAAGCTCAACGCGCAGGGGCAGGTCGTGACCGTCGATGGATTGCCGGTGCTCAGTGGCTTCCAACCCATACCCGCTGGCTCGAACGTCACCATTTCAGAAAACGGACAAGTCTCGGTCCAGAATGCGAGTGGCACGCAGAGCTTCCGCCTCACGATGACCCGTTTTGCGAATCCCTCCGGCCTTCGTTCCATGGGGGCCAACTTGTACGAAGAAACGGCCGCCAGCGGTACCCCGGAATCAGGTAATCCCGGCGAACAAGGTTTCGGCACCACGCTGCAAGGCTATATCGAAGGCTCCAATGTGAACATCATGGAGGAAATGGTCGCTCTCATCATTGCCCAGCGCGCCTACGAGATCAATTCGAAGTCCATTCAGACCTCGGACGAGATGCTGCAAAACGTCGCGCAAATGAAACGCTAACGCCGATGACTCTTCCCCGTACATTTTTAATCGCAATGCTCACCGGCGCCTTGGCCCTGGGTGTGCGCTTGGCGGCGGCGGCGACCGCGGGTACTGCCACCGAATCGCCGGTGCCGTTCGCCCAGCAAGATTTCATGGGCGCACTGACCCGCGAGTTGGTCGAACACTTCAACCTCGAAGGCGACTTGCAGTTGGAAATGTTGCGCACCTGGAGCACACCCGATCGCGTGGCCCGCGACTGGCAGGTGCAAGTCACGGAGTTTCCCGCACTCCCCGCCAGTTCGATGATGGTGCGTTGCCGCGTGTTGGCCGATGGAATTTCCACCGGAGCCGAAGCCACTCTCGTTCTCCGCGCCGCTCTCTGGCGCGATGCATGGGTCGCCCGTCAACCTCTCGTGACCGGAGGCGTTTTTGATCCGACTCTGCTCGAAACCCGGCGCGTCGACCTTTTCCGTGATCGTGATGCGCTGCCGGCCGCGGTGGGAGATCGCACTTTTATCTTTATCCGTTCGGTCCAGCCCGGCCGCAGTCTCACTTGGCGTGACGTGGGCCGCCGACCACTCGTCCGCAAGGGCGATCTCGTCGAGGTATCCGCCTCGGAAGGCCTGCTCACCATTACGTTGAAAGGACTCGCCATGCAAAATGGCGCCCAAGGCGAGGCCGTGACCATTCGCAATATTGAATCCCGCAAAGATTTTACCGCATTCGTCGTCGATGAAAACCGTGTCCAAGTCCGCTTCTAAGCCCGCGCTCCTCGCGCTCTTCGCCGCCTTCCTGGTGGCGGGTCCTGCCATGCAGGCGGCTTCGCTCTGGCCGTCGAGCACGGGAGGCGGGGAACGCAGTATGTTCGCTGACCACAAGGCTTCGCGCACCGGGGATATTCTCACGGTCGTCGTGGCCGAAAGTGCCGCAGCCAAGAGTTCCCAAAGCAAATCGGCCAAGCGCGATTCCGCCCTGCAAGATGCCGTTAAACAATTCGTTTTCAGTGTCGCCGCCAGTAAACTCGGGACGCATGCCGGGGAATTGCCCGGGACCAATTTGACCGGCAAATCCACTTATTCAGGCGGCGGGGAAGTCGCCAATTCCCAAACGCTCGATAGCCGCGCGGCGGTGCTCGTCACGGATGTGTTGCCCAACGGCAATCTGGTGATCGAAGGCGTGCGCGTCGTTACATTTTCCGGTGAGACGCAGTATGTCGTCCTCCACGGTCTGGTGCGGGGGGATGATATTTCCTCCGGCAATACCGTCCTCTCCACCAATATTGCCGATGCCCGGGTCGAGTTCTTGGACAAGGGCTCGATCAGCGATGCGCAAAAGCGCGGTTGGCTGAGCAAGGTCTACGAAAAATTACGGCCCTTCTAAACAAATTTTCCCATGACACGGATGTTACACCGCCTCACTTTTTGCCTGTGCGCCACGCTCCTCGCGGTGGCGCCAGCCGCGCAGGCGGCGCGCGTGAAAGACATCACCAATGTGGAAGGCGGACGGGATAATCAACTGATCGGCTATGGGATCGTGGTGGGTCTGGCCGGGGAAGGGGACAGCAATGCCGCCACCACGTTGCGCAGTGTGGCCAATACTTTACAGCGCTTTGGCATCACGGTCAGCCAAACGGATATCAAAGCCAAGAATGTCGCCGCGGTGATGATCACGGCCGATATTGCGGCGTTTATTAAACCCGGTTCACGCATCGATATCACGATCTCTTCGATGGGTGATGCCAAGACACTTCAAGGCGGCGTGCTTTTGCAATCCCCGCTGCTCGGTGCGGATGGTCGCGTGTATGCCGTGGCGCAGGGCGCCATTGCCATCGGCGGTTTCCTCGGTGGCTCGGGTGGGGCCGGGGGAGCGACGGTCCAGAAGAATCATCCGACGGTGGGCCAGATCAGCAATGGCGCGATCGTCGAACGCGAAATTCCCACGCAAATCGTCCACGAGGATACGCTGCGTCTGCTGCTCCATAATCCTGATTATACTTCCGCCTCGCGCATGGCCGACGCGATTAATCTGCGCTGGCCTGCGCTGGCCGAGGCAGTTGATGCCGCCACGGTGAAAGTGAATGTCCCTCCCGCCTACCATGGCCGTGACGTCGCGTTTCTCGCGGATCTCGGCACCGTGGATGTCGAGCCTGACTCCCTGGCCCGGATCATCATTAACGAACGCACGGGCACCATCGTTGCCACTGCGACGGTTCGCATCTCGCATGTGGCGATAGCGCACGGTGCGCTCACCATCACGGTGACTTCCAATATCGGGGTCAGTCAGCCTGGCGCGTTCAGCCGAGGGGAAACCACGGCAGTGCCCAGCACGCAGACGGCGGTCAACGAGACCAAGGGTGGCTTAACGATCATCAATGATCCGCCCACCATTGAACGTCTCGCTGCGGCCCTTAACGCCCTCGGTGTTTCCACCCGCGATCTCATGGCGATTTTCCAATCGCTCAAACGCTCCGGCGCTCTCCAGGCCGAATTAATTATCAACTGAGCCATGTCCATCGACGCAACCTCAGCACTCGCCAGCCATCGGGCCGATTCTCCCACCGCCCGGCAGGATCGTTTGGCGGCGATTAATTTCGCCAAGAGCGGCAACACCAAAGCGCTCGCCGGTTTGCCGGAGGAACAGCAGTTGAAAGCAGCTTCCGGCCAATTCGAAGCTATTCTTCTTCGTCAATTTTTGCAGGACAGTGTCAGTAAAATCATGGGCGGTGAATCCGGTGGTCCGACCGGGAGCGTCTACGGCTACCTGCTCACCGATGTGCTCGCCTCCAAACTCAGTGAAGGGGGCGGCATGGGCCTCGCCTCCGTCATTCAAAAACAACTTTCTCCGCGCGCCGCGCACGCCGCCGGCACGCAGAAACCCACGCCATGAACGAACCCTGGATTAATATCACCGAATGTTTGCGCCGCGAGCTGGCTGAATACGGCTGCCTGCTCCGGCTGTTTGAAGACCAACAGAATTTTCTTTTCACCCGGGATGCCAACAGTGTCCTCCGGCTCAGCGCCGAGATCGAACAGCAAGTCCGCTACCTGCACGAGTCCCGGCGCAGCCGCGAGGAGATGGTCGCCACCTTCGCGGTCACCAATGGACAGCCGATCAACGCCACGCTCCGTTCGCTCGTTCCTTTGTTTCCGGCTGAAGTCCAGCCGCTCCTCGAAGCATTGATTGGCGAAGTGAATGTGCTGATCCACCGGGTACGCCGCACCTCGCGGCATAATCACACCTTGCTGGCCCGCACCGTGGATACCCATCAGCAGATGCTGCGCACGCTTCAGCCCGATTCTTTCATGCAAACTTACGCTCCCAATGGGCGCGCTGCTCTCACCACCACGCGCTCGGTTCCGGCACTGCAAGCCGCCGGTTGATTTTCCTTTTTCACCCAATCTGTCCTCTGCTATTTTACCATGTCCGGCCTCTTCTCCAGTTTAAATGCCAGTGTTAAAGCGCTCACGGCGCAAAGTCGTGCGTTGGAAACCACCGGCAAGAATCTGGCCAACGTCAACAACACCGCCTACTCCCGCCAACGGGTCATCTTTGGTGATCGCGGCACGGTGGAAACTCCGGAGGGGGCGGAAAGCCTCGGTCTGGAAGCGCTCGGCATCCAGCAATTGCGCGATGCGCTGCTCGATAAACAGGTGATCCGGGAAATTGCCCTTTCGGCTTCTTCCAATTCAGAGCAACAAACCTACCAACGCACTCAGGCCAGCTTGGGCCAAACCGTCGGGGCTACGGGGGTGAATGGTTCTGGCGGTGGTCTCGGTGGCGCGATCGACGATTTTTTTAATGCCTTCCAAAGTTTTGCTTCCCGCCCCACCGATGATGGGGAAAAACAGACGCTGCTGCAAAAGGCGGGCATTCTAACGGATCGTTTTAATCAAACCGACAACCGTCTCGCCCAAGTCCAGACCGATGTCAACTCGCAGATCCAAAGCGATGTCACCTCCGCGAATGAACTGCTGACGGCCATTGCGGATTTGAACAAGCAGATTGGACGCATCGAGATTGGGCGGCCCGGCTCGGCGATTGACTTGCGCGATCAGCGGCAGGCGCGGTTGGAATCATTGGCGGCCAAACTGCCGATTGAAACCCGGACCAGCACGAATGGCATGATTAATGTGGTCATGAAGGATGCCTCCAATGCCGACGTCGTCCTGGTTGATAATTCCAACGTCACCGGCCCCGTCGCGTTCACCGGAACAAGTTTCACGGGCGGTGCCTCGGCCACGACTCTCGTTTTCTCCTCCGGCTCGACGGCTGGCTTCCTCAACGCCCGGGACGGAGCGGTCCAGACCTTGCGGGATCAAATCAATGATTTGGCGAATCAAATCGTGACCTCGGTTAATGCCGCGTACAATCCGGCAGCCACCGCAGGCCAATACTTTTTTTTGATCGGAGGTACCACGGCTGCCACCATTGATCGCAATGCCTCGCTGACTTCCGCCACGCTCCGGGCCGGCACGGCTGCGGCCGGTGACAATACGCTGGCCTTGGCTGTAGCCGCAGTCGGGAGCCAGGTGTTTTCCACCGGCAGTGGCAATGTGATCAACGGGACCATCGGAAAATTTTATACCAGTGCCGCGAGCGATCTCGGTCAGGCTCTCGCCACCGTCAACACCCGCCTCGACGATCAGACCGGTATTGAAAAGCTGGTCCGCACCCAACGCGACAGCGTGAGTGGGGTCTCCCTCGACGAGGAAATGGCGGACCTCGTCCGTTTTCAACGGGCCTTTCAGGCCTCTTCCCGCGTTTTCGGCGTCGTCGATGAATTACTCGATCTTGTCGTCAACCGTCTCGGATCACGCTAACCCCTTTCCTCGTCATGCGTATCGCCACCTCCACCACCTCCGAAAACATCGTCCGCCAGATTCAGCAGATCAATCAGCAGCAGACCCGCCTGCAATCGCAGGTCGCCAGCGGGCTGCGCATCACCCAGCTCGAAGACGATCCGGCGGCCGCGGGCCGGGTGCTCACCTTGAATACTGAAAAGAGGGCGATCGATCAATTTAGCAGCAATGCGAACCGCGCGATCGAGGTCAGCCAGACAACTTTGAGCAGTCTCATGCAACTCAAGAAGGTTTCTGATCGTGCCACCGAGTTGGGCACCCTCGGGGCCGGCACACAAAGTTCCGATCAAACCAATGCCTACGCCGCGGAACTTGAT
>JANYCF010000265.1 GCA_025360455.1 Opitutaceae bacterium | reverse complement strand
TCACCCGCATTAACATGATGGTGCTGCTCGGCTATGGCGGCTGGCTGGTGGCGCATGATCGATTGCCGCTGGGCCTCGGGCTTTTCGCGTTTGCCAGTCTGCTCGAACAATTCTCCGGGCAAATCAACAACGTCGCCACCATCGTCAACAGCGTGCAGCAATCTCTCATTGGGGCGCGGCGAGTGTTTGAAATTCTCGATGCGCCGGTCGAGGTGAAGAGCGCGCCCGACGCGATTCGGCGGTCGCGGCTCGAAGGTGCGGTGGCTTTTGAAAATGTTTCGTTTGCCTATGATGGCGCGGAGGCGGTGGTGCGGGAGATCAATCTCACGGTGAAGCCCGGTCAATGTGTCGCCATCCTCGGCGCAACCGGGGCCGGCAAGAGCGTGCTGATGAGTTTGATTCCGCGGTTCTTTGATCCGACGGCCGGGCGTATCCTCATCGACGGGATCGAGGTGCGCCGGCTCAATCTCGAGGATTTGCGGCGCAACATCGGGTTGGTTTTCCAAGAGAGCTTTCTCTTCTCCAATACCATCGCGGCCAACATCGCGTTCGGTCATCCCGAGGCCAGTCGGGCGCAGATTGAGCGGGCGGCGAAGATCGCGGCTGCGCATGAGTTCATCACCGCTTTGCCCAAAGGCTACGATACCGTCCTCGGCGAGAGCGGCAACAGCCTCTCGGGTGGGCAGCGTCAGCGTTTGGCCATTGCGCGGGCGGTGCTGTTGGAGCCGGCTATTTTGTTGCTCGACGATCCGACGGCGGCGATCGACAGCGAGACGGAGTACGAGATTTTCGAGGCGCTTGACCGGGCGATCGCGGGCCGGACGACGTTTATTGTCGCACATCGGCTGAGTACGTTGCGCCGGGCGGATTTCATTATCGTGATGGAAGACGGACGTATCGTGCAGCGCGGCACGCATGAGGACTTGATGAAGCAACCGGGCCCTTACCTGCGCGTCGCCAACCTGCAACTGGTGGACACACGCGACTTGAAATTACTCGGCCTCGCCGGCGGGGAGGGGACGGTATGAGCTTAGTGGTCCGCCATCGTGCTCCTTCGCTTGGAAGGCGTCATAATATTCGGTCGAAGGTAGGGCGGATTATCTTTAATCCGCCGGGATTGGGATGCGGCCAAACGTCGCGGCGGCGCGTTAAGGATAACGCGCCCTACCTTGGGGAACACCCTCTTGCTTGTACGTGTTTCTCTCTCGGGAAAGAATGCGGACAAATTCGAGAACGAGAAAGAGTACGAAGAACGAGAATGATTTTTGGCAGAGGTGAGGTGGAGCGCGTTGCCCCCAACGCGCTTGGATTGGGCAGCCGTCGAACCAGCGCATTGAGGGCAATGCGCTCCACCTTTCAGACGAACTCTCCGGAGGCCACGCTATGAAGCCGCCACCCGGGAAATCCGCGACGCTCATCCAATCTTTGCGCGACGAGGATGACGACGAGGAACAATTCAAACCGCTGGAATGGGGCCTGATTCGCCGGCTCTTCACCTACACCTCGCCGATCAAAGGCAAGGTCACTGCTCTCTGTGTGCTTTCACTGATTCGAGCGGCGCAACTCCCGGCATTCTCCTGGGTAATCGCGCTCATTATCAATGGGCCGATCACCAACCGCGACTTTAAGGGTATCGCGCTGGGCGTGGCCGGCTATGCCTGGCTCGCGGTGTCGACCGATGTCCTGTTTCATTTCCGCCAGCGTTATGCCTTGGAGATTGGCGAGACGGTGGTGAACGGATTGCGCGCGGAGATCTTCGCGAAACTCCAGCAGCAGCCCATGAGCTTTTTCCATCGCATCAAGCTCGGCCGGATCATCGGCCGCGTGACCAGCGACGTGGAGTCGGTCCGGGTCGGTATTCAAGATGTGTTGTTCGTTAGCGTTATCCAGTTTGGCTCGATGGTTTTTTCGGCCGTGGTGATGTTGTGGAGCGATTGGGTGCTCTTTCTCGTCGTGTTGGCGCTGGCACCGGTGCTGTGGCTGCTGAACCGGCATTTTCGAGTGAAACTCAGCAAATATTCCCGCGCTTCGCAGGAGAGTTTCAGCCGCGTCACGGCGACCTTGGCCGAGTCGGTCAATGGTATCCGGGTGACGCAGGGTTTCGTCCGCCAGCAGACCAACGCCGGCCTTTTCCGCAATCTCCTCGCTGATCACGCCCGCTACAACATCGCGCTGGCCCGCACCTCGGCGATTCTCACGCCACTGCTCGAGCTGAACAGTCAGTTCTTCGTCGCGTTGCTACTCATGGTAGGTGGTTGGCGCGTGTTTCAGGGCGATATGTCGATGGGCGGACTTATTACTTTTTTCCTGCTGGCGAACCAGTTTTTCGCCCCCATCGCCATCATCGGTAACCAATATAACCAGGCGTTGCTCGCCATGGCTGGAGCCGAGCGGGTTTTCCGGCTCATCGATGTGCCACCCGATTGGACCGATGATCCGAAGGCGACGGCGTTGGCGGATCCG
>JANYCF010000222.1 GCA_025360455.1 Opitutaceae bacterium | reverse complement strand
TGTCCCTTATTTTGCGCAAGATAACACTGGATCATATCGAACAACTAAAGACTTCCTACGGTGCGTCAGCCAGAGCCATTAGCTCAATATATGCACGATGGGCGAAAGAAACTTCCTTCCTTTTTGAAGAATGTGACGGCTTCGCGATGCGTTTGGAGCGATTCATTCCATCGTCCCCAATTGATGTTCAGGCAGATTGTATCATGGCCATGCTATTCATGGGAACGAGTCACAACCGCTGGTATGTTGAGCGAAAATTCGCGGCCCTTGTTGGGCCAAGTTTAAGCACTGAATTGGCGAGACGAATTTCGGTCGAATTTCGAGCGGATGATCAAGCAGTTTGCCATGCGATAACACACTGCGAGAATTCTATAAGCTGGAACCGAGACAAACTACACCCTTTGCTCATCGAAACGCTGAAGGAAACTTGCAAATGACGATTGAATTTTCGTCCTTCTCGGAACCTGGGCCAAGGCCGGAAAATGAAGATTTTCTGCTCATCAAAATAATTTCCGAGTCTTTTATATTTGCATGCATTGCTGACGGCGTCGGTGGCCAGCGGGCTGGGAAGTTCGCGTCTCAGTTTGCCGGGAATGGCTTACTTAAAGGGATTGAATTCAATCGCGAAGCCGATCTGCGGTCATTGTTTGAACAACTGCATTCCGACCTAATTTCTTATGCTAAGCAGGAGCCCGAAAAATACGGTGCTGCTACTACGTTATCTGCGGCATGTATTTCAGGAAATGTTCTGCGCTTTGCTCACATTGGCGACACTCGAGTCACACTCTATAGAGGCAATGGGGTACAACAGCTGACGGAAGATCACACAGAAGTTTATCGATTCCTGAAAGCCGGCAAAATAACATGGGACGAAGCTGAAAACTATTCTAGGAAAAACGTTCTCGAAAGTGCACTAGGCGGTAGTGCCGATCTCAAAATACAAACAGGAGAGATTGAATTGAGAAACGATGATCGGCTGATTTTGTCTAGCGACGGTATCCACGGGAAACTATTGAAACGCGAAATTTTGAGGCTGTCGCTCGAACACAAATCAACACCGGAATTTGTTTCGGCTATTAAAGAAGAAATTGTGCAGCGAGACCCTACCGACAACTATTCGCTGTTGGCGCTGCAAATAAAACTTTAGCCGTTAGATCTGAGTATTCAGAAGCAGCGGAGAGAGCAGCGGAGAGGATCAGGTTGAAATTATTATAATCGCTAGGTCGACGTTACGCCCAAACTAAGCTTCCCCACCTGATTTGTACTCGCACGCCGCGACTGAGTGGTACAATTCAGTAAGCCATGAAGTTTCTACGATCGCTGTTTGCGGGGCTATTGGCTGTTGGGGCCGTCAGGGCCGCTGAACCAGTCTCAACGAAGAACCCGGCAGATATGATGCGCGCAATGCGCAAAGCCTGGTTGGAAAAGATCCCCGAGAAAGGAAGCTACAAGAGTGACGATGAGGTTGTCGCTGTCGTGATGGACTGGCCAATGGGCGAGCAAACAATATCCGTGCTCTCCTCTTCGGGTGGAGACGCCAGCCTTTATACGGGAAACTGAGGGGGTCAGGCCGCTAGACGCTACTTCGTTACTTGGCTCAAGAGAACGATCCGACGGGGTCATGCTGGGCTTACCTTCACTCCACCGACTCGGAGAGGAAACTGAGGGGGTCGAGGAAACTGAGGGGAAACTGAGGGGGTCAGGCCGCTAGACGCTACTTCGTTGCTTGGCTCAAGAGAACGATCCGACGGGGTCATGCTGGGCTTACCTTCACTCCACCGACTCGGAGCAGCCCGCCCTTGCCCGCCCCGCCCTCACTGGGTCAGTTGGTGAATGAGTTGAGAGTCGATAGTTGAGAACTGAGAGTCAGCAACGAAGCGGAACACCTCAGTCAAGAGTCCAGAGCTAAGAGCCAGCAGATGCCCCGTCGTCGCTTTCAACTATGACTCGGCAAGCAAGCGATGGTCGTAACGCGTTTGGCTCTAGACCCTCGACTCTCAGCTCTCGACCTCATAGTCGGGCCCAGCCGTCACTTATCCGGATCAGTGCCAATCAATGAGCATCAGTGGTTACAATCTCCTGCCTTTCCGCTGCGCCCTCCTGTGAAAACCACCCGTCAATCTTCATGAGCTCAGGCTTGAAGTTGCCGACAGAATCCGTACGTTCCCCGTTATGAATGCCACCCTCAATGCCGAGATCAGCCGTCTTTCCCCCACGGAAAAACTGCAGTTGGTGGAGGAACTTTGGGATACATTGACGGCCAATCCCGACCAGATGGCCATTCCTGCGTGGCATGCAAAGTTGCTCGCCGAAGATCAGGCGCTCTATCGCGCCAATCCCACCGAAGGGTCGAGTTGGTCCGAGGTCAAAGCTCGCATCACCGGCCAGACGTGAGCTGTCGATTGATCGTCTCCGTGCGGGCCGAAACCGACCTGCGTGAGGCATTTGTCTGGTATGAACAGCGCACGTCCGGCTTGGGCCACGACTTCCTCCGATGCGTTGAGACCAAGCTGGAATTGCTTGCGCGGTCACCTCAACTTTTCCGTCAGCGGTTCGGACCACATCGCCTAGCGGCCACCGCCCGATTCCCCTACGCGATCTATTTTATCTGGGACGAGGTAAACCGGATCGTCGCCGTACGCCGTGTGTTGCATTTCAAGCAGGACAGCCGCTTCCAAATGTGACGCAGAAAAACAGGAAACTGAGGGGGTCGAGGAAACTGAGGGGGTCAGGCCGCTAGACGCTACTTCGTTGCTTGGCTCAAGAGAACGATCCGACGGGGTCATGCTGGGCTTACCTTCACTCCACCGACTCGGAGCAGCCCGCCCTTGCCCGCCCCGCCCTCACTGGGTGCTGTTAAGCTGAGAGTCGATAGTTGAGAGCTGAGAGCCAGAAGACGGCGCGTCGACGAGCGACGGCCCTACATCGGAGCTATGGGTTGAGAGCCAGAGCCCCGATCCATTTAACCACTAAGCCACACTCATTATCACTAAGCCGGATTAGTGGCCCGTTAGTGCGGCTTAGTGGTTTTAAATCCCTGCCTTTCCTCGGTCTGGTGATTGATCTGCGGGGTTGCCATGCATCGAACGACCAGCACACTCAGCTGCAAATGGTCTCCGTCGCTCCAAAGTCTGTTTCCCCCGCCAAGCGGAAGTCCCGCGCGACCCCGTTGGATGCCGAGGAGCGTTCGTTGGCAGAGTTCAACCGTCTGATCGCCAAGGCGGCTCCGATTGCTACCCGCGAGACCGCCGCCGCACTCAACCGTTTCCACCGTGGCATCGCTGCCGAAATCCGCTCCCGCTGAGCGCTCGCGCCTGCTGGTTGTCGCCGGCCCGAACGGCTCCGGAAAAACTTCCGTGACTGAGCAAGGCCTGCGTCACGAATGGTTCCGCGATTGCCTCTATATCAACCCCGACAACATCGCCCGCGACAAATTCGGCGACTGGAATGCCCCGGAGGCAATCCTTCAGGCGGCCCGCTTGTCCGATACCATGCGCGAGGAAGCACTCGCGGCCAAACAGAGCCTCGCCTTCGAAACGGTGTTATCCACCGATGGCAAACTCGACTATCTGCGCCGGGCCAAGGCCGCCGGATATTTCATCAGACTTTTTTTAGTCGGCACCGAATCTCCCGCCATCAACGCCGCGCGAATCACGGAACGCTTCATCAAAGGCGGCCACGAGGTTCCCATCGCCAAGATCGTGGCTCGTTACGGACGCTCGATGGCCAACAGCGTCACCGCCGCCCGAATAGCGGACCGAGCTTATTTCTACGACAACACGCCCGAGGACCAGCCCGTCCGATTGATCTTCCGCTGCAAAGACGGACGTCCCGACAAAAGCTACGGCTCACTCCCGAACTGGGCCGAGCCCATCCACACTACTCTGCTCGAAAGATAGCGACTGTTGAGCGAACCGCCCATTCGATGTAATTGAAAGTCCATAGTTGAGAGCCAGCAGCAACGATCCGGTTAACCATTTATTCTGATTGCCCGTTATGGGCCAAAGGGTGATTTCATTGCATGCCCCCGACACTTGGAGCAATGGCCAGCAGCATGGATCGCCCGCGCAAATCGCGTTTTAGGCGCTGGCTTCCCAAGATTGGCGCATTTTTCGCGTGCGCCGCAGCAGCCGCTCTGGTCACCCAGGCGGGGTATAATCATTGGGTTATTTCAAAGTATCCGCCTCCGGGCCGACTGATCGATATCGGGGGGCACAGACTCCACGTGGTTGAACGTGGCTCAGGTCCGGTGGTTGTTTTTGAGTCGGCTTCAGGCGGTGACGCGCTGAGCTGGGCTGTCATCGCCGAACAACTCGCGGCCAGGGCGCACACGATCTGCTATGATCGGGCGGGAAACGGATGGAGCGATTCGGGGCCGGGATCGCGAACACCTCAGCAGATCGCGGATGAACTCCATCTGCTCCTGCAACGGGCGGGAATACCACCGCCCTATGTGCTCGTGGGCCACTCACTCGGCGGCTTGTACGTCCAGATTTACGCCCGCCGGTTTCCGGACGAAGTGGCCGGGATGGTGTTGGTCGATTCAAGCCACCCGGATCAGTCGCGCCGGCTGGCCGGCATGGCACCCGATTTGTACTACCTCGTGCTCTGCATGGCACCTTTCGGAATCCAACATGCCTTCATCCGCGGCGATGGCCCGGCGGAATTCCCACCAGCCTTGTGGAACGCCCGCAAAGCCATGGCGGTGCGCAGTCAAAACGTTCGGGGCTTCGGCTATGAACTACACGCGTTCCTCACCACCCCGGCGGATGGCAACTTGCTCCAGCCCTTCGCGCATGCCATCCCGCTGATTGTGCTCACGCATGGTAAGCCTGCGCCAGGAATGTCGTCCGAGAAATCGCACTGGTTCGAACAGGAGTGGCTACAGATGCAAACCGAGCTGGCGGCATTTTCATCCCTCGGCATCCAACGCGTTGTGCCCGACAGCTCGCATTTCATTCCATTTGACCAGCCTACCGCGGTGGCAAATGCCGTAGAGGAAATATTGGGGCTCCTCCGGCATAAAACTTCCGTATCCGCAGAAAAGACAGGGCAAGACGTAAGATTGAAATTACAATAATCGTCGTGCCAGTCCACTGACACGCCAGACTCGATCCACTCCACCCACTCGGAGCCGCCCGCCCTTTCCTGCCCGCCCCGCCCTCACTGGGTCACCTTGGAAACTAAGTTGAGAGTCCAGAGTTGAGAGCTGAGAGCCAGAAGACGGCGCGTCGACGAGCGACGGCCCTACATCGGAGGTAGCCGACGCCATCCTTGCATTGACGAACTCACGAACCCGGCTAGCTTACCCGCACTATGAGCGTCCTCGAAGTCAAACAGGCCATTTCCAAAATGAGTAAACAGGAGCGCAGGGAAGTTCAGCTTTATCTCATCAAGCTCCGGCACAATACACCCGCGTGGAAGCGCGCCACGGCCAAACGTATCCGGGACATGCAGGAAGGAAAATTCACGACGATAGAACAGCTGGAAGCCCGGATCCCCCGTGGCTGACTACCGGCCGCATTTCACCGATCTGGCGGCAGAGTTCATCTTGTCGCTCACAAAGCGCCGACAAAGAATAGTGATGGCCCAAGCCCATCAACTCGCCCGCTATCCCTTCGTCGAAAGCGATTATCAGCTGACCGACGACGACGGTCGGAAAATCGATCACCTGTTGGTTGATGGCTTGGTGTTCAGCTACTGGGTAGATCACTCCAGCCGACTCGTGCTGATCACAGAAATCGAAGACTCAGATTCTATCTGATTTTGTTAAGGTAAACCCAGGGGGGCGATTGAGCTGAGAGTCGATAGTTGAGAGCTAAGGACCAGCAGCAACGATCCAGTTAACCACTAAGCCACACTGATAATCACTAAGCCGGATTAGTGGCCAATTAGTGTGGCTTAGTGGTTTAAAACCTCCTGCCTTTCCTCTGCGCCCTCCTGTGCAACAAGGCCAGTGGTTCAAAACAGACCGCGCTTGCTAGCCGATCTAGTCTCGCTAGCTTCATCTCATGTCCACCGTTGCCGAACCCGAACATGTCCGCGCCGCCCATGCGCATCAGGTGGCGATCTACCGGGCCATGACCCCGCAGCAACGGTTGGAGCAAGCCTTGCGGATGAACCGTTCCATGCGCGAGCTGATGGCCGTGGGCTTTCGCGACCGCCATCCCGAATGGACCGAATCACAGGTCAAACGCGCCGTAGCCGACCGCATCCTTTATGCCCGGACCGGATGAGTTGAGCCTGTTCGTCGTCCGGCTGGAATCCATCGGCGCACCGTACATGGTGACCGGTGCCACTGCCGCGATTCTCTACGGTCAGCCTCGGTTGACCAACGATCTTGATGTCGTGCTCAGCCTCGACGACACCGCACTTGCCGCTCTGCTCCGTGCCTTCCCCGAGACAGAGTTCTACGTCCCACCAGAGTCGGTCATCCGCACCGAATTGGCCCGCACCCAACGCGGTCACTTCAATCTCATTCACCACGAGTCGGGCTACAAAGCGGACATTTATCTAACTGGAACCGACCCTTTGCATGCGTGGGCCCTGCCCTTGCGTCGTCGCCTGCACTGGAGCGAAGGCTTGGAAATCGCGGTGGCTCCACCCGAATATGTCGTGCTGAGAAAACTCGAATACTACCGCGAAGGTCGTTCGGCCAAGCACCCGCTCGATATCCGCGCCATCCGTGAAGTCACCGGAGTCGATGAAGCCGCGTTGGCTCTCTGGCTGGAACGCATGGGCCTCAGTACCCTCTGGCAGGAAATCAAAACTGCACGCTGAGCAAAATCGCTAACAGCGCACTCCCTTATGGAGGTCACCTTGACGACGAAGCGGTTGGCTAGTCGAAAGCTGAGAGCCGGAACACCCAGACGAACGATCCTGTTAACCAGTAAGCAACACTACCGAGTGTCGCAAATAGAGTGACGATATTATGCGCTCCGGAACTCCATTTCTCCTATAAAACAATCGAATCAGGTATCGGATATCTATTGCTGTATTTTGCGAGACCAGTACGCAGGTAGGCTCGAATTTATTGGGACGGTACGGGCACTCAATCTCTCTCACTCACTGCACAAACAGCACGAGCGTATCGTCCATCGCATAGAAGGCGACGCCGTCTTCCAAGCCCTGCGCTTTGTAGGTGTAGATACCGGGCGTGGTCGGAGCGGTGAAACTGATGTTCACGGTCTTGCTAGCACCGGGGGCCACGCCACTGATCGAGGGGAAGCCGAGGAAGGTGTTGTCGACATCGCGGAAAGACAGAAAGTCAGTCGCGCCCCAGGTTTTGGTGCCGCGATTGGTGACGTTGTAGGTAAAGCTGACGGTGGCACTAGGTGCGACGGTGGCAGGGAACGTCGTCGCGTTGTACGTGATGGCATTCCGGAGTGGAAGGGCGTCCACTTGGATGACGACGACATCCTGCGTGGAGAAAAACTCGACACCGTTTTCCAGGGCTTGGACATAGAACGTGTGCAGACCCCGCGCTGTCGGCGCCGTGAAACTGAAAGCTACGTTGGTCGTGCCGCCCTGCGTGATGCCGTTCAACGGAATAAAGGAGAGGAATGTGCTGTTCTCATCGCGGAGCGAGACATAGTGCCCCGAGTTCCAAGTCTGCGTCCCGGCATTGCTGAGCGAATAGTTCAGATTGAGCGTGGCGCCGGGCACGACTTCTTCGGGCGTACGCGTGCGCGTGTAGACGATCGCGTTTGGCCGCGGGGCGAGCACGACGAGGGTAAGATCCGCGTGCGTGTTGAAATCCCCCACCCCGGTTTGCGCAGCTTGCACCGTGTAAGTGTAAGCGCCGGGCGTGGTCGGTGCGGTGAAACTGAGATTCACCGTCTTGCTCGTGCCGGGCGCGAGGACGGTGAGCAAGGCCGACGAGAGTGTGGTGCCACTATTGTTTTTTAGAGACAAAAGATGATTCGCACCCCAGGCCTGCGATCCGGTGTTGGTGACATTGTACGTGAAGACTACGTTGGATCCCGGGGCCGCGCTCACGGGGAATG
>JANYCF010000211.1 GCA_025360455.1 Opitutaceae bacterium | reverse complement strand
ATGAGCATGGCGAAGTGCGTGTGCCAGCCGCTCGCATAACCGGGGATGGAAGGAATATCTTCGCCGCGGGCGCGATGGGTCAGCACGAGGAGAACGTCTTTGCCCTGCGGAGTGAGTTCGAAGGTCACGTCGGAATCGTCGTCGAAGGTGTAGCTCAACAAGCGCGGCGGCTCACAACGCAGGATGGTCGACGGCATCTTGAAGCCTTCGTCGTTCATCTTTTTGTATTCCCCGGGCGGCTCTTCGTTTGGCGACAAGTTTTTGTGCCGGAAAACGAGATCGTTTTTGCCGCCTGTCTTTGGTTCGCAGACGCCGCCGGCAAACCAGCGGGCGCGCTTTTTAGGATCCGTGAGATATTCCCAGACGCGTTCGATCGGGCCGGGCAGCGTGCGCACGAGACGCACTTCGGCAGGGCCGGTAAACTTTCCAGGTTGGTCGTTGATTTTCATGGGATGAATTTAGCGGGGCTTGCTTATGACGATTTCTTTTTCTTCGCGGGTTTCGCGTTGGCTTCATCTTCTGCGCGCAACTCGCGTTCGAGGGCGTCGAGCCGGCGTGACCAGATGGAACGCGTTTTCTGCAACCACGCTTCGAGATCGTCGAAGCCATCGGGGTTGAGCGCCTGGATGCGGGACTGGCCCTCGGCGCGGGTCTTCACGAGCCCGGCCTCGCGCAACACATTCAAGTGCTGGGAAATCGCCGGCGCGCTCATGTCGAACTCATCGACCAGCTCGCCGGCCGTCCGCTCGTGCACCGCGAGGAGTTCGACGATGCGGCGTCGGGTGGGATCGGCGATGGCGAGCAGGCTTTGCATGGCCGATACTTATTAAGTATAAACTTAATTAAGCAAACGCTAAATCATCCTATATTGGATTTTTAGATTTCTGGTATGCCACGAGGCGCTGCTCCCACTGGATCTGGCGCAACGATCATTGAATTACAGTTTGCGCTGTTTTTCCGCTTTGGGCACCACACAAGGACAATGGCTCGATTTACTCTCAAGCGGCTTCTCGTTTGCGTGTTTTTTGGTGTATCTGCGAACGCCGCCGAAGGGACTCTTATCGAGAGGGCGCAGCTGGGAGATGCGACCGCTCAGTTTGAGCTCGGCACGATGTATTTGAATGGAGCGGGCGTTCCGAAGGACATCTCGGAAACTGTTAAATGGTATCGCAAAGCAGCCGAGCGAGGAAACGCCCCAGCCCAATTCAACTTGGGCCTGATGTATGCCAACGGTGACGGCGTTGCGAAGGACAGCGCCGAGGCGTTGAGGTGGTGGCGCAAGTCTGCCGAGCGCGGTGATGTCGACGCAGAGTCCTCGATTGGCTGGATGTATGCCAACGGTGAGGGCGTGATGAAAGACAACGTCGAAGCGGTGAAATGGTGGCGCAAGTCGGCCGAGCATGGGCAGGCTCAAGCCCAATATTCCCTAGGAGTGATGTATGGAAAAGGACAGGGCGTAGTAAAGGATACCACTGAAGAAGTGAGATGGTATCGTTTGGCCGCCGGACAAGGATACGCTCTTGCGCAATACAATCTTGGCCGGGCGTATTCCAAAGGCGAAGGGGTTTCGGAGGACATCGATGAAGCGGTGAAGTGGTATCGCAAAGCTGCGGAGCACGGACACGCGGAGGCTCAATGCCTTCTCGGTGCAGCGTATGCAACCGGCGTTGGTGCTTCGAAGGATAGCTCCGAAGCGGCGAAGTGGTTTCGAAAGGCCGCTGAGCAGGGGTATGTCTCCGCTCAATTCGCACTGGGCTTGATGTATGCCTATGGCGAGGGGATACCCAAGGACATTGCGGAAGCCTCAAAATGGTGGCGTAAGGCGTCTGAACAAGGAAGCGCTTCAGCAAAATTCAGTATTGCCAATATAACGGTCAAAAACGGTGAGCTGGTCCCAGCCGAAATCATCGAATGCGTAGCCTGGCGCATTTGCGCGGCTGAAGCAGGCGATGAGAATGCGGTTCGTGATCTTGTCGCGATTCAACGCGTTATTGGCGAGGAGGCGACGTTGGCCGCGAGGCAACGTAGTAAGAAAATCCTGAGTGAAAACGGAATCGAAAGACGCTGAATTGGTTAGCAGTCCGGTATGCTCGCTGAGCGGGACATGTCGTGATATTGATCGACTCTTTCGTCGCGAAGTCAGCTCGGATCGTAGTCCAGATACGGCCCGAGCCATTTTTCGGCTTCGGCTTGGGTCTGGCCTTTTCGGGCGGCGTAGTCGGTGATCTGATCTTTGCCGACTTTGCCGACGGCGAAATATTTCGATTCCGGGTGATTGAAGTAATGCCCGCTCACGCTGCTCGGCGGATTCATGGCGTTGCTTTCCGTCAGCGTGATGCCGGTGAGTTCGGTGGCGTTGAGCAGATCGAAGAGCGGCGGTTTCTCGGTGTGGTCAGGGCACGCGGGGTAGCCGGGGGCAGGACGGACGCCGCGGTATTTTTCGCGGATGATGTCCTTCATCTCGAGATTCTCGGTCTTGCCGTAGCCGGAGTAGTCGCGGACTTTCTTGTGCATTAATTCGGCGAGGGCCTCGGCGAGGCGGTCGCCGAGGGCTTGCGCCATGATGGCGTTGTAGTCGTCGTGTTTCGCGCGGAACTCGGCCGCGAATTCCTCGACGCCGTGCCCTGCGGTAACCGCGAAGCCGCCGAAATAGTCGATGCGACTGCTGTGTTTTGGTGCAATGTAGTCGGCAAGGCAGTGGTTGAATTGCGGGGCGGGCTTTTCGTTTTGCTGGCGGAGGAAATGAAAAGTCTGAACGACGCGCGAGCGGGCTTCGTCGGCGTAGAGTTCGACACTGTCGCCGACGGCGTTAGCCGGCCAAAAGCCGATGACGGCCTTCGCGGTGTAGCGTTTCTCGGCGACAATCTGGGCAAGCATGGCTTTGGCCTCGGTGTAGAGCTTGGTCGCTTCCTCGCCGACGACGGCGTCGGTGAGGATGTCCGGGAAACGGCCGTGGAGTTCCCAAGCGGAAAAGAAGGGACCCCAGTCGATGAAATCGACGATTTCATCGAGCCGAAGGTCGAGGGTCGAAGGTCGAAGGTTCGGAGTATGGCTTTCGGCTTTCGACGTTAGGCTTTCACCGGGTTGTGTAGAATAGACGCGGGTGCCCAGGAATTCTGGTTTCGGGATGTCCACGGTCGCCCAGTCGGTGGGTTGGTGGCGGGCGCGGGCGTCGGTG
Organism: Opitutaceae bacterium; assembly: GCA_025360455.1. Taxonomy (GTDB): domain Bacteria; phylum Verrucomicrobiota; class Verrucomicrobiia; order Opitutales; family Opitutaceae; genus Didemnitutus. The sequence goes on along the minus strand of JANYCF010000211.1, from coordinate 608 downwards.
ATGCTCAGCATCTTTCTTGCGCCTTTGCGGTCGGCGAATTCGATGCGCTGTTTTTCCTGCTTCGCTTTGATTTCGGCGACGTAGGCGGGTTTGTTATCGGTACTGAGCAACTGCGAAACGACACCGATGACTCGCGATGCATCGAGGACGTGGATGACGGGCTCTTCGTAGTGTTGCGCGATCTTGATCGCGGTGTGCGCGGCGGAAGTCGTGGCGCCACCGATGAGCAACGGCAGTTTGAAATCCTGGCGCTTCATTTCCTTCGCGACGTAAACCATCTCGTCGAGCGACGGGGTGATTAGGCCGGAAAGCCCGATGACATCCGCTCCCTTCTCCTTCGCGGCGGTGAGGATTTTCTCACACGATACCATGACGCCGAGATCGAAGACCTCGTAATTATTACAGGCGAGAACGACGCCGACGATGTTCTTGCCGATATCGTGCACATCACCCTTGACGGTCGCCATGACGATCTTGCCCTGTGCGCGCGCAATGCCGCCGCCGGCGATGAGCTGCTTCTTTTCCTCCTCCATGAATGGCTGGAGATAGGCGACAGCCTTTTTCATGACGCGGGCGCTTTTGACGACTTGCGGGAGAAACATTTTGCC
>JANYCF010000187.1 GCA_025360455.1 Opitutaceae bacterium | reverse complement strand
CCCACCTGAAACAACGCCACCTCCAGCAATTTCACCTGTTCATTTTTCCGAACATAGTGCAGCCAGCCAAAGCCGAGCGCCACCCCGACAACGTAGAGGGAAATTAAGCCAATCAAGGCATAAAGCCCCAGCTTGCGCAGGACTCGGCTCGTAGCGGTGGGGGCAGCAGTGGATTTCATTTGTTTGATTGTCCGGTCGGCCGGTCGGCCGGTGGGGCCAACAATTGCTCGATTTGAAAATAGCCCGCATTCTGTTTGGCCGGCAGCTCGAATAAATCCTGGATCAAGCCCGGATTCGGCGCGATGCGGGTAACGACAAACACTCCCATGTTTCCCTTCTGGTCGGTGACCTCTTCGCGAAAAGCGTAGGTGACGCCACCCACTTCGCGAAAATCCGAATAGCGCGCCACCGAATGATCCTCGTTCTCCCGCGCGAGTTCGCGATAACTCTCCGTATCGATGCAGGCCACGTAACTGGAAGCATCCGGGCGCCGCACCGCGATTCGATGAAATCTCCGCCCATCTCGTTCACCATCCTCCCGACGTTCGTAAGCGTAGCCTTCGCCCACAAAAAGCGGGTCGACAAATTCGGCCAGATATAACCGGGAGCCCATCTTATCCGCCGGGACAACTTGCGGTGCCTGACCTGCGGCTTGCTGCCAGAATTGAGCGCCATCACCCGCCATGAGGTAGCGAGTGAGACCGGCGGAACGGACCACCAGCCGAAACCGATCGGGACGCATTTTAAAAAGCAAAAGGTCCTGCTCTTCACCGGAGGCGTTTTTTAACCGGCCCTCGACGGAATAAGCCTGCAAACGTTGCAAAGCGGAGCCCACCTGATTGCGCCGCGCAAACTCCGACACGATATCTGCGGCCGTCAGCACTTTGGGTTTCGCCGGCCCAGCCTCCTTGGGGCCAGCGGCCACCTGATTGGTTTTCTTGAGCAAAATCTCCAAATCATCATCGTCCATTTTTCCTTCCATCAAACGGCGATGCTGGGCCGGCGAAGTGTCTTTGATTTTGTTGATCAAGCCGGCAGCCTCCGCGAGTGCGGCTCGGGTTTCCTTTCCTCCGGCCGTGAGCATGGCCCCTACCCGGCGTCGGGCCACTTCCTCACGCAACGGCCCTTGCGAAGCACCGGTCAATTTCACCGCCACCTGACGCAACAGCATCGACTCAAACTTGCCTGCCGGGAAATCCGCCGTGAGTAACTGATGCAAACCTTCCGGACGACGCTGCTGCAATTCCTCCAAAAATAATTCGGCCACAGCAGCCGATATTGCCGACGGACACTCCGGAGCCTTTTGTTTAATCCAGCTCTGCACAAAGGCCAGCTGGGCATCGCTAAATTTGGACCCGGTGGATTCACTCTCGATTGCGGGCAGTGAAAAAGAGGAACTCTTGGCCGCAGGCTTTTCCTTCTCAGCAGCCCAGCCACGGACCATGACAAACAAAGAGAGGAGCAGGGCGATGAGAATACGGGTGAACATAGTTCAATTGGAAGCCGAACTATCGCGGCGAATATTTTTCCCGGTCAAGCCAGCCCCACGGCTACGGTTCTAATTTCACCTGTCCGCCGCATATCCGTCACCACGATGTCACATAACACCCAACCTCTGCCGGACCGCAGTGTCAGGGGGTACAGAGGCTGACCGTAGGATGGAGAAGGTGTATATAAGGTGAGGGAGACTCTCCCACTGATGAGCTGGGAAACGTCAAATCCGAAGTGTCGGTCTTGGTGTTTCACTCTGTGCCCTCTGTGTGCCTCTTCCGACCTCTGTGCCAAAATCCCAAAACTCCCAGAAATTTAATGGCCACGATAGAACGCAGAGTGCGCAGAGAATATCCCCATCGGCAAAATCTTTGTGCTCTTTGCGTTCCTTGGTGGCAAATATTTCGATGCCTCACCTGCTCCACTCCGTGACCTCTCCTCTCTCCACTGTCGAGTGTGTGTGTCACCCACTGGAATCAGCGAGAAACCCGAAATCTCTTCCCTCGTTATTAGTGGCGGCAAACGGACCCACTCCCGCGCTCCCGCCGGCATTTGCGGCATTTGTGTGACGAACATCTGACGCTCAGGTAACAACTGGGTGTATCCCCCAAGTCGGCATTGACTGACAGAGGCATCTCCGCACGGTGAAAAACACCACCAATTCCTGCGCCATTCAGTGAGAAAACTCTGCGATCAAATCGCGCAACATTTTCTCACCGGACGGCCTCATCGCCCAACTCCTTTTATTTCCGTGCAAACCAGCGCCCCCCGAATGTCCGTCTACGCCGCTCCGATCCTCCCTCCCGCCAGATGATCTCGGTGAAAGCCCCGGTTGAATCCGTGCCCGTGGTGAGCACCCCGCCCACCGCCACTCCGGTCACCGCGTCTGTGAGCAAATCACCCGCGCCCAGTGCC
>JANYCF010000181.1 GCA_025360455.1 Opitutaceae bacterium | reverse complement strand
TACCCAGCTTGGACTTCGCGGCACCAATGACATCAACCAGGTGGAAGACGATTTCTCCGTACACACCAACTACACTCTGGGAGCGCGCAGCGATGGCAGCGCCGAGTACAGCTACACGCGAACGCAGGATCTCGCGTTCTTCGCGTACGGAAGTGAAGGTTTTTTCGTCGTTGAGCTGCAGGCAAAGAGCATTGACCGCAGCATTCGCGCGCAGCACTTCCACCGCCAACGCCCCCTGAGCAGGAGCTCCTGGATTCAAGCTGATGGGCAAAACCATAAAGCGACAGTTCTCAATCCGCGCACGCAGCGAGGGGCCATCGGCCAAAAATCCGCTGTCTTCAGCGTGCAACAAGCGATCAAGCCCCGCTTTGGCAAGAAGTAGGGCATGGCCTTGGTCATGCATTTTTTGCAGGCGCGTGGGAACATTTCCGCGCACATTGGCAAATTCAATTTCAAGCTCGTAGGGTAAAAGTGCACGCAAACACAAACTCAAATTGTAAGCGCGCCGCGGAGAACTGGTGAGCACCGTCAAACGTCCGTTCTCAACTGCCGTGGACCAAACTTTTTCCGGTACCAACAAAAGGTCGCGCACATCGGCACGAGGGAGAGTCATCGCGATTTGAGTGTCCTCGCGCTCTTCCACCGGAAGGTCCTTCCAGGAGTGCACCACGAGATCACAGCGACCCTCAACCAAATCGCTGTAGAAATCCTCAGTGAAGACGCCCTTGGCACCAAGGGCCGTCAGCGGCACATCTAAATTTTGATCGCCCATGGAGGCTTTGAAAATGAATTCGCTATGCGGTTTTTCGGGGAGGGTCTCGAGTGCTCTTGCCACCTGAACCGATTGCCAGCGCGCCAGATCACTCTTGCGCGAGGCGACCTTTAGGCGCATATGTCGTCCCAGCCCAGGGGACGCAGCACCGAGCGGTGCGCGGCCTTTTCACTGCGCTCGCGGATCTCACGGCGCACCTCTTCCAGGCGCGGCTGCAAGCGACCTTTGGTTTGTTCAATCTCGTTGAAAATCCCGTGCAAAGTTAAAAGTTCGGTGGGTCCTGGCGCACAGATAACATCGCGATTGGAGTCCTCACGCAAATCAAAGATCTGGCACGGTGTTCGTGTTAGCCAAGGCTCAATTTCGCGAGCACCGACGGGTGCTGCCACCAGCACCGCCGCGCCCTCTTCCAATGGCTTCGACAGCCATTCACAAATTTCCCCGGCGTGAAAGTCGATCTTTTTTACATCGCGCGCGTGCAGGACGACTTCCCTTCCCTCTTTGACCAAATAGGGCAAGATCTCGCGCACCAAAATTCCGGCGCCCAAAATATGCACGCGGGGTGCTTTGAGATTCTTGCGCACCCAACTTCCGTAGGACTGGGCGCCGAGGTCACGCAGGTACTGATTGCGAATCGCTTTGGCGTCGCTCAAAATCTGTCGCACCAGCGGCGCCTTGCGCGGATCGGCTTTGAGCCACTCTTGACTAAATACTTTGAATTGACCAAAAACCTCGGTCTCACCCACCACTGGAGAATGTAGGCCACAGACCACTTCGAGCAAAAATCGATAGGCAGAATTGTCGCTATAGACCTCATCGTCGGCGCGGCGAGCTTCGAGCTCGGCTGGGGCAAACGCCAAACTGCGCAGGCAGGTCGCCCACACCGGGATTTCACCGTTGGAGGTGAAGGTGTGAGGCTTGCGCCGATGAATGATATTGAGCTCCTGAATCATGGTGTAAAGGTAAACCAAATCGGCCCTTGGTTTGTCACACCTTTGTCAGTTGAAAATGATTGTCAGTTGCGGGCTAGTGGCAGTCTTTGAGTTCGCCTAGGCGGCATTTTTCTTGGATACGATTGGTGACACTCTGCCAAATGTCTCCAAAACGACCACCGATTTCGAGGGATTCTGGGCTAATGCCGCCCACACGGCGGCCGGGGTCAAGCTGGGCGCCAGGAAGGTAGTTCTTGAGCTCAAGGCCTTCAAGGCCACTGGGTTCGCGTTTTTTGGGTCGACTAAAAAAGGTGGAGAATTGCTCCTCGATACTGCGCAAAGGCTCATTCGTAGAAGAGAAGACTCCCCGCGATTGAATACCTTGGTCGACGTCCGTCTTAAAGCCCGGTTTGGATTTTGAACCGCGGGCCTCGCCAGTGGTTGAAGCTGCCGCGGCGGGACCAGCTTGGGGGAAGGAGGCCCCTCCGCCATTCGGAATCGCCGCAGTCTCTGGCGCAGGAGGATTGCTCGCAGAGAGGGCGCCGCTTGTGGTGAGAATATTTGTGGCCGCCGGAATGGCCTGAGCCTGAGGCTTTGCAGTGTCGCCAACTGAGCTAAAGCCAATTCTTTTATTCGGCAATTCTGGAACCGCGGGGACCTGACAAGAAGGACTCGACGGACTCAAACGACAATTCATACAGGCCGCACTGCTTGGGTTCCGATCGCAACCATAGGGATCCGGTGGCGCTTGCGACGCCGCTGTGTCGG
>JANYCF010000118.1 GCA_025360455.1 Opitutaceae bacterium | reverse complement strand
TGCCGGATAGGGCGTGGGTCTCGACTTCGTCGGTGAGAAAAACTTTGGTGACGGCTTCGAGTTTGATGAGGGAGGCGGCGGTGGTGGACATGAGCGGATTTTCGATTTTGGAGTTATGATTTTCGATTGGAAAGGGCGCGTCGTGTAGGGAGTACACGGGTAGAGCAGGAAAGTTTATAAAAAGTTATGGTAAGTTAAAATTATTTCACCAAGGAATACATTGAAGACACGGAACGAAGTGGGGTGGGTTTAATTCAGTCTGACGCGGTCGTTCGCGTCCCATTGGGACATGTCGGAGAGGATGACACGGTCGCCGGGTTGGAGGCCGCTGATAATTTCAATGGTGTTGACGGAACTGCGGCCGAGCTGCACCTGGGTGCGGATGGCTTCGTTGGCATCGTTGAGTTTGAAGATGCCGACCATGCTCTTTTCCTGACCGAAGGCGGGACGGCCGACAAAAATCACATCATCGAGACGTTCGAGCTCGATCGTACCGTCGACAGAGAGATCGGGGCGTGCGCCTTTGGGCAGGGTGCCGGTGAGGGTGACATCGACGAGCACGGTGCCGTTCTGCACGGCGGGATCGATGCGGGCGACACGGCCTTCGACGATGCCGTTACGGGTGTCGATCGAAGCGAGTTGGCCGATGGCAATATCCTTGGCTTGGGTTTCGGCGATGCGGACTTCGGCCTTCAGTTTAGTCGGATCGGCCACGCGGGCGATGTTGGTGCCGGGTTGGACTTGCGCGCCGACTTCGACGGGCAAGGCCGAAAGCACGCCGCTCATGGTGGCGCGGACTTGGAGGGCGTCGAGTTCCTCGTGGCGGGAGCGAGCTTGGGACGTGAGGCGTTCGACTTCGGCTTCCTGCACGGCGAGTTGTGGCTTGATGGAATCTTTGGCGAAGGCGTAGCGCTTTTGCTCGATGGCGTGGCGGGTGGCGGCTTCCTCCGCGGAAACTTTCGAGAGTTTCATCTGAATGGGTGAAATGAGACCGTCCTTGAATAATTCATCGTTCACCTCGGCTTGGAGGCGGGTTTGCTCGTAGGTTGATTTGGCGTTGGCAGAGGCAGACTCGGCTTGCAGCAGCGAGCTTTCCAACTGAACTCGATTGGCGGCGAGTTGGGCTTCGGCGGCGTGGAGTTGCGAATCGGCGTTGGCCGCGGCAGAGACGACGTCAGGGTTTTTCAGTTCGAGAATGAGGCTGCCTGGTTCGACGATGGCACCGGGGCGAAGGACGATCTTATCGACGCGACCTTGGGTGCGCGCGGCGATCCAGCGAATTTCCTCAGGCACGAGCGTTCCGAGGCCGCGCACTTGGCGAACCATGGGGCCGCGTTTGACATCGCCGATCCAAACGAGATTGCGTTCGACCGTCGGCGCGGCGGGTTTGAGTCGCGAGAGTGCGAAGGTGATGCCGATCAGAATCACGACGGCGATGACGCCATACAAAATGCGTTTCTTGCGTTTGTCTTTGGCGGCGTTGGGGCGAGGAATATCCATGTGAGTTAAGCACGCTATCGCAACGTTCGTGCCAAGTGAAGGGGAAGCTTTAAACTGTTAGTTGTAAGCGATAAACGAAAAATTTGGATGCAGACCGAAATTAACTGGGAGCGAAGCCGGGAAGCAGCCGTCCCAAAAGCGGGATGGGGGAGGAAGAAAGAAATGACAAATGGAGAATGTAGTAAAGGGTTCTTCGCTGTTTCCAGTGGGTCGTGGGTCCGACTCGGAGTAGCCCCAGGCCTCTGTGCCTGACGGGTTCGATTATGCGCACCGCACTCGGCAGGCAGGGACGCCTGCTGCTACTCCGAACTGGTCCAACAGTGGTGCCACAAGAGAGGGAGCACTTTCTTTACCCACTGGAAACAGCGCGGAACCAGAAAAAGGAATTTCCTTTTGTAGGAGCCTGTTCACAGGCGACTCGGGACTCGCGCCATCTGACAGCATTTCGGTCGCTTGTAAACAAGCTCCTACACTTGAGGCAGGGGAACCAAAACTACAGCGGCAGGCGGAGTTTGGCGATGGTGCCGGGGGTCGCTTCGCGGTTGTGCAGGGTGAGGGTACCGCCGTGATTTTCCGCGATTTGGCGGCAGAGCACGAGACCGATGCCGGAACCGGAGGGTTTCGTGGTGAAGAAAGGGACAAAAAGATTTTGCAGATTTTCTACGCCGGGGCCGTCGTCTTCGATTTGGATTTCCACGGCTCCCGCGATCATGCTCCACCTCAGGCGCACACCGGTACACACGGGTAACGGACTTTGACTTTGGCCGGCGGAATGCGTCTCAAGCGAGGCTTCGACAGCATTCTTCACCAAATTAATCACGGCTTGTTCGATCTGCGCTGCGTCGAGTCGCGGCGCGAGGGCGGGACCTTCGACGATCTGCACCGGCAATCGGGCCTCGAGTGAGGCGACACGGCGGAGCAGGGGCGCGAGTTCGACGGATTGTTTATTGGGAGCGGGAAGTTTCGCGAGGCGCGCGTAGGATTGCATGAACTGATTCAATCCCTCGGCACGGGTTTCGATGATCTCCAGTCCACCGCGTAAATCATCTTCCCAATCGAGGGTGCGCTGCGTCTTGTGCATGATGGCGTTGAGGCTGCCCGCGATGGATTTGATCGGGGCAAGGGAATTGTTGAGCTCGTGGCCGATGACGCGTACGAGGCGTTGCCATGCTTTCAATTCCTCTTCGCGCAACGGCTGGCTGAGGTCGGCGATGACCAACAACGAATGGGGCAGGCCGCGTTCGCGAAACGACGTGCGGCGCATGCCCCAGCGACCGGTGCCGCCGGGGAAAGTGCGAGTCAGTAAGCGGACGTCTTCATCGGCGAGGCAGTCGGCGAGATCGAGTTCGGCGGCGGAACGCCCCAAGATGCGATCAGCGGATTGGGCGAGGAGTTCCTGCCCGGCGCGGTTGACGAGGCGGAGCGAGCTGTGGCTGTCGAAGGCGAAAATGGCGACGTCGATTTCTTCCATGACGGTGCGGAGCAGGGCGCTGGCTTCGAGGGCTCCGAGACGTTGTTCCTGCAACGTAGAGCTGAGGATATTAATTTCCGCGAGCAAATCGCCCAGCGGTTCGTCGCGTTTGGCACCACGGGCGCGGGTGGAAAAATCGCCTTCGCGCAGAGCGGTGAGGAGATTGGCCATGGTTTGCAGCGGGCGCACGACGTGCTCGCGGAGGGCGAGAGCGTAGCCGAACCAAAAGCCGAACATGAGAAGGACCAGCGGCAATTGTGTCTTCGGGGTGAAGTCGCCAGTATAAAGCAGCACGGAGGCGATGACGATTGCCGGCAGGCCGGCCGCGAGCGCGTAGAAAAAAATGCGTTGCTCGTGGGCGAGGCGGGGTTTGCGAGGAGAAGGCATGAAGGGCTGTTTGGCCGCAAAAAGGCGCAGAAGGCGCAAAAAAATTAGAGTTCGGACAAGACGTATTTATGTATTTCTATCCGAGGAGAACCGAAATTAATCAGCATGCCGTGTTCGATATGTGAAGTGCGCATGTAGCCAAGTAGCTGTGCGAGGTGCTCATCGGCCAACGCACGACAGGCTTTTAGTTCGACGATCAATCTGCCCTCGACAAACAGGTCCGAAAAAAACTCGCCAAGGAGAGAGCCGTCCTCGTCATAAACATTCAGAGGATGCTGCTGAAGGACTTGAAGGGTTTGTTTCCGAAGCCGATTTGAAAGGCCATTTTCGTAGACTTTCTCCACATGTCCATGGCGGAGGTGGCAGTGCAACGCGTAACTGGTTTCGCGAATCTGATCACAGAGAAGGAATATATTGTCTTTCATTCCGCAGCTTTTTTGTGCCTCTTGCGCTTTTTTGCGGCAATAAAATCAGGCAGAAGGCTTAAAACTTAGGTCTTACAGCTTATAACGTTCCAGCCGCCGGTAGAAGGCGCTGCGGCTGAGGCCGAGTTCTTCGGCGGCTTTGCGGGCATTACCTTCACAACGGGCGAGCGTTTTCTTGATCAGGAATGCTTCCACTTCTTCCAAACTCATGTCGTCGAGCCGGGGTGCGGATTGGCCGGCGTTCAAGCCGAGATCGGGCGTACGCACGACTTTTCCCTGCGCCATCAACACGCCGCGTTCGACGGAGTGATCGAGTTCGCGGACGTTGCCCGGCCAGGAGTAATTCTTCATGGCCTCAAGCGCGGCGTCTTCAAATCCGGTGATGGATTTCCGGTAGCGCTCGACGTGTGATTTCAGAAAGTGCTGGGCCAGGAGCGGAATATCTTCGCGCCGGTCACGGAGCGGCGGGAGATGAATATGGATCGTGTTGAGGCGAAAAAGGAGATCTTGGCGAAACTTTCCGGCGGCGACTTCGGCTTGCAGATCGGCGTTGGTGGCGGAGATGAGGCGGACGTTGACACGATAAGTGCGGGAGGAACCGACGCGTTCGAGTTCGCCGGTTTCGAGCACGCGGAGAATCTTCGATTGCTGGCTCATCGGGATCGTGCCGATTTCGTCCATGAAGAGCGAGCCGCTGTCGGCGAGTTCGAAGCGGCCGGCGCGATCAACTTTGGCGTCGGTGAACGCGCCGCGGACGTGGCCGAAGAGTTCGCTCTCAAACACGCCTTCGGGCAAGCCGCCCATGTTGACGGAGATGAATGGTTTTCCGGCGCGGGAGGAAACGGCGTGAAGAGCTTGGGCGACGAGACCTTTGCCGGTGCCGTTTTCGCCGGTGATTAAAATATTGGCGTCGGACGGACCGACGCGGGAAATCATTTCCAAAACGGGGCGCATTGCAGCGGATTGGGCGATGAGGTTCGGGCCGCCTTTGCCGCGCAGAATCTGGTTTTCCTGTTCGAGTCGCTGGTACGCGCGCACGGCGCAGCAAAGTTCGATCTGGTTTTTCAGGATGGTGACGAGACGCGGATTTTCCCAAGGCTTGGTCACGAAATCTTTTGCGCCCCGGCGCATCGCTTCAACGGCGATTTCTACACTGGCCCATGCGGTCATGACGACGACCGGTAGAGTCGGATCGGCGGCTTGGAGTTTTGCGAGGAGATCGAGGCCTTCCTGACCGGACGTGGTGTCGCGGGAGTAGTTGAGATCGATGAGCGCGAGGGCGTAGTCGCGTTGCTCGATCGCTTTCAGGGCGGCTCCGGGAGATTTGACGGCGTCAATGACGTAGCCTTCCGCCTTCAGGAGAAGACGGAGGGCTTCAAGCACATCGGCTTGGTCGTCCGCGATGAGAATGCGGGAAGGAGCTGAGTCGTTCGCAGCCATGGGTGGGGTAGTGACGGTTGACTGTCGCAACGTGTCAAGAACCTGCTGCCCGAGTCACGCGTGCAGGCGTGTGCTCGGGCAGAGAAGGATCAAGCCGCGCTGTGAAAGCTGCACGCTGAGCGATGGTCGGCTACGCGGCTGGGATTTTTTCGGGCATCGATCATCACCGGATAGATCGGACGCAGGAGGGGAGTGACCGCCAGTTTGAGGCGGATCATTCGTGGTCGGCGCGTATAATCTCTTAGGGCGAAGAGTAAGAGCCCGATGCTGTAGGCAACGGCGAATAATTTGTCGGCCCGCAGCGTGATCGGGAAGATCGCGCTGTTGAGGATGGCGAAGGTCGCACCGGCGAGGCCGGTAGCGAGGAGGCTGAAGAAGAGGTGTTTGTTTTTCATGTGAGTGAAAGGTTATCAATCCCTAGCTATGCAATGGCCGTGCCAATTTTCTACTACGCCGGGTTTCACTCGGAGATTCCATCGGATGAAGCATTTAGGAGAGTGAAGATGAAATCGATTAATCGCTGGTGGGAGAAATCATTCCCGGAAATGGGACATGGGGAGGCAAATCGAGGGACGAAACAAAACAGGTTCCTCGCTATTTCCAGTGGGTAATTGTGGTTCGACCCATCTAGTCGAACCTTCGGTTATCTCCGCTTGGAGTAACGGCAGGCGTCCCTGCCTGCCGAGTTTGACGCACGCATCCCAGACCCACAGGCACGGCGGCCTGTGGCTATGCCAAGCAATCTCCACGACCCACCGGAAACAGCGAGGAACCACAAAACATCGGCTTCGCCTCACATTCTCCACTGCACGGGAAACATCCTGCTCAGACCGATCACTCGTAGCGCAGAGCTTCGATGGGATCGAGCTGCGCAGCCTTGTAGGCCGGGAAAAAACCAAAGATGATTCCGATCAAAGCACTGACAGAAAAACCGATGATCACCCAGAAGGTGGAAATCTGCACCGGCCAGCCTTTGAGATAGCCGATCAAATCGGAAAGTCCGATACCACTTACAATCCCAATGACACCGCCGAGTGAACTCAAGGTTACTGCCTCTAGCAGGAACTGGCGAAGTACGTCATTGCCTCGTGCACCAACCGCAAGTCGAAGGCCGATTTCTCGGGTGCGTTCGGTGACGGAAACTAACATGATGTTCATTACGCCAATGCCTCCGACCACTAACGAAACGCAGGCGGTCGCACCGAGTAACCAAGTCATGGTAATGGCGGCTTGGGTAGCGGTATCCGCTAAATCTTGCTGATTGCGCACGTTGAAATCGGGCTCCTTGCCGTTGCGTCGTTGTTGGAGCAAATCAGCAATGTCTTGTTGCACGCGTGCCATCTGATCGGCTGTTGCCGATTGGATCATAATGGAGTTGAGAAAAGGTCGACGCGCGATGCGTTTGAGATGGCTGGTGTACGGAATGATCACGACATCGTCTTGGTCTCTTCCGAAATAATTGTATCCTTTGTTCGAGAGCAAACCCACAATCTTGAAAGGAATATTGCGAATGCGGAGTGACTGGCCGACAGGATCTTCACCTTGGAAAAGCTGGGCGGCGACGGTCTTGCCGATGACACATGATTTCGCGCCACTGCGGACATCTGCTTCAGAGAACATGGCGCCCGAGGCGACGGGCCAGATCCGGATGTCGAGGTAGTTGATGTCTTCGCCTTGAACGGTGGTATTCCAGTTCAGTCCGTTGGCTAGTACTTGTGCCCGATCACTCATCTCTGGGCTGACATTGAGCGCACCGATAATCTGTGAACGAATAGCGAGGGCATCCTCCACGGTAAGGGTGCTGGCACTACCGGAGCCGCCGCGTACTGCTCCTGCGGTGAAATTTCCGGGGAATACTGTTACTATATTCTGGCCGAGATTGGCGATCTTTGCTTCGACATCGGACTTGGCGCCGTTGCCGATGCTCACGCTGGCGATCACGGAGGCGACGCCGATGATGATGCCCAGGGCGGTGAGCACTGAGCGCAGCAGGTTTCGCCGGAGAGCGCGCAAGGCAACGAGAATGGTGTTGAAAAGGCGCATGATCAGTCGGTGAGTTTGGCGGCGGCCTCGGCTTCCAGAATTTTCTGCAGCTCCTCGGTGGCAACGGAGCGCTGGGGGACGAGTACGTCGCTCACGAGCCGGCCGTCGCGCATGATGAGGTTGCGCTTGCAGTAGCGGGCGATGTCGAGCTCATGGGTGACCATGATGATCGTGATGCCCTGGGTGTTGAGTTTTTGAAAAACGCCCATGACCTCGACGGAAGTCTTGCTGTCGAGATTGCCTGTGGGTTCGTCGGCGAGGATGACCTGGGGCTCGTTGATCAAAGCGCGGGCGATGGCGACACGCTGTTGCTGGCCGCCGGAAAGCTGGTTGGGCAGATGTTCGGCCCGCTGGCCCAAGCCGACCAGTTCGAGACAGCTCATGGCGCGCTCGTGAAGTTCGCGCGAAGAGAAACGGGTTCGGCCGTAGAGCATGGGCAGCTCGACATTTTCCCGCGCCGTGGTGCGCGCGAGGAGATTGAAACCCTGAAAAACGAAACCGAGTTTTTGATTACGGATGTCGGCGAGCTGGTTGCGGTCCAGTCCTGACACATCGGTGCCGTCCAGCAGGTAGCGGCCCTTGGTCGGCCGATCAAGACAGCCGAGCAAATTCATCAAGGTGGATTTGCCCGAGCCGCTGGCGCCCATCACCGCAACAAAGTCGCCCTTGGCGATCTGCAAGGTGACGCCACGCACGGCGTGCACCGGCACTTCACCCGAGTTGTAGATCTTGTGGATCTCCTCAATTTGGACGACGGCGGACATGGCGCGCTCAGAAACGCCGCGGCTGACTGCCACCGAACGGATTACTGGGGGCGGCCCCGGGTTTTGCGCCGGGGATGTTCACACTGGTAATCACCGTATCGCCTTCCGCCAACCCGCTGGCAATTTCCGAGGCCAAGCCGTCGGTGATGCCGACCTTGACGGAGACCGGATCGGGGCGCGCGAGTTTGTTTCCTCCGGGCAGGCGATAGACGGTGCGGGTGAGGTAAGTGGCTTCGCTCCGATTGGTGGTTGGCTCAGCGGGGGTCAGTCCTCGCTCGATCTTGAATTTGCGAATTTGCTCGCGTTGCTCGGGGGAGGGCGGACCGGAGCCGGGTGTGAAGCCAACCTCGGCCATGATTTCGCGCATCTTCTGTTGCTGTTCGGGCGTGGCGTCCGGGCCGAGCATTGGACGACCGCCACCTGACCGGTTGCCTGAAGCGGATTCGGTTGGAACCGAGGCTGCTTCTTTTTTCGTCTCAGGTGCGGAGGGGGAAGTGGCGGCTGGCGTGGCGAGACCTTCGGGCATACGCACGCGCAAGGAAGCGTTGGGGATGCGGAGTACGCCGTCGCGGCGGGCCGTGATGATAGAAACGTTGGCGGTCATGCCCGGACGCAATTTCAAATCGCGATTGTCCACCTGGATGATCGTATCGTAGGTCACCACGTTGTTCGTGTTTTTGGGGGCATTGCGCACCTGGGTGATTTCGCCGTGAAAACTGCGGTTGGGAAAAGCGTCCACCGTGAAATTGACGCTCTGTCTGACTTCGACCGAGCCGATGTCAGCCTCGGCGACAGCGGCGGTGATTTGCATCTTGGACAGATCGTTCGCGATAGTGAAGAGCACGGGCACGTTCAAGCCGGCCGCAACGGTTTTACCGACCTCGGTTTGTTTGGAAATAACGATGCCATCGATGGGGGAAAACACGGTGCAGCGGGCAAGGTTGACTTTGGTGTTTTCCAACACGGCTTGCTTGATGAGGAGCACGGCCTTGGCCTGTTTCAGCTGGGCTTGCGACTGATCGTTGTCTTGCTGGGTGACGAGGGATTTATCGAAAAGCTCCTGGGAGCGTTTGGCGTTCAGCTCGGCCAGCGTGTAGCTGGCATCGGCGGATGCGACGTCGGCCTCGGCCTGCCGGACATTTTGTTGGTAAGTGGAGGGATCAAGCTCCACGAGTTTCTGGCCTTCCTTAACCGGAGTATTGAAGTCCGCGTAGAGTTTGAGGATCAGGCCTGAAATCTGACTGCCGACATCGACGGAAAGGACCGCATCGAGTTGGCCGGTGGCGGTGACGACTTGGACAATATCACCTTTGGCCACCGTTGCCGTGGTGTATTCCGGCAGGGCTTCGGAGCGGGAAGAGCTTACCCTAAACACATAGTAGGCACCGCCAGCGATCGCGACTAAGCTGATAATGAGCGTGAGCGGACGAAAACCAGAAGGGACAGGCATGGGTGAAGAAAAAGTTTATGCTAAAGTGTGGTAAAGTCTACGGGGAGAAGACGCTGGAAAATGCAAAGGGTTTCAGGAAAGCAGAAATAAGTAAAATCGCCGCCAAGAATGTTTTACGCGGCAAAATATCACCGGACAGAGATAATAAACGATAATGTGTGGGCGTCACTTCGGGGAAAATTCTAAAGCTAATCATTTATCTGCCGATAAATACGCAAGGGCCAACCTATGAAATTGACCATGCTATTCTCTACGCCCGAGGAGTTAATCGCGCAAATCAAGACGTTGCCGTCATCGCCGCAGTTGATGCAGCGGTTACTGCTGCTGATTGATGATCCCGATTCGACGGTCGAATCGCTGGTAGAGGTGATTCAATTGGAAAGAAGTTTGGCCGCCCGGGTCGTTCATTTGGCTAATAGCCCGATCTATAATGGCGGGGCCTGTGGGTCGATTGAAGAAGCGGTGCAACGACTGGGTTTTGCGGTCGTACATGAAGCGGTCATGACCGTCATGGCCATTGAGACATTTTCCAAATCACTCCGGATTTACCGTTGTCCGATGAATATCCTGTGGCGTCAGGCGCTGGCCACGGCTTGCGCGGCGCGTGAATTGGCTCGTCGAACGAATGATGATGTCAACCGGGCATACACTTTGGGCTTACTCCATAATGTCGGAATGGTGGCGATTGATCGTTGGGTGCAGCAAAAGCAACCGGGAGTTGTCTTGGAATGCGGCAACTGGCCCGAAGAGTGGCAGACCAGTGAGAATCGCTTGCTGGGCTACGATCACGCTGAACCCAGTGCGATCATGATGCGGACTTGGGGTTTCCCGCTTCCGATGGTGGAGGCCGTGAAATATCAATTTCGTCCTCAAGCCTCGCCGAATGCGCCCACGCTGGCGGCACTATTGATGATCTCCCGCTGGGTAAGACGTCAGGTTTGTTCTCGGGAAACAGCCTGTCCGCTGCCCGACAGGGATGTCTTGAATTTATTGGGACTGAAAATCAATGAACTCTCTCCGGTCGTGCAAAAAGTCGCGGTTGAAGTTGAGGTGCTGGCTAAGACTTTAAATCTGGATCAGGTCAGCGCGGCGGCGTGAGACGTATTGTGCCGGAACGATGCAGTTGAAAGTCCGGCGAGTTGAGAGCCCGATCCTCAGAGCGAAGGCCTGTGCCGAGTGACAAGAAAATCTGTTCACTCTATTCTCTGACTTTGGAAACTCGAATCTCAACGCCATTCATGATCGGCGGGCACCTAACACAATGTATTGTTGGCTGAGCGGCGAAAAATCGATCACTTTACTTAATCCTGAAACTCCATTTTGCCGCGGGCCCTTGGGCAAAGAGACTGACTTGATAAGTGCCGGCAGGCAGAGTCTTGGTGGAAAACGTCACACAATAACTCGCATCATTCCACCGACTGTAGAGTTGCTTGCCGGGCAGATGTTCGATGACAGGCAATAACACGAGTTCGTTGCCACGGCGGTAGAGTTCGATGTCGCCGAGTTGACAGGTCAAATCGCTGATACTGCCCGTGAAGGTGGCGGTGTAGTCGGCACCTGGCTCGACGTGATCGGGTGCGCTGACTTGGTCGATCGAGCGAAGCAGGCCGGGTTTTTCGACCAGCGTAGTGTTGAAGTCCAAACCCAGGCCCAGCATGCCCCGCGTGATGGGGGCGTCGTCGCCGGTGATTTTTTCGGCAGGGCGACGGGTATCGACGGAAAGTTTTTCCCAACCGGCTTCTTTCAATCGGGCGGCCGTGACGCGATGCCTCATCTCGGCGGCGGGTTCGTGACCTTTGCCCGGTTTGCGGTAACGCAGATTGATAAACGTGTAGCCAATGATAAAGAGGGCAATGGCCAGGATGACCCACTTCATGGGCCAGGGCTTGGGCTGGTTAGTCGGTCGGCGGGAGGGCATCGGGCAGCGATGTTATCGGCGAGGGTTATAAATTGTGGCAAGCCCAGAGCGGCGGAGTGGAAACGAAGCAAAGTCCTCTTACGGCTGACTGTCGATTCTCTCGCAAAAACAATTGCGCCGCCGGGGGGGAGTTGTTCTGTTGCCGGACTCTCCCATGAAGTATTGGTCGCAAACATTTATTCCCACCCTCAAGGAAAGCCCGGCGGACGCAGAAATCGCGTCGCATAAACTGCTCCTGCGCGCGGGTCTCGTGCGCAAATTGGGCGGCGGCCTCTACACTTTCATGCCCTCGGGCCTGCGCGTACTCCAGAAGATCAGCCAGCTGTGTCGCGATGAGATCGATCGCGAGGGCGGTATCGAGCTCGCCATGCCGTTCATTCATCCGGTGGACAACTGGGTCGATGGACCGCGCTGGTCCGCCGCCCGCGAGATCATGTACCGCGTGGATCACGCCGGAGCCGGCAAAGGTCGTTCCAAGGAACCGGAATTCGTCCTCGGGCCCACCCACGAGGAAGTCATCACGCCGTTGGTGAAGAGCGAAATCACCAGCTACCGCGACCTGCCGAAAAACTTTTATCAAATCGGGACGAAGTTCCGGAACGAAATCCGCCCCCGCTACGGCCTGATGCGCGCGCGCGAATTTGTGATGAAGGATGCGTACAGCTTCGATGCGACCGATGAAGGCGCGACCGAAAGCTACCATAAGATGAAGCGCGCCTACTCGGCATTCTTTACACGTTGTGGACTAAAAACCATCGCGGTCGAAGCCGATACCGGCGTGATGGGCGGCAGTTTCTCACATGAGTTCATGGTGCCCGCTCCCGTCGGCGACGACGATGTGGTGTACTCGGACGCGGGCTATTCCGCGAATCGCGAGAAAGCGACCAGTGGTCTCGTGCCGCTTGGATTTCAAGAAGCGGCGCCCAGTGGTGCCGTGGAAGAATTTGCCACGCCCGGCTGCGTGACGATTGCGGCGCTCGAAGCCGCGCCGTACAGCGTGCCGGCCAATCAACAGTTCAAGACGCTCGTTTTCATGGGCGATGGAAAACCGTTTCTCGTGATTCTGCGCGGCTGCGACGAGGTCGAGGAAGCCAAGCTGGGTTCGCTCGGCTTTCAACTCTGGCGACAAGCCACGCCGGAAGAAATCGAGCCTGTGCTGGGCGCGAAACCCGGCAGTCTTGGCGCCGTCAAAGGCACGATTAAAAATCCTGACGCACTCGCGGGAGTTTTTGCGGATCACGCCATTCGTCTCATCGGCAATGGCACGACCGGGGCGAATAAAGACGGTTTCCATTTGCGTCACGTCAACGTCGACCGCGATCTCGCGATCACGAAGTTCAGTGACTTTCGCCGCGTGCGCGAAGGCGAACCCTGTCCGAAATCCGGCGAGCCGCTCAAGATCGCGCGGGCCATCGAAGTGGGCCATATTTTCAAACTCGGCACCAAATACTCCGAGAAATTCGGCGCAATGTATACCGACGACAAGAAGCAGTCGCACCTGATGGTGATGGGTTGCTACGGCATTGGCATTAGCCGGACGTTGCAGGCTGTCATCGAACAGAGTAACGACGCGGATGGCATTATCTGGCCGTGGAATGTCGCTCCGTGGCAGGTGCTCATCGTGAATATGGATCCGCAGGACGCCGCCGCGAGCGACGTCGCTAAGAAACTGGCGCTGGCCGCCGAGTCAGCTGGGGCGGATGTACTGATCGACGACCGGAATGAGAGGCCTGGCGTGAAGTTTAAAGACGCCGATTTGATTGGCTTACCCCTGCGGTTGACCGTGGGTGGACGAGGCCTCAAGGAAGGAATCATCGAGATGAAATGGCGGACGGAAAAAGAAGTGCGCAAAGTACCGCTGGCCGAAGCGGAGACGATCATCGCCGACGCCGTGCGCTCCGCCGCCGCCAAAGCATGAGAAGGGCCGAGGCCAGTCCCCGCGAATCCACCCAGCAGTCGACTGCCACCGAAACTAAGTTGCAGGACGTCTGGCGGGTGGTCGTGTTGAATGATCCCGTGAACCTGATGTCCTACGTGGTGATGGTGTTCAAAAAAGTTTTCGGCTTCGATGAAACACGGGCGCGCCGGCACATGTTGGAAGTGCATGAGCAGGGCCGCTCCGTGGTCTGGTCAGGATTGCGCGAGCAGGCCGAAGCGTATGTTTTCACGCTGCATCAATGGCATTTGCACGCCGTGCTGGAGTCCGATGAAGCGGCTTGAAGTCAAATTACACCTGGAGGCGGTCGCGCCGCTACTCGACGTGATGAAGGCCGCAGCCGACGATCTCGGGCCGAGACTCGCGATTGAAATCAACATGCCGGGTGAAGACACCGAACTCAAAGAAGAGTGGGAGAGTGAGCTGCTGAATGGGCAAACGAGTGACCTCCAAATCTTGTTGGGTATGTTCGATCACGAATTTTTTAGCACCGGCACGATTTATTTTGATTCGACCAACTGCGAATCGATTTTGCGCGCCTGTTCGGCGTTGCGGCTGCGGTTGCGTGAGGCTCATCTACAACCGCTGGGCGATGAAAATCTGGAGAGTGGCGAGTTGCCGCAGGCGGGAATGACGGACGAACAGAAGAAGGCTTTTGCCGCGTATGTGTTTCTCGCCACTTTGCTGGAATTACTGGTGCAGCACCTCGATCCGAACGTGCCGGAGGAGTGAGTGGGATGATCCGGCCTGGTAGCGCAGGCTCCAGCCTGCTTCCCTCTGAGCAGGCAGGATGCCTGCGCTACGTGCAGACAAAGCCGAACTCTGTCATTATTGGCATTTGACGGCGATGGTCCGGAGGGTAAGTTCCACCCCGACACCCTGCAGTGTTCGAGGTGCTTTCATTAAACCGCTCTTTGCCTTTGTAAACATTTGGGAGCTGCTAACAGCCGTGTGGATGCCAGGCCGTAAATCGGAAGGCTGAAGCGCGGTGGGCGGCGCCCACCTTAAACTAAAAAGGACATGAGCCTTTGAGCATACGGCACAGGCGGGGTGTCACTATTTTATTTCTATGAATCCAGCCTACTACTCCCTCCTTCACGTCTTCTCGTTGTTTATCCTTTCCGCCCACACTTTCATGGCTTTTGCCAATCCGGCACCGGAAAACAAGAAGCGCACCATGATTGTCACGGGCATTGCGAGTCTGCTGGTCGTGGTGAGCGGTGTTGGGTTGCTGCATAAATTATATGGCGGGCAGTTTCCCGGCTGGGTCATCGTCAAGCTGGTATGCTGGCTCGGCCTCACCTCGCTGGCGGGGATCGCGTATCGCCGTCCTCACCTGCGTAGTACGCTTGCGATCATCGCGCTGCTGCTGACGCTGACGGCGCTCGTCATGGTCTATATCGTACGCACGATGTGAGTGTAGAATCGCTCTGTGGCCTGTGGATTGATGATGCCGGGCAGGCGCATGTCTCGGTGGCGAAAGGCGATGGCAGCCGAGCGGAACGGGTGGAGCCTTTCCGGCCCTTCGCATGGCTAAAAGAAGTGCGCACGGCCGAGGGGATTTCTTTGGAAAAACTGAGCGGTGATGGAGCTTTTGGCCAACTCGCGCACGCGGAAACGCTGGAGCAATTGGAAGCTTTCCTGAAAGCGGCCCCGGATGGGGCGGGCCGCGATGTGCTCAAGTCCTACGAAAGCCAGTGGCTGCTGCAACGCCGGGCGCGCTTGTATGCGGATATGCACTTGGCGGATTTGCGGCGTTGCCAGCTCGATATCGAAACGGCCTGCGGTGAGCCGGGCGGATTTAGCGATGCGCGGAAAGAGCCCGATCGGATTCTCGCCATCGGTCTCCAGTGCGGTGAGCGGCGCGAGTTGCTCGTGCTGGAAGAAGAAAACGATGCAGGTGAAAAACGGCTGCTGCTCACTTTCAATGAACGCCTGCGCGAACTCGATCCCGATATCGTGGAGGGCCACAATATTTTCAAATTCGATCTCGAATATCTGCGCCAGCGGAGCAAGCGCCACAAGGTGCCCTGTGCGTGGGGGAGGTTTGGTTTGAAGGCGGAATTTCGCAACAGCCGGATGAAGGTAGCGGAGCGTTGGATTGATTTTTCGCGCTGCGATATGCCGGGACGCGCCGTCATCGATACGTATTTGCTCGTGCAGTTGTACGATATCACCACGAGGGAAATGACGGCGTACGGTTTGAAGGATGCGGCGGTGTACTTCGGCATCACCCCGGAATCGGGAGAGGGGAGAACCTATATTCCGGGAGCGCAAATTCAGGAAGAATTCCGTCGCGATCGGGCCAAGTTCCTCGCGTACCTCGCCGATGATTTGCGGGAAACGAAGGGCGTGGCCGATGTGTTGTTGCCCACGTATCTGGAGCAGGCGAGGGCTTTCCCGCTGCTTCTGCAAGAGGCGGCTCTGCGTGGCACGGCGGGCAAGGTCGATCTGTTGTTTCTCGAAGAATATTATCACGCCCGCGCCAGTTGTCCGGCCCCGGTGGAGATGGGGACCTTTGAAGGCGGCTTCACGCGCAGTTTTCAGGAAGGCGTTTTTAAACAGGTCCTGCATTTTGATGTGGCGTCCCTTTATCCGAGTTTGCTGTTGGCAATCGGGCGCAATCCCCGCACGGACACGCTCGGGGTGTTTATCCCGATGTTGAAGCGCTTGCGTGAATACCGGTTGAAATATAAACTGCTGGCGAAGACGGCTCCGACGGCGGCCGAGCGCGACGAAGCACAGGCCCGGCAAACGACGTTTAAGATTCTGATCAATTCGTTCTACGGCTATCTCGGCTTTTCCGGGGCGCGTTTTGGCGATGGTGAATTGGCGGCCGAGGTGACGCGACGCGGACGCGAGTTACTCCAGGCGTTGATCGAAGAATTTCAAAAACACGGCTGCACGATTCTCGAAGCCGATACGGACGGGATTTATCTGTCGTCGGAGAAATATTTCCCCCAGCCCGAAGCGTTGCTTGCCTTGGTCGGCGGGATTCTGCCCGCCGGGATTGAGTTGGAATACGACGGTACGTACGACGCGATGTTTTGCTACAAGGCCAAGAACTACGCGCTCGCGCAGGGCGGTGAAGTGACCTTGCGCGGATCGGCGCTGCGTTCGCGGGGAATGGAGCCATTCCTGAAAAAACTCAGTGATCAGATGATTGCCTACCTGCTCGGGGTCACGGCGGAATCGCCGGCGGCGATGTTGGAGGAATATCGCGCGAAAATCAGTGCCCGCACACTGCCGGTGACGGAATTGGCGAAATCTGAAACCTTGAGCCAGAATCCGGTGGCTTATGAGCAATGGGTGGCCGCAGGAGGCAAACCCCGGCGGGCTGCGGCGGAGGTAGCGCTGCAAATGACGCCTCGACCGCGAATGGGCGAGCGGGTGAGCTATTATATCGGGCCCAAGGCCAAGGGGCAAACCAGTGATTGGCAGCGCGCGCGACCGTTGGCGCTGTGGGATAAAGGTGGGCCGGCGTATGATTCGGTATACTATTTGGAAAAAATTTCAGACTGGCAGGAACGTTATGGACGTTTTATGGGTCTTGCACCACTGGTTGCTCAGCAGGAAATCCTCTTTTAAACATGCGCCCCCGTCTTTGTTACTGGTTATTGGTCCTCATCCCCTTTGTCGTTTATTGTCCGGGCATCATGCGCGAGTATGGCGTCCACGATGATTATACCCTGATCCGCGAAGCGAAAGAGGACCAGGGCAAGATCGCCCGACAGCTGACGGCGCAAGGCCGGCCACTTTATGGTGCCCTTTTGGAAACTTCTTTTGCTCACACTGAATCGGTGGACAATCTTAAGTTCATGCGACTGGCGTCAGTCTGTTTTCTGGCCTTGCTCGGCATAATTCTTTGGCGGCATCTGGATACGAATGGTTGGGCGCAAATCGATGCCCTCGCTTTATCGCTGGCGATTATTTTACTGCCTGCGGCGCAAGTGAGCGTCAGTTGGGCCTTGGGCTGGCCATGGGTTTGTTCGGTTATCCTCAGTGTGGCGGGGTTTCTCGCCGTCGAAACCGAGTTGGCCAAAGGAGGACTCAAGCGTGGCATGGGTATCGTGGGCGGAATCGCCATCTACATGCTCGCTACGGTGATTTACCAACCGAATGCGATGTTCGCGGTCGTGATGATTGCCGCCACCGTCTTGCCCCGTATCCGCACACGCACCCGCCGTGAGCTGAAAATTTGGTTTGGCTGGCATCTGGCTATTTTATTCACGGCGCAGCTGCTTAGTTTTCTTTTTCTTAAAGTCATTTCTTCCGGCGGTGGCATTCAAGAATCGAGTCAAATGGTATTTGAGAGCCATCCATTTTCAAAACTACTCTGGCTTTTCGTGCACATGCTGCCGAACGCACTCGGGCTATACGCGTTGCGCTGCGACTTTCACACGCTGCCGGGCGCTATTTTCTTTTGGCTCACGGCGGTGGGCGTCGTAGCGTTTATCAGCTGGATTGCGCCGGAGGAACTGGAAAACGAAGGCGAAAGCGAACGACTGAAATGGTGGCTCTGCTTGGCCTTGCTGCCTTGGGTGGCCATGTTCATCAGTATTATTGCCGCCGAGCGATCTGCGGGCTACCGGACGCTTTTCCCGCTGTCTGCTTTGGTGGTGGTGATTGTTTTCGCCTGCCTGCGTCGTTTGCCGCTGGAGAAGGATGTTGAACCAAGAGTACGGTATAGCGCAATGGGGGCCATCGTACTGCTCGCTGCGATATTGGCGGGTTGGAACACCAGTGAACTTCTGTCTAAACCTCAGTCGCGGGAATGGAGCATTATTCGCGATGCGGTCGTGCAAGCGCGCTTTACGGAAATGACCCGATTTTATCTGATTCAGCCGACGATTGAAGATCGTTCCACGGACTTGGTGCACAGTGATGAATTCGGTTCGTTGTCCACTGATTCGGATACAGTGCCGCAGGAAATGTTCAAGGCCGGCTTACGCAAACGGTTTCCGAAAGGCGTGCCGAAAGGCTACAAATATGAATTCGCGCAAGGCCGCGCCGTTCCCGCCGAAGGCACGTACGACGTGCTGATCGACATGCGCGAACTCAAACGCTGGCGTGAGTAATTTTGCAAGACATCCTCTGCCCTGCTTTGGAATTAACGGAGATCTTAGTCCATCGATTAGGCACTTATCATGAATGTATTGACATTAATTTTCGACCAGGCTAGTGCCGGCTTCTTGGTTGGGAATCATTCTTGCCGCTAAACACCGAACTACTTGGAGCGATTCAGGATTTTCTTCTTCTCTGACTGAAACTCGTCGTCGGTGAGGATGCCTTTCTTGTGCAGATCTTCGAGTTTGATGAGATCGGAATACATGTCACCGGCACCAGCTGCTACCTGGGTTCCGTTGACCGTGATGGTTGAACCTGCAGGGGCCAGTTCGGCGTCACCGGGACTGAGCGCTTTGAAAACGATTTTTGCTTTCACGTAGCCAGTCATAAAGGCTGGCTTATCCGAAGTCAGTGAAACCACTTTCAACACCTTGTTTTGAGCGGCACAATAGTCTTCGGCTTCTTGTTTGACGATAGCCTTCATCCCTCCGGCATCCCGGGTAAAAGCGGTTCCTGCCTGGCGAGTAATCGAGAAGGTGTCATCACCCATCGGGATTACTTTGGAGTCGGCCGCTGAGGCGCAGCCCAGCAGGGCGAGGTATAAACAGAGGGCAGAGAATACTTGGCCAAGGGGTTTGGTGGTCATAGGGAAAACCTCAACATAAGCGCGGTTTAGGTCAAGAGTGCGATTGGGGGTGGGGTGACGGGCGTGCGGTTCGATGCATGAGTCGGCCTTGCCAGCTTTAAGGCCCGCCGTCGCCCCTCTGGGCTATGGCGCGGCAGCCTTCACCAAGCACTGCGGAAAGTATCCCTGAAACGTGATTTTCTTCGCTGGCTTGCTGAGCCGTAGCTCGAAGAGCGAAGGCTGGTGGACCTGGAGGGACTCGAACCCCCGACCCCTTGGTTCGAAGCCAAGTGCTCTATCCAATTGAGCTACAGATCCAGTTCACTGCTTCCTGCGTAACGGGATTTCTTGGGCAGTGAAGCTTAATCCGTGTCCATGCAGTCGAGAGCGAAGGGTCGAGTGTCCAGAGCCAAACCCAAAGGTGAGTGAACTGATCGTGCATTCGGCTGTTTGCTTATACTGCGAGGCTCTCAGCCTCAACCCTGGGCTCTCTAAATTTTTCCGGTTAATTTTGGGTCGAATAAATTCCCGCCGTCACTTCAGGCCGATTTGCGCTTGCTGATGCAAATAGTTGCCTTCGCTGAGCCGGGGTACAATTTTTGCCGTACTCGAATGAACTCCAAAACACCGCTCTGGTTTCTTACGCTTAGTTTGCTTTTCTCTCCGTTGGCATTCGCGGAAACGGCCCCCGCTTCAGTGCCGTTTAGTGCTCCGCCGGCGGAGACCAAGGCGGTTGCCTTGCTGCCGGTTATTGCCGTGCAAGGAAATCATTTCGTGAATCCAACCGGTGAAACAATCGTCTTTCGCGGTTTGGCGTTGTCCGATCCGGCGGCTTTACTCGAGCGCGGCCAATGGAGCCGACGCTATTTTGAGGAGGCCAAGAAATGGAATGCGAACATCGTCCGTATTCCCGTGCATCCCGAGGCATGGCGCAAAATGGGCGAGCAAGCCTACCTCGCTCGGCTCGACGAAGCCGTGCAGTGGGCGGGCGAACTCGGGATGTACGTCATCATCGACTGGCACACGATCGGCAACCTGCTCACCGGTATCTATCATCTGCCGATGTACGTCACTTCGCGCGACGAGACGTTTCGTTTTTGGTATACCATTGCCGAACGATACAAGGCGAATCCTGGCGTCGTCATGTATGAGCTCTACAACGAACCGACCAATCGCGAAGGCAATATGGGGCGCTTGCCGTGGGTGGAGTACAAAAAGCTGATCGAGGAACTCATCTACATGATTCAAAAGATCAACCCTCGCGCCATCACATTAGTCGCCGGCTTCAATTGGGGCTATGATCTCTCTTACGTCCGCGATGAGCCCATTGGATTTCCGAATGTTGCCTATGTCACGCATCCTTACCCGCAGAAACGCCGGGAAAATTGGGAGGATAACTGGCAGCGCGATTGGGGTTTCGTGGCCGCGAAATATCCGGTCATCGCAACAGAATTCGGCTTCATGGATATCAATGGTCCCGGGGCGCATGTACCGGTGATCGCCGATGAAAAGTATGGCGAAGCCATCATTGCATTTTTTGAGAAGCGGGGCATTTCCTGGACGCCGTGGGTGTTCGACGCCCAGTGGGCGCCGCAACTGATCGAGGACTGGAATTTTAAACCCACGCGTCAAGGTGTTTTCTTTAAAGAGAAAATGCGCCAGCTGAATAAGTAGGCAATTCCCCTGAGTGCTTAACGGGGTCAGCGACCCCGGCTACAACTGTCGTAGGAAAACTCTGCGAGCTATTTCGTCGGGAAACTATAGAG
>JANYCF010000107.1 GCA_025360455.1 Opitutaceae bacterium | reverse complement strand
TGCTCGCGATGACGTTCTCGCTCATGCTCTGGGCGCCGTCGTGGGGCGGCATGCTCAACGGCCTGCTCACGTTGCGGGGTAATTGGAGCAAGCTGCGCACGGATCCGGTCATCAAATTTTTCGCGGCTGGCCTCACGTTCTATGGCATGGCCACCTTCGAAGGACCGTTGCTCTCCATCAAATCCGTCAACGCCCTCGCGCACTACACGGACTGGATTATCGGCCACGTTCACGTGGGCACGCTGGGTTGGAACGGTTTCATGGCGGCGGGTATGTTCTACTGGCTCGTGCCACGCCTTTGGAATAAACCGCTTCATTCCCAGGCGTTGGCTAATCTCCATTTCTGGCTCGGGACTTTTGGCATTCTGCTCTATGTCGCCGCGATGTGGGCGTCCGGCATCACGCAAGGACTCATGCTCAACGCGACATCCGAGGGTGGCACGATCCTCACTTATCCGAATTTCCTCGAAACGCTGAGTTCCATTCGCTGGCTCATGCTGCTGCGTGTCGTTGGCGGTGCCCTTTACCTCATCGGGTTCCTCGTCATGGCGTATAATATCTTGAAATCGATCGCCGGCGCGAAAGCCGTCAACGGCACGATGGAGGTGTATACCGAAAGTTATTCTGCTGAGGAGAAACTCAGTCTTCCCGGCACTTTCCTGAATGCTCCGGTGATCTTCACTACGCTCGGTCTGCTCGCCGCCTTCATCTGGATGTTCACTTCCGGCTGGTTAAATGTCCTCGGACTATTTGCCACCGTGCTCTGTGTGCTTCTCGCTATCGGCCATTTCCAAAGTCGCGGCACGGCCTGGGGCGAGTGGTACGACCGTCTCTTGGTGAATGCGATGCCTTTCACGGTCTTGACGTTTCTCGCCGTGGCCGTCGGCGGTATGATTCAGATCATCCCCATGCTCACGATTGATCGCCAATTGCAGACCGAGGATCGCGTCGCTGCCGTCTATACGCCACTCGAACTCGCCGGTCGCGATATCTATGTGCGCGAAGGGTGTTATCTCTGCCACTCGCAGATGATTCGCACGCTCGTGCCCGACGTGATGCGCTATGGTGACTACTCCCGTCTGGGAGAATCGATCTGGGATCACCCTTATCAATGGGGTTCGAAACGCAATGGCCCCGATCTCGCCCGCGTCGGTGGAAAATATAACAACGCCTGGCATTTCGATCACATGAATGATCCGCGTTCCATTTCTTCCGGCTCGAACATGCCCTCCTACACGTGGCTGCAAAAAAACGACACGGACTACGCGGTGCTACCAGCCAAGATTCGGGTGCAACGCATGATTGGCGTGCCGTTCCCCGCCTGGTCACCCGCGCAAATCGACGACCTCGCGCAAGCGCAGGCCAAACAAATCGCGAAGGATCTCCGCGATCAAGGTCACTACATCGAGCCCGGCAAAGAAATCGTCGCCCTCATCTCTTACCTGCAATGCCTCGGCAAGAAATCACACGCGGTGCCCGCCGGCAAAGTAGCGGGTAGCGAGTAGTGGGTAGCGAGCATACCGAACCAGCGAATCACGATCAGACTGCTCAAACCGAAATCTAATCGACCTCCTTCTACTCACTACCTGCTACCCACTACTCGCTACTAATCCCCCAATCCCTCCCATGTTCCAACGCATCATCTACGAAGACTGGCAGCTGATTTTTCCCGTGGTTGCCCTTGCGGTAGCCTCGCTCGTGTACGTGGTCGCCGCCTGGCGCGCCTCCCGCATGAAGCCCGAACAAATCGAGCACCTCTCTCAGCTTCCTTTCGAAAAATAATAATCCCCCGCATGAAATCCGATCCGCAACCTCCCTCCGATCCCGAGGATGATCTCCGGCCCCACACGTTTGACGGCATCCAGGAATACGACAAACGCCTCCCCAACTGGTGGCTCAACACGCTCTACGCGACCATCGCGTTCTCTGTGGTCTACTGGTTTGTTTATCAGATAGCCCGCGTCGTTCCCTCCGATGGCGAGCAAGTGAACGCTGAGATGGCGTCTATCGCCGCGAAAAAGATGGCGAGTTCCCTCGACGTCACCAACGACAAGGTTTTCTGGGAAATGAGTGGCAACCCGGTTTTTGTCGAAGCCGGCAAACAGACTTTTAATTCCCTCTGCGTTGCCTGTCACCTGCCGAGCATGCGCGGCAAAGGCGAGAATCCTGCTGCGGTCGGTCCCGATTTGACCGACTTGGCGTGGATTCACGGCGGCACGCCGAAAGAAATCTACATCACGGTTTCCCAAGGCGTTCTCGTGAAAGGTATGCCCGCCTGGGAACCTGTCCTCGGTCAGAAAAAGACTGCTGAAGTCGTCGCCTACGTCCTGAGCCGGCATAAGGAAGGCGAAGCCATCACTGTCGAGGTGCCGAAATAATAAAGGTGGAGCGCGGCCTCCGGACGCGCTTCGAAACCCGTCCAGAGGCCGGGTTCCACCTTATCCTTTTCCGCTCAACCACGATGAGCCCCGAATCCTCCCAGCAAGATTCTCGATCCAAAATCGAAAATCGAAAATCGAAAATCTCCAAGGCCCGTCACGTGCCTTCGGTTGATTCGGTCACGACCATCAACAAAGATGGCTCGCGCTATTTCCTGCACCCGGCGGAGGTGCATGGTTGGTTTAGCCGGTGGCGCCGACACAGCGGGCTCGCCCTGATTGCTTTCTATGTTCTGTTGCCGTGGATACAGGTCGGTGGTTATCCCGCGGTCTTTCTCGATGTCGCCGAACGGCGCTTTCATTTCTTCGGGTTTACGCTGGCGGCGCAGGATGTCTGGCTGCTGTTCTTTGGCGTCTCCGGTCTGGGGTTTGCCCTGTTTTTTCTGACCGCTCTGTTTGGCCGGTTGTGGTGCGGTTGGTCCTGCCCGCACACGGTGTATCTCGATCATGTTTACCGCCGCATCGAGCGCATGATTGATGGCGATGCCTTGCAACGCCGTCAGCTCGACTTGGCTCCGATGGGCATGGATAAATTTTTCCGCCGTATCCTGAAACACGGACTGTATATCCTCGCCTCACTTTTCATCACCCACATTTTCCTGTCCTATTTTGTCAGTCTGCCGGCCGTTTGGCACATGATGGGCTCGGCGCCGGGTGAACACTGGGGCAAGTTTCTCTTCGTCTTTATCGCCGCAGGGATTTTGTATTTCAACTTCGCTTGGTTCCGCGAGCAGCTCTGTATCGTTATTTGTCCGTACGGCCGCCTTCAATCCGCGTTGACCGACGATCATTCGATGGTGATCGGCTACGATACGAAACGCGGTGAACCACGCGGGAAGCTGCAGCGTGAGGTTGGGGTAGGTAGCGAGCTTGCTCGCGCTGAATCAGCTGAGGCGCGTGCGAGCACGCTGACCCACGAAAATTTGGGCGACTGCATCGCCTGCAACCGCTGCGTGCAAGTCTGCCCGACCGGCATCGATATTCGCCACGGTCTGCAGATGGAATGCATCGGTTGCGCGGCCTGCATCGACGCCTGCGACGAGGTCATGGTGAAAGTCGACCGCCCCAAAGGGCTGATCCGTTATGATTCGCTGGTCGGATTCGCCGGCGGAAAAATCCGTTGGCTCCGCCCGCGCACGATGGTCTATGGAATTTTGCTCCTCGTGGGTATTGGCGTCGCTTCTTTTGCTTTCTCCACCGTCAAGCCGGCGAGTTTTATGGTCATACGCATGAGCAGCGCGGCTTACTTCGTGACGCCGAATGATGTGAGAAATCAATTCATGGTGCGCTTGCTGAACAAGCGCAACGAACCTTCGCGCTTCAGCGTTGCCGTGAGCGGATTGCCCGCCGGTTGTTCGGAAAATGGTTTCGATGCTCCCGTGACTATCTCTGCCTTAGGCGAGCAGGTCAGTCCGTTTATATTGCATGTGGATCGTGCGCATTACACCGGACCCTTTCAGTTTACGCTCAGCGTGCAGGATCAATCCCGCACCTTCACCCTCTCCCGGCAGATCGAGTTTCTCGGTCCCGACGCCAAGCTGCTCCAGGAGGAAGACCATGAAAAAAACATCAAGCGCTGAGATGCATTCTAACGTTTGTCATCGCGAGGACGACGTAGTCGGACGTGGCGATCCAGCTGGATTGCCTGTAGCCGCGTTGGAGGGCGCAGCCCGACAACGTGGTGCCTCGTCTGCGGTTGAACCCACGCTGTCGCTGCGCTCCAGCGCGGCTACTAGGAATGGCGATCTAGCTGGATTGCTTCGTCACGATGTTCCTCGCAATGACAAGTCCTCGCTGACTCTTTGGCTCTGGGTGTCCGTCGGTTTCCTGCTGCTGCTGATCGCGTGGGTCGTCCTATTCACCGTCGCGCGTTCCGCGAAAATCGAATCCGTGCCGCGCACCACCAGGGGAGGCCGGCCATGATGGAATTCGCTTCTATCACCGGTCCCGGCACTGCCTTCCTCGCAGGTCTCGTCACGAGTCTCCACTGCGCCGGCATGTGCGGACCACTGGCCTGTGCGATCATGCCGGCGCCCTCTGAGCGCGTCGATGCGCAGACGATCAGCACCACTTACCATCTTTCTCGGCTGACGGGCTACGGGGTGCTCGGCGCACTGGCTGGTGGTATTGGCCGTTGGCCACTGACGCTGCTCAGCGAAAGTGCGCTGCGTTATTTGCCCTGGTTGTTCGTCGTGTTCTTCATCGCCGTGGCGGTGCGCTTTGATCAACGTCTGCCCAAACTATCACTGCTGGGCCGCGCTTATGGTTGGCTGCTGTTTCGGCTGCGAAGCGCCGGTGGACCATCGCGCTTGCGTTCCGCCGCCACGCTCGGTTTGGCCACGCCGTTGTTGCCCTGTGGTCCGCTGTATTTTCTATTGTCGCTCGCGTTGCTCTCCGGTTCGGCTTTGCGCGGCGCCGAGACGCTCCTTGCGTTCGGCCTCGGCACGGTGCCGTTGCTCTGGTTTGCCCAAACCAATTACCACTGGCTGCGGCTTAAGCTCGGCCCGGTTTGGATGGGACGAATGCAAACCACATTGGCCGTGACGGCGGCGCTGCTCATCTCGTGGCGACTGCGCTCCACGCTCGGTTTCCCCGGGCCGGACGTGAATAACTTCGTGTGCTTCTGAGATGAAAATGAGCACGACATTTTCCTTGGGAGGCGGGGTGCCCTCACCCCGCAAGGCAAAGGCAGATCGTAATATTGGTTTGCCGCTGTCTTTTGTAGGGCCGGCCCTTGTGGCCGTGCCGCGTACGTGGGAGGCGTGTCGACGAGCGACAGCCCTACCGCAGACGTTAGAGGTAGGGCCGGCCCTTGTGGCCGTGCCGTTTTGCGGGCGAGACACGGCGCGGCGCAACGGCCTTCGCCAAGCGATGGCCCGACAAGAGCGCCGGCCCTACACTTTAGAGAAAATCTCTCTCCTAAACAATTTGGTGAACGGGGGTATGATCCCCGGCGGTGCGAGTGCGTGGACTACGTGCTGCCGATTCTGCTCCCGTTCACCATTGTTATTTTTCAGAGGTTCGCGCGCATGAGCTCGTTGACCAAAACCAATTGGGTGGACGGGGACGCCAGCCGGACGGTGCGAGTGCGTGGACTGCGTGCTGACGGAAGTGCCCCCGTCCCCCTTTGTTTGCATTGCGGAGTTCCTCTGGCCACGGAGGCCACGCGCGAATCCGGCTTCTGCTGCGCCGGCTGCAGTTATGTTTACCGCCTCGTGCACGAACACGGCCTCGAAGACTACTACAAGATCAAGGACACTGTCGTGCCTCCGGTTGATCAGGTAGTCTTCCAACCCCGCGACTACGTTTGGCTGTTGGAACTGCAGCAGTCTGCTGAGGGTAGGGCGGGACCGCTGGGCCCGCCGTCTTACGGCGATGGAGGTGGGACGCCCTCGTCCCTCACCACGCCCGCCCGCGAACCCGGCCTTTCCTCCAACACATTCGAACCAAACCCAATTGTCTCGCGAAGGATCCGAAGGGAACGAAGGAAAGGCCTTGGTTCGATCCTTCGCTCCCTTCGCAACCTTCGCGAGACTCCTCCTGTTTCTACAGCAGAGAATTCTCCGGCAAGGACAGATAATACCACTCCCGAACTCACTCTCGAAGTCCAAGGCATCTCCTGCGCTGGCTGCGTGTGGCTGATCGAAAAAATCTTTCACCAACAACCCGGTGCGCTCCACATCGAAACCGATGCCCCACTCGGACGGATGCGATTGCGCTGGGCCAGCGGCCAGTTCGATGCGCCGGCGTTTGCCCGCACGCTCCAGAGTTTCAATTATCTCGTCGGTCCTCCGGGTGAAGAGCCCGCCGTATCGGAAAGCAAACTGCTCGTGCGTCGCGTCGGTCTGTGTGCGGCGTTTTCGATGAACATCATGCTGTTCAGCCTGCCGGTTTATTTTGGCATGGGAAAATCTTTCCCTTACGCCGGACTCTTCGGGACGCTCTCGATGGGCTTTGCCACGCTGAGCCTGCTGTCGGGCGGCACCTATTTTCTGAGCCGGGCGGTGCGCGCGCTGCGGGATGGCGTGATGCACATCGATCTGCCAATCGCCATCGGCATCGTGGGCGCTTACCTCGGTTCACTCTATGGCTGGTTGAGTGGACAGGAGTCGTTCGTCTATTTCGATTTTGTCGGTGCGTTTATTCTTTTGATGCTGACGGGCCGCTGGGCACAACTCGCCGCGATCGAACGCAACCGCCGCCGGTTGCTCACCGCGTCGGCGCGTCCGCATAAAGTCGGCGTGCTTGCGACCGATGGCACGGTGACGGATCAACCCGTGGAAGCGTTGAAAGTTGGCGATAGCTTCATGGTCCGCGCCGGACAGGTCGTGCCCGTCGAAGCGCAACTGGAATCTGTCGCCGCGACGCTCGGCACCGCGTGGATCACCGGTGAAGCCGATCCGCGCGAATGTCGCGCTGGCGCGCGCGTACCCGCCGGGGCGTTGAATCTCAGCCGCACGGAAATTCGGCTGCGCGCGGCGCAACCCTGGTCGCTTTCGCTGCTCGCCCAACTGCTCCGTCCCGCAGAACGCGATGTGTTTCGTCACAAGTTTCTCGAGCGGATCGTGAGTGGTTATCTCATCGCGATCTTTCTCATCGCCGGTGGGGCGGGCCTGGGTTGGTGGCTCGGCACCCATGATGTTGCGCGCACCTGGTCGGTCGTCACGGCGATTTTGGTGGTGTCGTGTCCGTGTGCGATCGGCCTCGCGTTTCCGCTCACCGATGAGATGGCCACGGTGGCGCTCCGTCGCTTCGGGGTCTTTGTGCGCGAGGCGGATGTCTGGCCGCGTCTGACGCGCATTCGCAAAATCATCTTCGACAAAACCGGCACGCTCACGCTGGAGACCCCCGTGTTGGATAATCCCGAAGCGCTGGCCAACCTCAACCCGGTCGCCCGCGCTGCGCTCGCCGCCATTGTACGCGACAACGCTCACCCCGTGAGTCAGTGCCTGCACGAGAATTTGCTGGCCGGTGGTTTTTCAGGTAGGGCGAAGCGTCCCGCTGAGCCGAGCGTGACCGCGCAAGACACGGCTCAG
>JANYCF010000065.1 GCA_025360455.1 Opitutaceae bacterium | reverse complement strand
AATCCGAACCGCTTCCAGAGAGGGACCGCTTCAAATCACTTTCCACCACGCTCCCCCAACCGGAGCAGCTGAGAAAAGAAAACCACCACATGTAACCAGAAACAGAAATTCCAGCAGCACTCTTGACTTCATTTCCCCATAGCAGGTATTGCGTCTATCGAAAAAAGTGCGGACGACTCGCGCCAAAAAAAACGACTGATCGGAGCTGAGGATTTGCGCCAACGAGATCGCGAGCGGGACTAATTGGCCTACCCTTTTTAAGGTAGGTCCGGACGCTTGTGCGCCGGGTTCGTTGCCGTCCTGCTGATCGCATGCACACAGCCAAAATCATCGGTTCAGTTAACACCAGGTGGGGCAATTGTACTCACGGAAAGAACTGCTTGTCCCGTAGCGAAGCAAACATCGCACCAAAGCTGACTTCCCTCGAAGAATCCAAGTCATACGGCATGAAAACGTTCACAGCCTCTCCGTTCATGTGCTCAAGTGCAAACTGCACCGCATCGACCTTCTCAGGGTGATTTTGCGTCGCCACACGAACATCAAAGCATATCCCAGCTGCCTTAATCTCCCCTTTCGAAGCTAGCTCACGAAACTCGTTAGTTAATATTTCAATGAGCTTTTGAGATGGAGGGCGTTCATCTCCATCGAATGTGCTGCAATTCACAATTTTCCCATCGAGCTTCATTACGGCACCGCAAGGAAAAAACTCGCCATGCTCTGTCAGCATGTGCTTGGCGATTGGAAGAAGAGCGCTTTTTAAAGCATTCAGATCAGGATGAGCCATAAATCAATTTCCCAGAATCACTCGTCACTTGCGTCACTTGGACCTAGATCTTGGAGACGGACCGTCACATCAAAGCTATTTAGTGCGGGCTTAGAGATTTTGGTATTCACGCCGGTGAAAAGCATGGTGTCTTGACCCGCTGCATGTGCGGCGTCTGTCTCGATCCGAATTTGGCTAGTGCGCGATACAGCTAAGGTGTCTTTGACCTCAACAGAAAGCGTTTCCGTAAGAGCATCTGGAATGGCATCACCCTCCACCGTGCTAACCATTGTGGTATTCTTTTCGAATCCAAATCTTTCGAGTGTTCGCGCCTCAGAAGCCACTCCACGATCCATCGCATTCTCCTCAGGCCCGTTAAACGAAGGCAAGTTGAAGCTGCCACCATTTGCCCAGTGGAAAAAACCAACCAACACACCTGTATAAAGTGAAAATTTAGATGGGGTCACGAGTTGACTATTGACAAAGCCTTGACGAAGCTCGGCTCTTTAGCTCCCTCGGCCAGCCGAAAGCGCCGCAAGTATTGACTGACACTGGCCGGAGGTCCCATGCCCAGCCGACTCGCGAGCCACCCATTGGAGACCGCGGTGCTCAATTTCAAGAGTGCCGCCAAACGCACTTTCTCCGGAGCCGATTTCCGCGTTGGCAAGTGCTTCAGATCAATCCCCCAACCCTTAGCCCCGATGGCCAACCTCCGTTCCCATTCCTGCTCCCGTTCCTTGCGCCAGTCAGCCGGATCTGCGCCCGCCAATCCGTGGCGAGCCAGATCCGCTCCGCGTTGACGCAACTCTTTCTGCAGTGCCTGTCGGTACTCGGCCGTTCCGACACACCATCCCCGGCTGAGATTGCCGTATAATTCCTCCCGTTGCTTAGGGTCAGTCTCTGCCAACAAAGCCAAATAACTCAGATAACGCTGCCAGCCTGCCCGGGTATCGGCTAAGCCACCGCTCTGTGCGAGCAAAGTCTCCGCCGACAAGCAGGCCGTTCGCTCACTCGATAAATACCAATGCAAACTGCTCCAACGGAACTCTGCCAGCCGCCCTTTCGTCACCACCTTCGCCCGCACCGGGTTCAAATGGATGTAATGACAGACCTGAGCCAGTGCATGCCCCGGTTCCACATGCAACGCCTTGAAACGCCCCTGAAACGGCCGGCCCGCCTCCCCCCGGTAGCGATTGAAACGCGCCGCCCACGTTCCTTGCAGCCATTTCATGCCCACGCTCAAATTTGGCTCCGTCAATTCCAAGGCCAGATGAAAATGATTCCGCATGATGCCATAGGCATGCAACCGCCAGCCGCACCGCGTCGCCGCCTCCAGCAAGACGCCCTCGAACGCCTCCGCCGCCCCCTTGGGCGCAAACAAATCCCGCCGATAATTCCCCCGGTTGATCACATGGTAACACGCCCCGGGAAATTCCAAACGTAATAATCGCGCCATAGGGAAGCAGTCCGCAGCCAGGGCAGCTTGTCAAGAGTCAACTCGTGACCCCTTCGGAATTTTCTTCGGAATTTTCATCCTCCCTTCAAATATGGATCGCCTCGTTGGTCGTCGCCGCAGCCGCTTCACCTAACGCTTCGGATAAGGTCGGATGCGCGTGGATTGTGTGGTGGATTTCCTCGATTGTGGCTTCGAGGTTCATCGCGAGTCCGTACTCGGCGATCAGCTCCGTGGCCTCGTTGCCGATGATGTGCACGCCGAGAATTTCTCCGGTCTTTGCCTCGCTGATGACCTTAACGAAACCTTCGGAGTCGCCCGAAGCCACGGCTTTCCCGACCGCAGTGAACGG
>JANYCF010000064.1 GCA_025360455.1 Opitutaceae bacterium | reverse complement strand
ATCAAAAGGACGGGACCTTTCTCGAGCGGGCGCACGCGTATGGGCTTGATGTTATCGATGCATCCGGGATGGCGGCCTTTTGCGATTATGATCGGGACGGGAAGCTCGACGTTTTAATCCACACCAACCTGTATAATGTCGTCCAACACCCGAACGGACAGCGCGACTATCTGTTTCATAACAACGGAAACAATACGTTCACGAACGTGAGCGATGCGGCCGGCCTCAACGGTTTTACCCAGGCCCATTCCGCCACGTGGTGGGATTATAATAATGATGGCTGGCCCGACCTTTATGTGGCCAATGATTTCGCCGCACCGGATCAGCTCTATCGTAACAATGGCGATGGCACGTTCACCGACGTGCTGGTGGCGACGGTACCCCACGTCCCGCACTCCTCCATGGGGGCGGATCTGGGTGATATCAACAACGACGGTCTCATTGATTTTTTTGTTATGGATATGGCGGCGAGCAGTGCGGAGAAAGACCAGCGCGGCATGGCCGGAGAACGGGCCCGCAGTCTCGAGGCCAAAGAGGGTTCTCTGCTGACGCCGCAGTATTTGCGAAATGCACTTTTTCTTAACACGAATACCGGCCGGATGCAGGAAGCTGCTGTGTTGGCCGGCGTGAGCGCGACCGACTGGGCTTGGTCGGCTCGCTTCGAGGATTTGGACAACGACGGCCGATTGGATCTGCACGTGACGAATGGGATGATCCGTGAGGAAACCAATTCAGACCTCGTCGCAAAAATGATGCTCGCGGAAACTCCGGCTGAGCGGATCAAACTTCTGCGTAACAGTCCTCCGCTCGTCGAACAGCACCTGGCTTATCGCAACCTCGGCGATCTGGCGTTTCAGGATGTCAGCGCGGCGTGGGGGCTCGATCAGAAAGGTGTTAGCTTCGGTGCGGCTTTCGGCGACCTCGATGGCGATGGCGATTTGGATTTGGTTTATGCCAATTATGAAGGGGGCGTGACCGTGTTGCGCAACGATTCGGACACCGGGCATCGCGTGATTTTTGAATTGCGCGGCACGCGTTCGAACTCGGCCGGCGTGGGTACTGTGGTCCGGTTGCAGACTCCCGCGGGCGTGCAGGTGCGCCAGTTGGTGCTCGCCCGGGGTTATCTTTCCAGCTCCGAACCCATCCTTCATTTCGGGCTCGGTGATGTGGCCCAAATCACGCGGGCGACGATCGAATGGCCGAGTGGGGTTGTCCAAGTGTTGGAGAATCTCCCGGCTGATCGGCGCTACACGGTGACTGAGCCGGAAGAGCCGGCGCCGCAAAAATCGCGAGTGAAAGCGGATGAGGCGCGTCCGACAAGGGGACAATTCGCCGAAGTGTCCCTTGCGACCGGTCTCGATTTCATTCAACGCGAAACAGCCGTCGATGAAATCGCGGAGCAAAGATTATTGTCGATCCGGCACAATCGCAGCGGCCCAGCCGTGGCGGTGGCGGATTTGAACGGTGATGGCCAAGATGATCTCTGCCTCGGCGGTACGACCGCCGATTCGGCGCGTTTCGCCCTGCTTAATCCGCCCGGGAAAGCCGTCGTGCAGTCGTTGGAGCCTTCATCCGGCGCGACGAATGATGGCCCGCTCTTGTTTTTCGATAGCAATGGCGACGGTCGCGATGATCTTTTGCAGACACGCGGTGGAGCCAGTCTGCCCGATGGCTCGCCTGAGTATCAGCCGCAACTTTACTTGAACACCGGTGGAGGCATGGAAAAAGCACCGGCAGGCATATTGCCTCCGCTGCATTTCAGTGTGGGTGCGGCGGTCGCAGCGGATTTTGATCGCAATGGGACGCTCGATGTTTTCCTGGGTGGACGGCTCTCTCCGGGCGAATATCCCCTGGCTCCAACCAGCGCGTTGCTTTCGAATCAGGGTGGTCGGTTAGTCGATGTCACTAGTGTGGTCGCGCCAGAACTGAACCATGTCGGCCTGGTGACGAGCGCGTTGTGGACGGATGTGGATGGCGACGGTTGGCTTGATCTGCTGTTGACGGTCGAGTGGGGTGGGGTTCGCTATTTTCATAATGATCACGGTCGGCATTTCGAGGATTGGTCGCAACGCACGGGCTTTGCCTCGGCCGGTACCGGGTGGTGGAATTCAATCGCGGCGGCCGATTTTAATGGCGACGGCCATTTGGATTACGCCGTGGGCAATGTGGGCTTGAACACCCCTTACCGCGCGGATCCGAAACATCCGGCCCTTTTGTATTACGGAAACTTTGGCGGCAACGAAGGAGACCAAATCATCGAGGCCCGTTACGACGGCGAGCGCGTTGTCCCCTGGCGCAGTCGGAAAGAGTTGGGCGCGGTTTTGCCCTCGCTGCTGAAAACCTTTCCGAAAAATGATATTTTTGCGCAGCAAACACTGGAGACGATTTTCGGGGCCGAGAAACTTGCCGCCGCCCAGCGCTTCGCCGCGACGGAATTGCGCAGCGGGATTTTTTTCAGCCAACCTGACGGTTCGTACCGTTTTTCCGCGCTGCCGGCCAGTGCGCAGCTGGCGCCGATCTACGGGCTGGTCGCAGGGGATTTTGACGGCGATGGCCGGGCAGATCTCTACGCCGTGCAAAATTCCTATGCTCCGGTCGCCTCAATCGGCCGGTTTGACGGCGGTCTCAGCCAGTTGCTGCGCGGCGATGGGCAGGGACATTTTTCAGCCGTGCCACTGGCCGAAAGTAATCTCGTTGTTCCCGGTGATGCCAAAGGACTGGCGGTCTTCGATCTCGATCAGAACGGCTGGCCCGATTTCATCGTCACGCGTAATAATTCCAGCCCGCTACTCTTCCAGAACCGCGGGGTTGCGCTCCGTCATTCTTTCCGGGTCGTGCTCCATGGCACAGCGGGGAATCCGCACGCGGTGGGCGCGAGAATTGTGGTGGAGCTGGCGGATGGCACTCGGGCGACGAGTGAAGTTTGCGCGGGCAGCGGCTACCTGAGTCAGTCGACGCCGGCCTGCTTCTTCGGTTACGCCGATGGTAATGCGCCGCGCGAGATTACGATTGGTTGGCCCGATGGCCACACCACGCACGAAGTGCTAACGAACCAGACGATTGGCCCGCAGTTGATTTTTAACGCCGACCATCCCTGAGTTCGACCCCCATCATGCCGCTGAAATTCAAAACCAAACTTATCGGGATTGTGCTCGCGGTGATCGCAGCCACAGCTGTGGGCGGCTATGTCTGGCGCGGCTCGGAACGCGCGCAAATTGCGCGACACGCCCTCGCGCCCCCACCCGACGTGCAAGGGGTGAATCCAGAATTGGCTGAACGGATTCGAACCGCCCAGGATGATATTCAAAAGGGGCATCATCCCATTGAAGCGCTCTCGACGCTCACGCGGCTCTGCTACGCGAACGGGATGCTTGAGTCATCGGCGAGCACGTGTGCGGCCTTGTTGGAACTTGAGCCGAAAAATGCGCAGTGGTCCTACTTGCTCGCGTTGCACCGGGCCAATGCCGGTCAATTGGATGAAGCGCTGCCGCTTTTTCGCCGGACGATTGCACTGGCGCCCGGCTACTTGCCAGCCCGATTGAAAACAGCCGATGCTTTGGCGAAGCTGAATCAAGTCGAGGCGGCGGTAGCGATGGAGCAGACGGTAGTGGAAAAAGATCCCGCTAATATTTATGCTTGGGTGGGGCTGGGGAATATCTACGCGGCTCAGAAGAAATGGGATCTGGCCCGCGACAGTTTTCAAAAAGCAATTTCGTTCTCGAGTGGTTTCCGCTCCGCCTGGCAGGGCCTGGTGCTGGTTTACGAAGCGACCGGCAATGTCGCGGCGGCGGCCGAGGCTCAGACGCAGGTGGATGAAGTGTCACGCTCCCCTGATTCTCCTGATCCGTGGATCGATGCGCTGCAGGAGGAATGCTATAATATTTATCTTTTGCGGGTGGCGGCCTACAGCAGCACGGACCTTGATTTTTCCCGACGCTTGCTGGAACGGGCCGTGCGTTTGCAGCCGGAGGATGCGGCGGCGCATAAAGATTTCGGTATGCTGCTTTTGCGGGCCGGTGCCTTTGCCGAGGCGCAACGCAGTCTTCAGCGTGCGACCACGCTCGCGCCGGCCGACTCGGATACTTGGCTTAGCTTGATCGCCTTTTATCGTGCCATCCGGGATGAAGCTGGCATCGAAAAGGGGTTGCAGAATGGACTCGCGCACTGTCCCGCGTCAGCCGGACTCTGGCTGGAGCGGGGACGGCTGCTGGCTCGGGCCCACTCTTTTGAGGGCGCACTGGCGGCCTTGGCCAAATCGGCTGAACTGGGACCCAAAGATGCTGCGCCACATGTCGAGAGTGCGGTGGTTCTCTTTCAAACGGAGCGAACCGATCACGCCTTGCGGGAATTGAAAACCGCGCTGGCGATGCAGCCGAACCATCCCTTTGCCCAATGCCTGATGACGCGCTACGCCATCTCGATCGGGGATCAACCCACCGCTTTGAGTTATTATGAGAAGACCCGTCGTAATCCGAAAGTGATGGCCGAGGATAAGCAGCAACTTGGGATCGCTTTCGAAGCGGCCTTTGGCCCGGCACCTCGTTTGAAATAGATTGAAAGATGCGGGACACCGAGAAATTTCCTGGAGTTCACCGTCAGACACGCCGGACTATCCGGTGTAGCCGCGTTGCCTTTCTGTTTCGCTTAAGGCCCCGAGCCTGCCGAATGGGGAGCAGAGCGACAACGTGGGATTCGGAACCACGCTTTCGCTGCGCTCAAGCGCGGCTACGTTGAGCCGATGCCGCGGAGGCTCGACTCGAACAGGCGTTGGCCAACGAAAAACTGCTGCACCCATCGGAAACAGCGATGAACTTGTTTTTGATTGTTGCGCACCTTGTCGCTGGGTACGATGGAGCAATGGTAATCCGTCTCAGGTCATGGCGCCATCACTGGTTTAATTTCGGTTGTTGGGCTGCTGCAGCCGGACTCATCATGGGCGGCTGTCGCCGTTCGGAAAGCCCGGTGAGTCGATTGGGTGTCGCCGCAGCAGCGGTGGAAGATTTGGATTTATTGAAATCTAATCCGGTCGGCGCAGCGATCGAAGGCCATCCTTGGATCGCGCATGCGATCGCTGTCGACCTCGATCACGATGGCTTGATGGATATTGTCGCATGCGACACCAAAGCAAACGCGGTGGTCTGGGTGCGGCAAACAAAACGGGGCGTTTTTGAAGAATCAGTGCTGGCCGCTGACCTGAATGCTCCGGTGCACGTCGAGGCGATCGATATCGATGGTGACGGAGATTTGGATTTGCTCGTCGCCTGCATGGGCGAGGTTTTCCCCAACAATGCCAAGATCGGTTCGGTCGTTATTTTGGAGAATGACGGACAGCAACATTTCAAGAAACACGTCATCTTGGAGAATACTTCGCGCGTCACCGATGTTCGAGCCGGAGATTTCAATGGCGACGGAAAACTCGATCTGGCGGTGGGCCAGTTCGGCTACGATCAGGGTGAAATCCGCTGGATGGAAAATATGGGGAATTGGGAATTTAAGAGTCATATCCTGCTCAATCGTTCCGGCACCGTTAACGTCTGCGTAGGCGATCTGACCGGACAACATCATCAGGATATCGTGGCCGTGGTGTCGCAGGAGTGGGAGGAGATCTATTTGTTTGAAAACGATGGGCGCGGTAATTTCACGTCGAAGATCATCTACGGGTCGACGAATTCCGACTACGGCAGCAGTGGGATCAGTCTGTGCGATCTGAACCGTGACGGGCGGATGGATGTCCTCTATACCAATGGCGACGGCTTTGATTATGCGCAGCCCGG
>JANYCF010000051.1 GCA_025360455.1 Opitutaceae bacterium | reverse complement strand
CTGTTTTGCCACGAGCTACGAGCAATTGATTGAGGCTTGCGATCGGAT
Organism: Opitutaceae bacterium; assembly: GCA_025360455.1. GTDB lineage: Bacteria > Verrucomicrobiota > Verrucomicrobiia > Opitutales > Opitutaceae > Didemnitutus. Next base: position 2,921 of record JANYCF010000051.1, on the reverse strand, counting down.
GGACCGATTCATCAGCGGCGTGCGCCGCTGATGAAAGGGCTGAAAAGCTGAAAGACTGAAGGGCTGAATCTCCTGGTGCAGGAGCCTGCTGGCGGCGATTGTAGGTGCACTGTTGTCGGGTGATCCAAATCGCCTGCAAGCAGGCTCCTACATACAATTCTCCCGAGTCGAAATCCTCTCGTTCGTGCGATTTCCGCCGATTGCTGCATTTCAGCCTTTCAGCCCTTCAAGCCTTCAGTCTTTATCCGAATCATGTCTCGTACTGTAGCTATTGTCGGTCGACCAAACGTGGGTAAAAGCCGCCTCTTCAACCGGCTGGCGGGCCGCCGCATATCCATCGTGCATGACCAAGCCGGGGTGACCCGCGATATCGTGTCGGCTGAGGTCAAGGATGGCGGTTATCTGCTGCTCGATACGGGCGGTCTCGGTCTGCAAGATGCCAAGACGCCACGCCAATTGATCAAGGCGTCAGAAGAGCAAGTGCACTTCGCCATCGCCTCCGCTCCGGTCATTGTCTTCGTGGTCGATGCCCGCGAAGGCTTGACGGCGCTCGATACGCGCGTGGCTACATTGCTCCGGAAGGGAAAGAAATCCATTATTTTGGCCGTCAACAAAGCGGACAATGGTCAGGAAGGGGTGATCAATGTGGAGGAGTTTTTTCGTTTAGGCTTCGGTCAGCCCGTCTTCATTTCTTCGGAGCATGGCAACGGCGAGGCCGATCTGCGCATTGCGATTTTGGCGAAGCTGGCGGAGGAACCCGAACTTGCCGAAAAGAATGCTGAACGCCTGACGCTGTGCTTTGTGGGTCGCCCCAATGTGGGCAAATCCTCCCTAAGCAATCGTCTGCTTAACAGTGATCGCCTGATCGTGAGCGATATTCCCGGGACAACCCGCGATTCGGTGGAGATCGATTTCGAATTTAAAGCCAAGGAAGGGAAACGCTGGCCGTTCCGTCTGATTGATACGGCCGGTATTCGTGCGGACACTAAACTTTCGTCATCCGTCGAATATTTTTCCAAGGTCCGTTCGCTGGATGCGATTCGGACGGCTGACGTGGTTTACATGGTGCTCGATGCGATGGATGGTGTCACGCAGCAGGACAAAGCCATTGCCGGTGAAATCGTCGAAGCAGCCCGGCCCATCATCGTGGTCGTGAACAAGTGGGATTTGGTTTTTGCTGCGATCCGGCGGGGCGAACTCAAAAAATACAAGAGCGAGCGTGATTTCCGGGAGAAGTTTGAAAAAGCGCTCCACGAACGCCTCTTCTTTACTCCCGGTGCGCCCGTGATGTTTGTCTCGGCGCTGACGGGTAATGACATTGAGCGCATGCTCAAATCCGCGCGCTCGCTCTGTGCCCGGTTGGAAATCAAGATCCCGACGGCCAAGCTCAACCAGACGATCATCGATCTGGCCGAGCGCATGCCCGCGCCTTCGATTGGCGGTCAACGTTTCCGGGTTTATTACGCGACGCAGGTGGGCCATCGGCCGTTCCGCATCAAATTATTTTGCAACCGCGAAGAGAAACTCACCGAGCAATATCGCCGTTATCTTGAGGCTGGCGTGGTGAAAGAATTCGGGCTCGATGGTTGCCCGATCCATTTCGATCTCATTGGCAAGAAAAAGCAGCCGATCGAAATGCGACTGGCCGGCAAGCGCATGGAAGCGCCTGCTCCCCGGCCGCGCGCTGGCGGCGCGAAAGCGGATGAGCCGGAAGAATTCGATCTCATTGACGATTAATTTTCGCCATGTTGCGCACGGTCTTCATGGGCTCCGATGCGATTGCGCTGCCACTTTTGAATTGGCTCGCGGATGACGCGCGTGAAATTGTGAAGCTGGTGGGGGTTTACACGCAGCCTGACCGTGCAGTCGGCCGAGGACAGAAGGTGCAGCCCAACGCGATCAAGCTCTGGGCCCAAGCCCGTGGCTTGCCTGTGCATCAACCGGAAAAACTCACACCGGAAGATCTCGTGCAGTTGAAATCCTATTCGCCCGACTTGGCTCTGATCATGGCGTACGGGCATATTCTTCGGCAGGATTTTATTTCGGTGCCGCGCCTGGGTATGCTCAATCTGCACACTTCTTTGCTGCCGAAATATCGTGGCGCTTCGCCAATCCAAACCGCCATCGTCAGCGGGGACCGACAAACGGGAGTTACGCTGATGCGGATTGTGCCCGCACTCGATGCCGGCCCTATTGCGGACGTTGAAACAGTGACGATCGATGCCTTGGATACGGCGGTGGAAGTGGAAGCTAAATTGGCGAACGCCAGTGTCCCGCTTCTCGCCCGCGCACTACCAAAACTGGCGAATAGTAAATTGGAATTCACAGAGCAAAATGCGGCTCATGCGACCTTTTGCCGGAAGCTTGAAAAAGCCGACGGTGCGCTCGACTTCACTTCTCCGGCCGCATTGCTCGCCGCGCGCATCAATGGACTTTTCCCTTGGCCTGCATGCAGCGTCGCAATCAATGGGCAACCGGTGAAGCTCGGTCTGGCCGACACAGTGACCGAGGAAACGTGTCAGGTATTAAGGGACAAGTTGAGTGCTCTCCCCGGCATGATACTCGGTCAGGATGATGCAGGAGTGTTGGTCGCGACCGGGCAGGGAGGGCTACGCCTACGCCGACTCCAGCGTCCGGGAGGCAAGATGCTGCCGGCTTCAGAATTTTTGCGAGGATTCACTTTGGCTACTGGAACGAAGTTGTCGTCGAGCCCGTGTTCCGCGTTGGTTTCGGAAAGGCCGTTTCTCAAGCCGAACGGTTGAGGCGGTTTTTTACAGTAGTCTTGCCCTGGTCGTCGAATGGCGGCTTTTCAGTTAACTCAACACTGCACTTTGGTGTAATCCGGCCTCCGGCGTTTTTTCTACGATCATATTCCAATCCGTCCGGAGGCGAGGCCACTTATTGGCGAAATCCTTCGTGGT
>JANYCF010000404.1 GCA_025360455.1 Opitutaceae bacterium | reverse complement strand
GGCGGGCCCAGCGGTCCCGCCCTACCCGCCAATCATCCGATCCAATTCCTCCAGCCACGGCTGCTTCTGCGCCTCCGGCATCAACGCCGCCTCAAATCCATACCGGGCGAGCTGGGCCAATTCCTGCCGGGTGAAGCCACGCTGCCCGGCCAAAGCCGCATATTCTTCGACCAACGTGCTCCCAAAAGAAATCGGATCATCCGTGCTAACGGTCACCTTCACGCCGGCATCAAACAGCTCGCGGATCGGATGCGTCGCCAGCGTGACCCCGGGCATCAACTTGTGATTGCTGATCGGGCAGACATCGAGCGTGATGCCGCGCCGCTTAATCTCCGCCACCACGCCCGAATCCTCAATCGCCCGCACGCCATGCTGGATGCGCTGCGGCTGAAGTTCATCGAGAATGCGGCGCACGAAATCCGCGCCCATGAATTCTCCCGCATGAGCCTTCGTATATTTGCCCGCCTGCCGCGCCGCCGCCCAGTACTCCGCTGTCCACGGCTCCAGCGCGAAACTCTCCGTGCCGTGCAGATCAATCCCCGCCAAATCCGGCCAGCTTAGCGCCTCCTCCAACACCGGCAGCATCTTCGGCCCGGCGCCATTGTGGTGGATACCGAGAAACACCCGCACCTCCAACCCAACCGGTACGGCGGCTCTGATCGCCGCTAATATTTCATGACCGTCGAGCCCGAGAAACTCGATCACGCCCGACGCGAAGCTCGTCTCAACGTACTTCACGTTTTGCGCGACATGCCGCGCGAAAACAAGCTTCGCCGCCTCGTGATAACGTTCAGGCGACGTGAACCAGGAGAACGCCATGGCCAGCAGCTCCTGCTCGAAATGATCGAAATCACGAAACTTAAAATCACTCGCCCACGATGCCGGTGACTGGGTGAATTCCGGCCGCACCCGCTGCAACAATTCCAAAGGCAATGCGCCTTCGATGTGCAGATGCGTCTCCGTTTTCGGGAGCGCCTGAATGAAAGCTTGGAGCGAAGAGCCGATCATTGTTTAACCACGGAATACACAGAACACACCGAATTCAGAATTTTCCATTCCGTGTATTCCGTGTGTTCCGTGGTTAATCCTCATTTTACTTTCAGCAATTCGTCCGGGTTCAATTTCTGCAGCGCCTTCGGCACGAACAGGCCGTCTTTGCGGATCAGTTTGCCATCGAACCAGATTTCGCCGCCGCCCCATTCGGGACGCTGAATGGAAACCATGTCCCAGTGCACCACCGACTCGTTGCCGTTGCCGGCGGTCTCATAGGCCTTGCCCGGCGTGAAGTGAAACGAGCCGGCGATCTTCTCATCGAACAAAATATCCCGCATCGGCTCGGTGATGTACGGGTTGAAGCCAATCGCGAATTCGCCGATGTAACGCGCACCCGGATCGGTATCGAGAATCTCATTCAGCCGCTTCGTATTGTTACTCGTGGCCTCGACAATTTTTCCCTGCTTGAACGTCAGCTTGATATTGTCGAATGCGGTACCGAGGTAAACGGTCGGGGCGTTGTAGGTGATCACGCCCTCGACGCTGTCCTTCACCGGACAGGAGAACACTTCGCCATCGGGAATATTCCTCAGCCCACCGCACGACTCGGCACCGATACCCTTAATCGAAAATTTCAGGTCAGTGCCCGGACCTTTGAGTTCCACCCGGTCCGTCTTGTTCATTAGCTCCTCCAGCGCCTTCATGCCCGGACTATAACGGCCGTAATCGAAAGTGCAGACGCGAAAAAAGAAATCCTCGAACGCTTCCGTGCTCAAACCGGCCTGCTGGGCCATGGCGGAGGAGGGCCAGCGGAGCACGACCCACTTCGTCTTGTTCACCCGATGATCAAGCACGGGCTTCATCAATTTCGAAACCAACTGCACGCGATCAGTCGGCACGTCGGACGTCTCAAAAATATTATCTGAACCCCGTGCCGCGATGTAAGCATCCACCTTTTGCATGCGGGCGAGCTCCACATCCGCCGTGAGCTGATACTGCTCGGCGGTGGCCCCCTTCAGCATCTCGCGCGTGATACGGGACCGCTGGAGATTCACGTACGGAATGGCACCCAGCTCGCGCGTCGCGCGGATGAGCTCGATTACGAACGCCTCCGGAATATCGTAAGCGTCGATCAAGACGCGTTCGCCTTTCTTCAAGGCGCAGGAAAAGCCGGTCAGCACTTGGGCAAGTTTGGCAAAACGAGGATCACTCATACCCCCACCTTCGCGGCTTGGGCGCAGGCGTTCAAGCCAAAGCTATTCATTCCTCTCACCGTAACCATACCGCCACAATTTCTGCGCGTGATAGAAAAACTCTGAACTGTAGGAGGGGCTTTATGCCCCGATCTTGGGAGCGCGAGACCCATGCGATATTCGAATCGGGGCGTAAAGCCCCTCCTACAGTTCAGAATAGTGAACAGTTTCCTTGAAGTGGATGGTTAATCCTCCTCGAGATCGACCCAGACCCAAGGTGGAGCGCGTTGCCCTCAATGCGCTTGGGCTCACGATGGATTCCGTTCCGGGACTCGACTACGTCCCGCAAACTGAGCTTGCTGGTCGAAATTGCACGGGGAAGTCGCCCCCATGAGCTTCGCCGATCTAAAGCCGTAAATAGAGCAGTTGCCCCGCGATGAAATGGTCCAAGCTCTGGCGTTTCTCAAAAGCCGACTGCGAGCAGAGAGCCCGGCCAACCGTGAGGAGCTGTCGCGCCGTCACGCGGAGATGGACGCAGGACGAAAAGTACAATGGGAAACGCTGAAACAACAGCTTGGTCTGTCGTAACCCGTGTCCGCCTACACCTTGGTGTTGCAGGAAGAAACGGCCCATCGCTTGGTCAGTGCTTCCCGAGCGGAGCAACGTCGAATAGCAACAATCCTCGACGGATTGAAAGGGCTCGCCCTTCCATAAAGGGGATTTGCAGGAGCAGGACGCCCAGGATCGTGAGAACGAGTTCTTGTTGTGGCGATTGGATTGTGACGTTTGGGGTGGATCACGCCGTGCGTGAAATCCGCATCGTGCGTTTGGAATCCTCCGAAAACTAAGCGAATCTTTCCAGCCGTCGCGTTTCGTTGGCACCCATCAACCCCACAACGGTCGGCTGGCACTGCCGGCCGCCATCGCTTCATTCGCCGGCAGTCCACGGGGGAAGCAGATCTTCTCCACCGCATCTTGAAAATCGTCGGCACCGCGCAGAATTTCGATTTCCAGACGCAGGTAATATAACGGCAGCGGGCAATCGATATCCGATGGAATACGGACCGCGTCCTTCTCCGTCGTGACAATAAATTCCGCCCCGGCCCGTTTCGCCGCAGTATACTCCTCCACGAGATCTTCGCGGGTGAACCGATAGTGATCGAGAAATCTTCCGACATGCACCAGCTGCGCCCCGCCTTCGTGGAGAAACCGCTCGAAACTCTCCGGTGTGGCGATGCCGCTGAAGGCCCCGATATGTTTTCCTTTCATATCCTCGAGCGGACGGCGTTCGCTCGTGCCGACGCGTTGCAGGTATTGCGGCTTATGCGCGCACTCGATGATTTCCACCCCGGGATTGAAACGCTTGATCACCGCTTCCAATTCCTCGTCGCGTCGGCCATTTGATTTCGTGAGGAAAACGTAGGACGCGCGCTTCAGGTGTTTCACGGGTTCGCGCAGAATGCCGCGCGGGAGCACGAAGCCGTTACCAAAGGGATTGGTCTTATCGATCAGCAGCAGATTCAAGCGGCCCTTGAGTGGCAGGTATTGAAAGCCGTCGTCGAGCACGAGGGTATCGCAGCCGAAATGCTTGATCGCATAGGCGCCGGCTTTGACACGGTTTTTGTCCACCAGCACGACCACGCCAGGCAGATTTTTAGCGAGCATGAACGGCTCGTCGCCGGCGACTTCAGAATCGAGCAGCACCGTCACGCCATCGCTCACTACGCGCGGCGGCGCTTCATCCTTGTGCGTAAAGCGGTACCACCATTTTTTCCAGAACGGCGGAGCCTTGCTCTTATAGCCACGGCTGAGGATGGCCACCTTGCGACCGCGATCATGCAGGGCGCGGGCAAACTTTTCCACTACGGGCGTCTTGCCCGTACCGCCGACGGTGAGATTGCCGACCACCACGACGAGACAACCGAGTGGCGTGTCGTGCAAGATCCGCTTCCGATAGAGCCAGAGCCGGAGCTGCGTGATCCCATTAAACAGATAGGACCAGGCTTGCAGAAAAACCCCGAAAACGACCGCCCCCACTCCCTCTCGCTTGCCGAGGATGACGTCTATGCCGAACTGGGAGAACTCGTTAGCTTTATGGCGAATCCAGCGGTTTAACATGACTTATAAAGGCGTTGCGTGAAGAAAGTTGATTAAGTGAAGTCTTGCTACAGGCCGGTTCAATAACATGCAATACCGGCTTCTCACCAACATGTCCTACAAGCTCTTCATCCCCGGTCCTATCGCCGTCTCCGACAAAACTCTGCGCGCCATGGCTCAGCCCATGATTGGCCATCGCAGCCCCGACTTCGTGGCGCTGTACCAATCAATCCAGCCCGACCTCCAGGCGCTCTTCTACACGCAGGATCCCGTCTATTTGTCCACCAGCAGCGGCTGGGGCTTCATGGAAGGATCGCTCCGCAATCTCGTGCAGAAAAAAGTACTTTGCTGCATGAACGGCGCTTTTTCCGACAAGTGGATCGATGTCGCCCAACGCTGCGGCATTGCCGCCGGTGCCCTGAAATTTGAATGGGGCCAGCCCATCGATCCCGAGACCCTCCGTACCGAACTCGCCACGGGCCAGTACGACGCCGTCACCCTCATCCACAATGAGACTTCCTGCGGCTGCGTCAGCGATTTGCCCGCCCTCGCTGCCGTCCTTCGCCAGTTTCCCGATGTTATCAGCATCATCGACACCGTCAGCTCCTTCAGCGCCATGCCGATCAAGAAGGACGAGCTCGGCATCGACATCATGCTCACCGGTTCGCAGAAGGCCCTCGCCCTTCCTCCCGGTCTCTCGCTCATCTCGCCCTCCAAACGCGCCCTCGCCCGTGCCGCCCTCAGCAAGACCCGCGGCTACTATTTCGATCTGATCGAATTCCAGAAGAACCACGAAGCCGGCATGACACCCAGCACTCCGGTCATCCCGCTCATCTACGCCCTCAAATCCAAACTCGCCGACATCAAGGCCGAGGGCGCCGACGTCCGCTATGCCCGCCATGCGCGGCTCAATCAGACCATGCGTTCCTGGGCTTTCGCCAAAGGCTTCACGCTCTTCCCCAAGGAAGGCCACGGCTCGGTCTCGCTCAACTGTTTCGCCAACACCCTGAAGGTGGATCTCTCCGCGTTGAACAAGATTCTCAAGTCCAAGCACGGCCTCGTGATCGACGGCGGTTACGGCAAGCTCAAGGGCCTGACCTTCCGCATCTCGAACATGGGAGACGAAACCGACGAGACGATCGCCGCGCTGATCCAATCACTCGATTCCGCTCTCGCTGAGTTAGGTGTGAAGTAATTAATCCGCGTCAACGCTCACAGGGAAAATCGCAACCTGCCGTTATTTCAACTGGCCGCAGTGCTTCTGGCACTCGCGGCCAGTTTGCTGATGAACTGTTAGGCGAGCGCAACGAGGCCGCGCAGCGGCCGGGCGGCTCGCGTTTCGCAGTGCAGCGACGCAGGAGCGGAACGGAGAACGCGAGGCGTAGGGCGCGCGGGTGTTCCAGGAGCGCGCTGGTGCCGGCA
>JANYCF010000389.1 GCA_025360455.1 Opitutaceae bacterium | reverse complement strand
GATCCGAGGTGCGCGGAGAACTTTCGCTTTAAAGATATAGTCCGTCCTCCCGCCGGCTTCGCTCAACCACGAGGTAGACAGCTCGTTTGATAATATCCGGGGGCGGAGCCCGCACCCTCGCCGCCTACCTCACATCAGGTTCAGCTCTTCAGGTCTCCTCGACAGTGGCACGGTCATATTTCCGGAGGGCATAATCGATGAGATCCACAAAAATACCGGCTGCGTCTTTCCGGGATGTGAGATTATCGCAGAAAATGATGCCGTCAGATTCAAGGGAGACATACGCATCAGGAAAATCTTCTTTCTTTTCTGGGCCGCTCGTTCGCAGATTGAATATGGAAAACTTAGGATCGAACGACTGAAAGAAACGACTCTTCCGAATGAACTCAGCGAGCTCATCCTGATAGCCGCTCGGAAGTTTAATGCGATATTCGATGCCCATGTCTTTCGCTGAACGCTACGGATGAGACACGCGCGGGTGAGCGTGGAATGAGCCCTTTTGAATTACGGAAAATAGTGAGCGCAGAAGGAACATACGATTCAGGTCACATCCCGCGCGTTGTTCTCTGGCCGTCTTGTTCGCCCTCTTTCTTTCCGCCTGAAATCATAGGTGGAACATCTACGCTGATAAACTCGCCGAACTCGCAGCGAAACCCGGCCTTCGTGAGGCGTGCAAAGATACCGGGCTTCGTGACTCGATATGGCAAATACATGAATCGAGAGTAGCCGACGCACTCCAGTAAAACCCGGACGGCGTCAGGAAATGGTGACTGGTACTCACGCGGCACGATCACATCGGCAGCGATGGCTCCTGCAATAATCTTCTTCTCTTCGAACTGAACCTGCATCGAGGACTGGAGTAAACGAAACACTTCCGCACCTTTCGGATGCTCGTCGCCAGTCCAACCACCGACTGCGGTAACCTTCTCTTCCGGGCTAAGCGTGGCACCAAAAGGGTGAAAGGCACCGGAGTCTTGAAGCATCTGCTTCGCGAAGTCGGTGCAGTAGGTCAGCAACTCTTCGAGCCGATGGGGATCTACGGAAAGCGTCGGCATAATTCTTCGGCGAACGCTACGGATGAGACACGCGCGGGCGAGCGTGGAATGAGCCCTTTTGAAAAACGGCAGATGCTGAGCGGAGATGGAGCATACGATTCAGGTCACATCCCGCGCGTTGTTCTCTGGCCGTCTGGTTCAGCTCTTTCTTCACGACGGATTATTCCGAGTGCCTTCTTCACGATGCGCCCGAGCTTGTCTTGGTCGTCTTCTTTCCGGAACCAAAAGATGTCGTAGCTCGGCAACCCAGGATCGCCCTTCGGCCCATTGATCGTAACATCAAAATACACGCCTTCGTTTCTTAGCGCTTCGATGACGCGCGAAGTATCTTTAGGGAGTGTCGCAGTGAATGGCGCGTCGACATCAGTAATTGGATGGTGCGGGTCGGGCGTCATGTCTTCTGCTGAACGCCTCAGATCAGCCACGCCCGCCGGGCGGGCGAGCCGTCTCTTTTGAATAACTGGGCCATGTGGAGCGTGAACATGATCGACGATTTAGGTGAGATCAAGGGCGTTGCGCTGTGGCTGATTGGTTCGACTCCGGTCTTAGATGAAGAAGACGGCACCACTTGCAACCAGCATGATCAATCCGACCAATCTAATCGGGAGATAAAAAAATATGTGCTGCGACTCCATGATGCCATCGGTCCACGCATGGAGGGAAAATATATCCAGACCTGCTTTCTTATCTTGGATGGCGGCTATAACTAGCGTGATAAGACCAGAAACAGCCAAACTTGCGCTGAGGACAATCGTCCGATGAGTCTGCACGAGATCGCCCATCAATACGCTCAGCGGGATATAGGAAATGACGGGTACCAAAATCAACAGCTTGCCTAAACCTTGATGGCGGGGGTTCATCTTTCTTGGTCGAACGCTACGGATGAGACACGCGCGGGCGAGCGTGGAATGAGCCCTTTTGAATTACGGGCGATGTTGAGCGGAGATGGTGCATGCGATCCAGGGCCCATCCCGCGCGTTGTTCTCTGGCCGTCTGGTTGAACGAAGCCGCGGGGCGGCGGGAGGGTTGTAGG
>JANYCF010000373.1 GCA_025360455.1 Opitutaceae bacterium | reverse complement strand
ACTTGTTGCCGCGAGTGAGCTCTGTGAGTTGCTCCCGTTCTTTTTGCGTAAGGGTGACTTTATATCGGTTAGGCATACCGAATACCACCGGGGTCGCACCTTTTTATCAATACGAAATATTACGTGTTACATGATACTAGGACCCTATTTTGGCAGATTTTCCAAAGTACCTTAGATCAGACCGCTAGAATGACTCATTCGTCGCAATTGATAATCACACGCCGGCCAACGAAGAGAGTTTGACGTGGGCGACTCACTCAGGAATCTAGGGGCCACATTTTATCCATGAGCAATACCCAACACGGCATCTACATCGGCACCGACAGCGGCGCCACCACTTCCAAGACTGGCGGCGTCTGGTCCGATGGCAGCATCATTTCCACCAAGCTTCGGCAGAGCTCCACTAATTCCCAAGCCGGCACCGCCGCCGTGATCAAGGGTTGGGTCGATGGCGTCGTGGGTTTTCTCACTGATAATAAACTGAATTGGGATCAGGTCCACGGCGTAGGTCTGGCTATTCCGGGTCCCTACGAAAGTTACGGCGTACTCGGTCGCGCGGCCAATTTGCCCAAGAGTTTCGAAGGCTGGAATTTCCAAGCCGAATACGCCGCCGCCCTTGCTATCGCCGCCGGTCGGCCCGTCCCTCTCGTCGTGGGCAACGATGGTAATTACGGCGGCGTCGGCGAAGCCTCCCGCGTCCGCGGTAACAGCCGCGCCACCGTGCTCATGCTCGCCCCCGGCTCCGGCCTCGGCGTCGCGTACGTCGATGCCAACGGCCTGCCACTCGACGGCGACACCTTGAACGGCATGGAAGGCGGCCACATGCCGGCCGCACTCCACCTGCTCGGCAACATCAAGCCTCTGAAGTGCGGTTGCGGTCGCGACTGGGGTTGTATTGAGGCCTACACGACCATCTCCGGCCTGCCCCAATTGCTCGAGGAATTCCTGCCCAAGCACCCGACGCACCCGCTCGCCACCTCGCCTGCCCCCATCAAAGAAAAAGTGCTTTCCCTGCGCACTCTCGCCCAGAAAGACGATCCCCTCGCCGTGGAAATTTTCAACTTCCAGGCCAAGGCCCTCGGCCTGCATGTCGCTTCGCTGCTCATCGCGGTGGACGCCGAGTACGTCGTGATTGGCGGCGGTCTGATCGATCCCGAGGCCACCACCCCGGAATTCCGTGAGCGTTACCTGCGCATCATCCGCGAGTCCGCCCTGCCCTATCTCTGGCCCCAACAACGTGAGACCGTGAAAGTAGTTCCCGCCACCTTGGGCGAACTCTCGCAAGCCATCGGAGCCGCCCTCGTCGCCCTGTACACCGGGCAAAGCCCGGGCCTGAGCGACAAGAAAAGGAGCGCGATTGCCCTCGACCGCGGCTTGAGCGGGTGAAGGGGCATGGAGACGACGGCTCCCAGCAAAACAGCGGCTTTATGGGCGCGCTGCTCGGCGCGGGTAAACGACTGCTCACCGGCGAATCCCTTTTCATGACCGTGCTTATTGGATTAAATTAATTCTATCGCTCATCATGGCCGCGATTTTAAAGCGCTCTGCCCCAACCGCAGTGCCACCCGTTGCCTCGGTCTAAGTAATTTCTTCAGAGGTTTTCTTTATCCAAACCGACGGCTAACAGATAGGGACGGCGAAACGTAGCTATCCTACAAATAAGCTGAGCCCAACTTTCACCTGCATAGTAGAGAAAAAAAGGCCGGAGGTTCTTACCTCCGGCCTCTCGTGCCATTATACTTTCTGCAAAAACTTAATCGTTAGGCTAACCGTTTGGTGCGGGTGTTATCCGTGGCGGCCAACGCTAGGATTGCCAGCGCGGCGCCGAAACCGACGACCTCGCCGACTAAGATGAGGCCTTCAGTGCTAATGAGAGTTGCCGCGGTAGCGACGACCCCCGTCAAACCGAGGGCCACGAAGAGTAATTTGCGGAGATTGAGAGTTTTCATACTGATATTTGAGTTAAATGAAGTTTTGTAGCTGGTGGTTGAGGCAGCGCGACTGTTGTGTATGTTGTTTTTTACTGATGGCGAGCGACTTAAGCCGAATACTGAACTGCTTTTACGCTCCACCTGCTTCGCCTTGTTGATCGCTACCCGCTTAGACGGGGTACGGAAAGCAACGAAGGCGAATGGATGCTTGGTGATGGTCGTGGTGTTCATGTTTGGAAGAAACCTTTTTGATTTCGCCGTCATCTTACCGCACTCCTTGCAATAGTTGAAATACTTAATATCTATTCAATCAATAGCTTTAACCTATGGACATTTACCAACTTCGTTACTTCGTTGCGGTCGCAGAGTCAGGCAATTTCACCAAGGCTGCGACACGTTCAAACATATCTCAACCTTCTCTTAGTCAGCAGATATTAAATCTTGAATCTGAATTAAATCAGCCACTTTTTCACCGTCTTGGCCGCCGAGTTACGCTCACTGACGCCGGACAACTTTTACTAGCCCGGGCGCGTCGGATAATCGCCGAGACGGACGATACCATTCGGGAATTACGGGAAGATCCGGGCTTCGGACATCGAGTATCGGTGGGCGCTATTCCGACTGTGGCGCACTTTTTCCTCCATGCCGTGGTAGCTTACTGCCGATCCAGCGATATCAACATCAAGTTGCGCAGTCGTGAAGATTTTCGCGCCGCTATCATTTCAGCCGTTTTGGAGGGCGAACTCGACTGGGGGCTAGTCTCGATGCCCTTGGCTGATCCTAGCCTCGAAATCGTCCCTCTGTTCACCGAACCATTGCTTCTCGCGATCGGGGCCCAACATCATTTGGCCAAATCAGAAAAAATAACTCTAGCCGACTTGCGCGATGAAAACTTCATCATGACGGGCAGCGCTTCTTCAGTCACGTCCTTGATCTTGCAACGCTTTAGCGGCGAACACGATTTCACCCCCAACATCACCCATCGTTGCGCCCAACTCAGCACGGTAAAATCGCTGACTGCTCTCGGTCTCGGCGTCACTTTGCTTCCCCGCAGTGCGCGTAACGCCAATGATCCCGAAGGCCTGGTTTATCGCCGGCTTGATGGTCCGCCGCTCAACCGCGAAATCGCCCTGATCCGGCATAAACGCCGTTATCTAAGCAAAGGCGCCCAGCTCTTTGCCGAAGCCGCCCGAGCGGTCGTGGGTCCGCTCCAAAAAAACGCCCCCATCGCACAAATCACGGCGACAGGTGATTAGCCTCCGTTCCACCCGACTGACCCGAAATCAATGACGCAACCCAAACGACTGATCTCAGGTTTGCGCCGGACTCATTGTTGTGACTGAATGCACCCTTATGTCCGGCCCCAGCCCAACTCCCCGCATCAATGAACGCCTGTTGCTCTTCACCTTAGCGGCGGTGCAATTCACCCACATCATGGATTTCATGATCATGATGCCGCTTGGGTCCAACCTGATGCGCGTCTTCGCGATCAACCCCGAGCAGTTCAGCCACCTCGTCGCCTCCTACGGACTTGCGGCCGCCGTCTCGGGTTTTGCCGGCGGCTTCGTGCTCGACCGTTTTGATCGCAAACACGCCCTCCTGATTCTCTACACCGGTTTCGCTCTCTCAACCCTCGCGTGTGCCTTGGCCCCCAATTACGCGGCCTTGCTGTTGGCGCGTCTGGCCGCAGGGGCGTTCGGCGGTGTTTCCAGTTCAGTGATCATTGCCATGGTCGGAGATGTCATTCCACCAGCCCGACGTGGCCGGGCCATGGGCGTAGTCATGTCGGCGTTCCCCCTCGCCTCCGTGCTGGGTGTTCCGTTCGGTTTACTCCTCGCCGGAAAATATGAATGGCATGCCCCGTTTTTTCTTTTGGCCGCCATCAGCACCGTGGTCCTCGTCACCGCTTCACGCACTCTGCCCAATCTCCGCTCGGCCCATCCGCCAGCGCACCCGTGGCAACAGATGGCAGCCATCCTCTCGCATCCTATTCACCAGCGCGGTTTCATGCTCAGTGGCGCGTTGGTTTTTGCTGGGGCGGCGATCATTCCCTTTCTCGCGCCTGCCATGGTTGCCAACGTCGGCATCCCGGAAGCGCATCTCTGGATGATCTACGCGGCAGGCGGTGCCTGCACTTTCATCACCACTCCGATCGTTGGGCGTCTCGCCGATAAACACGACAAACTCCACGTGCTCGGCTGGATCTCCCTGCTCGCGTGCGTGGTCGTCCTCGTTCTGACCAATCTCCCCCGCGCCCCGATCTATGTGGCCATGGCCCTCACCGCACTCTTCATGATAACCATGTCAGGTCGGTTTTCCCCAGCCATGGCGATGATTTCCAACGCCGTGGATAATCGCTACCGGGGCGGATTCATGAGCGTCAATTCCGCCGTGCAACAAGCCGCCAGCGGTCTCGCCAATCTCACCGCCGGCCTGCTCGTGACCCGCAATGCCACCGGTCAACTGATCGGCTTTCCCCGCGTCGGCCTGGTCTCCGTCGCGTGCTTCGGTCTGACCTATTATCTTGCCCGCCGACTCCGCGCGGCCGCCCCGCATGCTGCGAGCCCCGCGCCAGTTGTTGTCACCCTCGCGGTCGATTGAGCTGGCATACCTGCCGCAATCCTTAGCCTCACTCCAGCTCATGCCGGTTCCATCACCCAGCGCTCAATCTCCCTCGTCCGTGCCGCCTCTCACGCGGCCCGAACTGCTCGCGCCTGCCGGCGACTGGGACTGTGTCCGTGCGGCCGTCGAGAACGGCGCTGATGCCGTCTATTTCGGCCTCGAGCGTTTCAACGCCCGCATGCGCGCGCACAACTTCACCGTCGCCGATCTGCCGAAGCTCATGGAGTTTCTCCACCGGCGCGGCGTGCGCGGCTACGTGACGTTCAACGTCCTCGTCTTCACCGACGAACTCACTTCCGCCACCGAATATCTCCGCAGCATTATCGCCGCCGGCGTCGATGCGGCCATCGTTCAAGACATCGGCGTCTGTCGAATCATCCGTAAACTCTCACCCGATTTCCCGATCCACACGTCCACGCAGATGACGATCACCAGCGCAGCGGGGGTGGAATTCGCCCGCGATCTCGGCGCCGACCTCGTCGTACTCGCCCGCGAAAATTCCTTCAAAGAAATCGCCGCCATTCGTGCCGCCCAACCGGCCGTCAGCGGGCCCATGCCGCTCGAAGTGTTCGTCCATGGCGCGCTCTGCGTCGCGTATTCCGGTCAATGTCTCACCAGCGAATCGCTCGGTGGCCGCTCCGCCAATCGCGGCGAATGCGCCCAAGCCTGTCGCATGCCCTACGATCTGATTTCCGATGGGCAAAAAGTTGAACTCGGCGACCGCCGTTATCTGCTCAGTCCGCAAGATCTCTCCGGCCTCGAAGTCCTGCCTGATCTCGTGCGCGCCGGCGTTTCCTCGCTCAAAATCGAAGGCCGGCTCAAGAGTGCCGAATACGTTGCCAACATCACCCGCGTCTACCGCCAGGCGCTCGATCGGGTGATGGCGGAAGTTTTTCAACCGGAAAGCGACGAGCAAAAAACGATGGCCTCCGTCCGCGCCGAATCGCGTTACGACTTGGAGATGGGCTTTTCCCGCGGGCTCTACACCGGCTGGTTCCGCGGCATCAACAATCAGGAACTCGCCCACGCGCGCTTCGGCACCAAACGCGGCGTTCTCCTCGGCCAAGTCGCCCGCGTCGGTCGCGATCACGTCGCGTTGAAACTCATCGCCCCGCTCAAGCCCGGTGATGGCCTCGTCTTCGATGCCGGTCGCCCCGATGAAAAAGAAGAAGGCGGCCGCGTCTACCAAGTCGAACCCCAAGCCGGCGGCGGCGAAACGAATCTGCGCTTCGGCCACGGCGATATTAATTTCTCCCGCATCCACCCCGGTGATCGGATTTGGAAAACCAACGACCCCGAACTCGACCGTCGCGTACGCCAGACTTTTGCCGGCGAGCAGATCCGCCACCGACGTCCGCTGCACCTCGAAGTCCACGGCCACGCCGGCGTGCCATTCACGCTCATTGCCCGCGACGCCGACGGCCACATCGCGCAAGCCGACTCCACTGCCCTGCTCGCTCTCGCTGAAAAACAACCGCTCACCACCGAACGCCTCCGCGATCAACTCGGCCGGCTCGGCGGCACGCCATTTGAACTCGGCGAACTCAACAATCACCTCGAAGGCGCGGTCATTATTTCGCTCAGCGAACTGAACGATCTCCGCCGCCGCATCGTCACCGCGCTCGACGCCCAACGCGCCGCACCCAAGCGCTGGCAGATGACGGCCGAAAAATTCCAAGTTCCAAATTTCAAGTCACAAGAAACTGCCGCGGCCGCCCCCGAACTCATTATCGTCATCCGCCATCTGCACCAACTCGATGCCGCCTGGGCCGCGGGCGGGCGCACGATCTACTGCGAATTCGAAGACCCGAAGAAATACCGCGCTGCCGTCACCCGCTTCCGTGAACTGCAACAAACCGCCGTCAGTCTAACGTCACTCGAAAATCCAGAATCGAAAATCGAAAATTCCACCATCTGGGTCGCCGCTCCGCGTATTTTCAAACCCGGCGAAGACTGGATTCTCCAGCAAGTCCTCTCCTGCGAAGCCGACGGATATCTCGTCCGTAATTACGATCACTTGAAATTTTTTGCCGGCAAACGCCGTCGTGGAGATTTCTCCCTGAACGTCGCCAATCCGCTCACCGCCGCCTATTTTCTCGGGCAATACGGCCTCGAACGCGTCACCGCTTCCTACGATCTCAACGTCGCGCAGCTGGAGTCACTTCTCCAAGGCGCGCCCGGTGCCTGGTTCGATATTACTCTGCACCAGCACATGCCGATGTTTCATATGGAGCACTGTGTATTCTGCGCGTTTCTCTCCGAGGGCACCGACTACCGCAATTGCGGCCGCCCCTGCGATACGCACGATGTCCGGTTGCGCGACCGCGTGGGTGCCGAGCACCCGCTCAAAGCCGATGCCGGTTGCCGCAACACCGTTTATAACTCCCGCGCGCAGACCGGTGCAGAATTCGTCGACCGTCTGATCGCGCTCGGCGCCCGTTCCTTCCGTATCGAATTTCTGAACGAAACCGCGGAAGAATTGCAGCGCACCGTCGTCCGTTACCAACAGCTCCTGCGCGGCGAAATCTCCGGCGCGGAACTCTGGCGCGAGTTCAAATTCATCAATCAGCTCGGCGTCACCCGCGGCCAGTTGGAAACCGCCGCCCAAACGATCAAGCGCAAGGGGTGATGGCAGCGGCTAATTTTGCCACATTGTGGGCGGGGTGCCCTCACCCTGCGGGTTTCAG
>JANYCF010000364.1 GCA_025360455.1 Opitutaceae bacterium | reverse complement strand
CGGTCATGCCCTTCGCCATCGCGGCCAGTGCGAAGGCGTAATAATTTACCGCATCGTGAAACAGTTGATGGTGCTGCCAGAGGGCGTCTTCACCTTTCTTTTTTGCAAGTTTCGTATCGGGATCGAGCGGCACCCATGGCGTTTTCTTGCGGGCGGCGAGATCAGGGTTGGGAATTTGGACGGACGAGACGCGGCCTTGGTAGATGCGGTTCATGGGTGGGAGAGAATCGGGGTCCGGGGTTTGGGATCTTGGGTTTGGGCGTGGGCCGCCGTCGCCCGGTGGGCTGTGGCGCGGCAAGCTGGGATTTTTTGGCTGATCTTCTTACTTCAGGCGCTTGGCCGTCCCTTGGACTTCGATGCGGCTTGTTTTGGCTTTGTTCATGGAGAACGAACCGGGTTTTAGCATTTGCGGGTGGGAGTGATTTACTGCTTGGACCTTGGGGGCTTCGTTTGAGGCACTGGTCTGGGCGGTGGGGTGGAGTGAGGCTGGGGTGTCGGTTGGGAAATGCCGAGTGCGGAGTTGGGGGATTGTTTTTGGGTGGGGCGCTGACTCGCTTTGCTCGCCGACGCGTGGGCTGTACTTATATTAACTGGGAGAGATCGGCAGGGTGTAGCCAAAATGGGTGAGCTTGGTGCGAAGTAGGGTGTCGAGGTGGGATTTGTCGGCGGGGTAGAGCGAGATGAGCCGTTTGCCTTCCTGCTGGTAGAGCTGCTGTTTCTTGAGCATCCCGATCTTGTAGTCGGCGGTGTCCATGCCCCAGTACTCGAGGTAGAGATCAAACTCGGGCAGATAAAAATCCGGGCGGATGGCGTGGCCGCTCAAGATGCGGTAGCGTTCGTCATAGCGGTAGGCGATCCGGTGCGAGGCGAGCCAGTCGGCGATGCAGCGTTCGCCGTCGGATTGGACGAGGGTGCCGGCTTGGGCGGCGATGGTTTTGTTGAGCTCGACCTTGGTGTCGAAGTTGCGGCGTTCGAGAAAAACCTCGTCGAAACAACGTGCGCAGAACGTGCGCTGAAAGGCCTGCTGGCTGTGCGTGTGTTCCTCGTGGCTGACGGTGCGGCCACACCGGATGCAGCGGTGGATGGCGGCCTGCTCGTTCTGGCGCACGGCTTCACGGATGGCTTCGGCGGCGGAATGCGCGGCCCGGCGGACGTAGTCCTCGGTGCGTTCGTTGAGGGCGAGATCATCGAGATCGTGGAGATGGGCGAGGGCGGCGGCACCGCAGGTCTTGAGGGCTTTCAGGGCGTACTGGCGCGTCTGCGGATGCGGATCGCGCAACGCGACCGGGGCGAGGGCGCGCACGGCGGCGGTGGTATCGAGGCCGAAGCCGGATAGTTTGCCGATGGCGGAGGCGGCGAGGCGCCGGATTTCGGCAGAGGGCTGGGTGAGCAGTTGGGCCAGCTCAGGCAGCGCATCCGGGTCGGTGCTGCGGCCGAGTTCCAAGGCGCGTTGGATGGACTGGTGATGCCGGCTGCGGTCCATGTCGCTGTTCATGGCGCGTCGGCGTGGGCGAATGCGAAAGAGTCAGCGGACGCGTGGGGGACGGGCATAGGGATGATATTCCGATTCTCTCACGCGGAATCGAATGGTAGCACGGGCCCGTGCGGGAGAAGATGTGCACGCACACAACCATCGCGTCAATCTCCGCGTGGAAACGAGCTGCCCTGCTCTTACACTTACCGGCTGCGGAGATTTTGCGCTAGGCGGAGGATGTCCGCGAGGACACCGGCGGCGGTGACGTCTCCGCCGGCTCCGGCCCCGCGGACGACGAGCGGATATTGCTTGTACCGCTCGGTGTGGAAGGCGACGAAGGCTTCCGATCCGCGCAACGATGCGGCGGGATGCGCGGCGTCGACTCCGACGGGCGCGACCGTAATTTTTGCTCCGGTGGCTTCGGGCTCAATGCGGGCGAGATAGCGGAGGGATTTGCCCTCGGCTTTCAACGCTTTCACGCGCGCGGCCATCTCGGCGTCGATGCTGGTGAGCGATTGGAGAAATTTCTCCGGATCATTCTCAGCGAGATGCTGCGCGGGCACGAACGGCTCCAGTGCGACGTCTTCCAAATTCAGGGAGAGTCCGAGTTCGCGCGCGAGAATCAGCGCCTTACGGGCGACATCGAGGCCGGAGAGATCGTCGCGGGGATGCGGTTCGGTGTAGCCGAGTTCTTTGGCGCGACGGACGGCCGTGGAGAGTAGCTCACCCGCGACGAGTTGCTCGCAGAGATAGCCGAGCGTACCGGAAAAAGCGCCTTCGATGCGAATGACGCGATCGCCCGTACGAACGAGATTTTTCAGCGTATCGATGACAGGCAACGCTGCGCCCACCGTGGTTTCGTAATGGTAGGCGCGATAGTGGCGGCGCGCCGCAGCGAGCAGCGCATCGCGTTTCGCGATCGGCAAGGCGAGAGGAATTTTGTTCGCCGAGACGACGTTGATACCTTGAGCAAAGGCTTCCATGTACAACTCATCGGTGCCGGGAGAACCGGTGCAATCGACGAGCACGGGGTTAGGCCGTTGCGCGAGGGTTTTGAGCAGCTGCTTGACGGTGGTCTTCTCGCCCGAGCCGGCCAAAAACTTTTCCAGCTGAGCAGCGGCCTCAGCGGGCGCGATGCTGTGCGGCGCGATAAATCCACCGCGACTGCCCGCGAGACCAACGAGGCGCACTTGCACGTCGTGGTGGGAGCGAAGTGTGGTGTCCTGCGCCGCCAATTGGCGGAGCAGGCTGCCGCCGACGATGCCTTTGCCGACGAGGAGCATGCTGAGCTCGGCGTGAGCGAGATTGAACGCGGCGTGAACCGTGCGGACCGCGAGCGTGGTGTTCTCGGCATCCACGACGCACGAAATGCTGCGCGCGGAAGCGCCTTGGGCGAGCGCGCGCACCTGAATGCCGACGCCGCCGATGGAGTTGAGCATGCGCCCTGCGACATTGGGTTTTCGGCCCATCGACTCGGCGACGAGCGTGATCAAGGATACCGGCGAAAGAATCGGCCCGAGCGAAAGATCGTTATTCAACAGTTCAGGGGCGAGGGCTTTTTTGAGAATCTGAAGCGCACGCTCTTCGTCGGTGAGCGGTACTACAACAGAGAAAGTCTGGCCGAGCGTCGATTCGGTGGTCAGCCACACGCGCACGCTGGCGCCATCGAGGGCGGCAAGAATTCGGCTGCCGATCGGGCGACCGGGACCGGTGCGCCGGGATTGTACACCAATGAGGGAGAGTTGCTCCAAACTGGTGACGCAAGTCGGGCGGCTCGGATCGGGATGGCCGGTGGCGTCGATACGGGTGCCGGGGGCATCAGGCTGCGTGGTGCTGCGAATAACCAGCGCGGCGCCGCAATCGCGGAGCGGAATGATCGTGCGCGGGTGAAACATCCGGGTGCCGAAATAGGCGAGCTCGAGCGCTTCGTCGTAGGAGAGGCGGTCAACGGGCACGGCTTCGCGCACTAAATTCGGATCGGCCGTCATGACGCCAAGCACATCGGTCCACACCGTCACTGCCTCGGCCTTGAGCAGCGCCGTGATCAACGTGGCGGTATAATCGGAACCGTTACGGCCAAGCGTGGTGGTATGGCCGTCGCGCGTGCGCCCCAGGAAGCCGGTGATAAGCGGAATCGAGTTGGCGGGCCACTTCGCGGAAACGACCGCGAATTTTTCTGTGGTCGGAGCGATTTCCACCGTGGCGGAACCGTGCTGGGAATCAGTGACGACGAAATCGCGGGCATCAACGGCGAAGGCGGGCGTACCGCGTTCGGACAGCGCGCGGGCGACGAGGGCAGCGGAGATGCGTTCGCCGGTGCTAATGACGGAATCGAGTGAGCGGGGAGAACATTCGCGGGTGAGCTCCATGCCCGAGAGTAGTCGTTCGACCGGCAAAAGAATTTCATCGAGCTCAGCCTTGAAGGCGCGCAATGCGTGAGCGGTGAAGAGCGGGCGCGCGGTCGTCATGGCCAACTCGCGAGCGCGCCCGAGTTCAGTGCGAGCTTGGGCGATCTCGCCTTCGGCGGCAGAGTGGGCGGCGAGGATAAGCCAGTCGGTGGAGTCACCGAGGGCGGAGACGACCACCGCGATCGGACGGGGAGCGGCGACGATCAGATCGAGGACCCGCGGAAGACGTCCGGGAGTACCAAGGGAGGTGCCGCCAAATTTGTAGACTTGCCAAGGATTGCTCATGTGCGGAGGGGCGGAAGACGGAGTGCGCGAGTGACTATGGCCGCGACTTGCGACCATTCAATAAGGAAGGCGTCGTGACCATGCGGGCTCTTGAGCTCAACGCGTGTCACGCGTGATCCGGCGGCGCGCAATTTTTTGGCGAGCTCGGTCGATTGGGCCGGCGTGAAGAGCTGATCGGAATCCACGTGGACGATCAGGGAGGAAGCGCGAATGCGGGAGAGAGCGGAAACTTTCTGGCCAGGCAAGGGACGCAACAGATCGTGATGATCCATGGCATCGAGCAGAATCTCGTAACAGGGAGCGGTGAAGCGATTTTTCATTTTCCGTCCCTGATGCTCCAAATAACTCTGGACACGGTAGCCTTTCGCGTGACGGATCGGGGGCAGGTTGCGGTGCTGATTAAGTTCGAGCCCAGGTTCAGCGCGATAGGTCAGCATGGCCAATTGGCGGGCAACTTCGAGTCCGCGACTGACGTGATGCGGGTAGCCAGGATCGAGCCGGAGAATCTCCCGCGCCACATGGTTCCAGCCGATGATCCAAGCGCTGGAGGCGGCACAGGTCGCAATGGGCAAAATGCGTTCAAAACGTTTGGGTGCCAGCGCGGCGAGCGCGAGCACCACCATGCCACCGAGCGAACCACCAGCGGCAAGGTGTACGCGCCGAATGCCGAGGTGATCGAGTCCTTGCAAAATCGCCCCGGCAATATCGAGGGAAGTCAGCGTGATGCGACTGCCGCGGGGAAACCCGGGCATCCCCGGCGCACTGCTCCCGTAGAATGAGCCGAGGTTGTTGAGACAAAGAATCCGGTAGTGGTTGGGATCGAAAGCGCGACCGGGACCGATCAAAGGTTCCCACCAGCCCCCTGCCCCGCCCGCTTGAGCACCGCCCGTGAGGGCATGGACAATCAAAACGGTGGGCACCTTGGGATCGGGATTTTCGAGGGTGTCGCCCACCGGACCCCACCACCATCCATGCTGACGATGTTTGCGCACCACCCCACCGCGTTCGAGGGCAAAGTCCGGCAACCGCAGATCAAAGACCTGTGGAGTTGAGCATACCGGAGGGGATGGGGCGGTGGACATGAAAACCGAAGTTACGAGAAATTAAAACTGGATCAGTGAGGTTGGCAATGAGGAGCATCGATAAAAGGACCCCATTCCTGCAGGGGTTATTAATCGGCAAAAAGGCTGGGACGAGCAACCCTGCCGCGTGTCATATCGCTCGAGACCAAGCAGGCGTGTCATAATGGCAGGCAGGTGAAAGAGGCGGTTTAGGGCCTCCTTTGTAGCCACCGGAGATTTCTGAAAAAGCAAAGACGGACGACTCAAAAAATAAGATCAGGCGGTACGTTGGCCAAGGCGTCTTCCATGGTGGTGAGCCCCATTTTCACTTTCAGCATCGAATCTTGGTGCAGGGTTTTCATGCCGCTCCGCATGGCGGCGCGCTTGAGCTCGGAGATCTCCACCTTCTTGTTAATGGCCTCGGTGATGGCTTCCGAATTAACCATGAGCTCATGAATACCCACCCGGCCTTTATAGCCCGTGCCGCCGCAGAGATGGCAACCACCCGGACAGGCTTTATAAATTTCTCCGGCCCAACCAATCGATTTTGCGAGAATTTCCTTTTCCCGGCCTTCCGGCTCGTATTTCACTTTGCAGTTCTTGCAAACACGGCGGAGCAAGCGCTGGGCACAGACACAGATAAGGCAGGCGGAGATATTAAACA
>JANYCF010000352.1 GCA_025360455.1 Opitutaceae bacterium | reverse complement strand
TTTTCGTCCCATCATCATGACGTCCATCTGCACCGTCCTGGGAGCGGTGCCGATCGCTTTCGCGACGGGAGCCGGAGCGGAAACGCGCAATGCGATGGGTATCGTGGTCGTCGGTGGTTTGACCATTGCGACTTTTCTGACGCTATTCGTGGTGCCGATTTTTTATATTCTGGTTGATCGGTTGTGCGTGAAGTTCACCGGCAAATCGTCCGCTCACGGTTTGAAGAAAGCCCAGGAAATCGAGCGTGAGACGGAGAAAGTGCCGGTCGAGGTGCGTTGAAGGAGGGATGTCGCGGGGGATGGTGGTAGGGAGAACCGTCACATGGGTTGCTGGTTGTAGCGCAGGCATCCTTACCTGCCGTCGGAAGAAGCCGGCTGGAAGCCTGCGCTACTTTTGCCGGGACAGTCGCTGCCGTTCAGTTTCGTAGAAGTTAAGCCGGTAGGCTTCGCATTTTTGCACAGCCACAAAAAAGTCCGCGGCGCGATTTCTCGCGGGCGCGGACTGAAGGTTTGATCAAATAACTTAGGCCTGCTTGCCGGACTTCTTGTGCTTCACGCGCTCGCCGGAATTCAGGATGCGCTTGCGCAAACGGAGATTCTTCGGCGTGACTTCGACGTATTCGTCGGCGGCGATGTATTCGATCGCGCGTTCGAGGGAGAACTTGGCGGCGGGGGTGAGGCCGGTGGCGACACCGGAACCTTGCGAACGGAAGTTGGTGAGCTGCTTCGCGCGGACGGCATTGCACGCGATGTCTTCATTGCGGGGATTCTCGCCGACGATCATGCCTTCGTACACTTCCTCGCCCGGGTCGACGAATAGTTTGCCGCGTTCCTGCACCATCTCGAGCGCGTAGCCGGTGGTCGTGCCGGACTCGGTCGCGATGATCGTGCCGGTGATGCGGGTGAGTACTTCGCCGGCATAAGGGCCGTATTCCTTAAACAAATGGCTGAGGACGCCGCGGCCGCTGGTGGCGTTGACGACATCGATTTCCATGCCGATCAAACCGCGGGTGGTGATGGTGGCTTCCATCATTGTGGTGTGCGGAAGTTTTTCCATGTTCGTCAGGCGACCCTTGCGGTTCGCGAGATTGGACATGATGGCGCCGACGCACTCGTCAGGTACTTCGATCCAGACCGTCTCGTACGGTTCATGGCGCTGACCATCGACCAGCTTTTCGATCACGGTCGGACGGGAAACGAGGAGCTCGAAACCTTCGCGACGCATGGTCTCAACGAGGACGGCGACTTGCATGGCGCCACGGGCCTTGACGTTGAAAATACCGGCTTTCTCGCTGTCTTCGATTTTGATCGAGACGTTGGTCTTCAATTCGCGCATCAGACGCTCCCGCAGCTGGCGGGAGGTGACGAGCTTGCCTTCGCGACCGACGAGCGGTCCGTCGTTGACGCAGAACTGCATCTCGAGGGTCGGCGGATCGATCTGGGTGAAGGGAAGGGCGTGGCCGGCTTCGTCGGCGGTGATGGTGTCACCGATGTCGATGTCTTCGACGCCGGCGATACCGACGATGTTACCGGCGCTGGCGGTGGGGGCTTCGGCGGTGCCAAGACCGGTGAACTCAAAAATCTTGCTGATCTTGGCGCGGATGCGTTTGCCGTCGGAGTGGCGGATGACGAAAATGGTGTCGCCGAGGGCGGCGGTGCCGCCGAGGATCTTGCCGACTGCGATACGGCCGACGTAGTCGCTCCAATCGATGTTGGACACGAGCATGTGGAAAGCCTCGTTGGGTTTGGCGAATGGGGGTGGGACGTGGTCGAGAATGGTCTGGAAGAGCGGGGTCATGTCCTTCTTCTCTTCGCCGAGGTGGAACATCATGTAGCCATCGCGGCCCGAGCCGTAAACGACGGGAGCATCGAACTGCTCCTCGGTGGCGTTGAGCTCCATGAGGAGTTCGAGCACCTTGTCATACATCTTGGCGGGCTCGGCGTTTTCGCGGTCGATTTTGTTGATCACGAGCACGACTTTGAGGCCGTGCGCGAGCGCCTTGCGGAGCACGAAACGGGTCTGGGCCTGCGGGCCGTCGTAGGCATCGATCAGCAACAGCACGCCGTCAACCATGCGGAGAGCGCGTTCGACTTCGCCGCCGAAATCGGCGTGTCCGGGAGTATCGACGATGTTGATCGTCTTGTCCTTCCAGTGGACGGAAGTGTTCTTGGCTTTGATGGTGATGCCCTTCTCCTTCTCGAGGTCCATGGAATCCATGGCGCGCTCTTCGACGCGTTGGTTGGCGCGGTAGACACCGCCTTCCTTGAGAAGCTTATCGACGAGGGTAGTTTTACCATGGTCAACGTGGGCGATAATGGCGATATTGCGGATGTTCTGATTCATGTCGGCGGTGTCGTTTGCGAGTTGCGTAATGGGCCACGTTGCAAGCCGGTTTCGCCCTTGGCAAGTCGGAAGCTGATTTTCCCACTTATCCGCGAAAAATAGACCGAATGGCAAGCAGTCCAACCTGTGGCATGAATACGTAATTTGATCGTGGAATTGAGTTTAGCCAGCAGGGATCAGCCAAGAGAATTACGTCACAATCCAAAAACTATCCTCATGCGCTCAGGTGTAGCGGCAGGCGTCCGTGCCTGCCGGCTTGCGGATGGGACATCAATCTCGGCAGGCAGGGACCAGCCTTCGCGCAAGGCTACGGCCCGGCAAGCGCCTGCCGCTACGAATTTTTCCCGTCCCTTCACTTCACCGGGGCCAGTATCACGCCCGACTTGGCGTTGTTGGCGGGCAACTGATCGACGACTCCGGCAGGATTGGCCAACTGTGTGTGATAGAAAATCCCCCCGCTGGTCGCGAGTTGCTCCGCGCTGATGGGAACTTGGATTAGTGCCGTGGTACCGGATTTTAAGGTTGGTACCGGATGGCTCGTGGCGACGCCGCTGAGGTCCACGTTCAACTGGAGTCCGCTGGCGGTTTGAGCGCTGCGGTTCTGCACCACGATGTTCATCGTACTGGTCGACGCATCATAGTACTGACCCGCGATGGCCGTATCAATGCGCGAGGGATTGGCGCGATCCATCGCCCAACCGACGTTGAGAATGCCGTTGCCGTACGCAGAGTCAGGTCCGGGCGTGCCGCCGTCGCTCGTGTATTGTTGCAACACCGACCACGCCTGTGCGGCCGTCAGTCCGGGCGAAGTCGACATCACGGCGGCAATGGCCCCGGCCACGAGCGGCGCACTGGCGGAAGTGCCGCTGATACTGACGCGTTGGCCATTGAGCCAAGCCGTATCCACGCCATAGCCCGGGGCGGTGATTTTTAACTGCGCTCCGGCATTCGAAAAAGAAACTTGCTGCTCCAACGCATCGACGGCGCCGACTGAAACGACGCGCGGATCGGCGGCGGGCCACATGAGTTGCGCGGCCCCATCGTTGCCCGCCGCCGCCACAATGACCGCGCCCTGGGTGTACGCGTAGTCGATGGCACTGATGAGTATGTTGGGTGAAGCGTAGGCTCCCATGCTGATGTTGATGATGCGCGCTCCGGCATCGACGGCGGCCAGAATGCCCTGCGCCAACGTGAAACTATCGCTCATCCCATCCGTTCCGGTAATTTTGATACTCAAAATGGTCGCGGCCGAGGCGACGCCCGGCGCATCGGTCGAAGCGCCCGCGACCAATCCCGCCACCGCCGTGCCATGGCCGTCTTCCTCTCCAGTGCCGGGTAAAATGCCTTGGCCCGCATCCAAATACTGAACGCGCCCACTGCCGAGAGTGACATCTGCTGCCACACCCGTATCGAGCACGGCTACGGTCACGCCGCGGCCCCATTGGCTGTGGTCACCGAAGACGCCGAGGAAAGCGAGGGAGGTATTGTTTAAAGGAACTTGGTTGAACTTGAGCCGATCTTCGGCGGCAGGGACGCCCGGCACATGGACGAGATAGTTCGCATCCACGCTTTGGTAATCCGACGGATTCTTCATCATGTCCTCGATCAAGGGATCGAGTGAATCATAGCCGACGCGCACCGTTCGCAGCCGATCCAATTGTGCGCGCAACCGGATGCCCGCTCGACCCGCTCGTGCGAGAAAGTTCCGATAAGCGTCTTCGCTCGCCAATGTCAGTACCGCCTCATGCGCCCGGGCGTCCTTGCGCTCGAGCCGACGCTTCAACGATGCTTTTAGTTTTTCCTCGGCGATTCTTCGTTGTGACTCGGTCTGCGATTCAGTTGACGAGTCAACGGCGTCAGTCGTGGCCGGGTTGAGGGGCGCAACTTCCGGGGTGGTGAGTGGTGCTGGGCGGTGTTCCAAGTGATACAGCAGGGCAACGGCCAAAAGAATGGCGATCAACAAGCCACCGGCGAGTGGAGTGAGTCTGGAAGTTTTGTTGCTCAACGTTCACCCGGGTTATGGGACTTAGGACTTGGCGGGATTATCTGACGACGCGTTGCTCTTGCGCCGACTCTCCAGCTTTTCGCGCAGCTCGGCGGCTTTCTCGTGACCAATATTCTCTGCCTGTTTGGCATAGCTGATTGCTTCGTCGAGAGAAGGGGCGTCTTGAGCGTTTTCCCATGTTAAATGAGCGAGAAAATACAGAGCATCCTCGTTGCTCCGCTTCGCTGACTGCCGTAAATATTTGAATGCAGTAACTTGGTCTTTGACCACGTTGGTACCAAAAAAATACATCTGACCTAAGGCATATGATGCAACGGACGACTCCGCCGCAGCTCGTTTAAAGTTCACAATGGCTTCTTCTGTTTTGCCGCTGGCCATCTGTTGTTTTGCGAGGGTGACGAGGGCATTGCTGTTCCCTTTCTCAACCGCGAGATTGAAATATTTTGCGGCAAGTGTCGCGTTGGGTTTTACGCCATAGCCATTCTTGTAGCATAAGCTCAGTCGTTCGTTGGCATATCCCGATATTGTTGGATCGTACGGATAATTTTTATCGAGTTGATTGAGCAGCTCCACTGCTTGGGTATATTCCTTTTTATTCATCAAGATGGTGCACAGCATAGTCAATGCATTCGGTTGACCCAAGCGTGCCATGTATTGCAGCCAAAAAGCCGCCCGATCAATGTCACGGCTGACGCCTTGCCCGGTGATGTAGAAATTAATTAATCGGGCGAGTGCCTCAATATGTCCATCCAAGGCGGCGAGTCGGTAGTGGTAGGCGGCTTCGGCAAAAGTGATCGGAATACCTTCCCCTTTTTCATGCATTAATCCTAGCTGATAATGAGCATCTCTGCGATGCGTTGACCAGTTGGTGAGTTGCTCGTAATAGCCCATGGCTTTTCGAAAATCTCGCGGAACAAGTTTACCACTGTAATACAGGTCGCCTAAATTCGATAGGGCGTAAGGAAACTCCTGTTGAGCGGATTCTTCGAAATGTGCCAGCATTTTGCTACGACATTCAACCTGCACTATCGTTGTGAAATTTAAGCTCAAACCGAGCGGTTGTATCGCGGCGGATTTAACATCTATTTCGAGCGATTGCGCCAAGGCGCCCTCCTTGTTAATTATACCGATCAATCTGTTTTTGTAGATCAGTGCTAGGTTGTTATGGGCACGCGGGTGTTTCGGGTCGGCCTCAAGGCATTTGAGATAAAGTTTCTCAGCCTTGCCGAGGTCGAGTATGACGCCACTCCCTGACGCCAACATATTTGCATAGTTTGCTGTGGCCTCAATACTGCCCGCTTCGCTTCCCTTTCGGTAATATTCTGCCGCGGTGACTTGCGCCTCGTTGAAGTTATATAGGCCAAACAATGAGCTCTGGGTTTCATGGAGTAACCCGAGTTCGCAAAGTGCTTCTCCGTCATTTTTATCAGCGGCTTTTTTAAGCCATTTCACCGCTTCCTTTAGATCGGATTTCACTCCCCAAGCATGCTTGTAGCGCAGTGCTAGGAGGTATTGGGCGTGGGGATCTTTTTTTTCTTTGGCCCAATCTTGGTTGAGTTTTAGTGCCTGTTCGAAAGTCACAATCTTTGTCGGGCAGTGACCAATGCTGCCGAGGTAGCATACGATATCATTGTTCTTTAGCTTTTCAAAAATGGCCATAGCCCGTGCTCTATCTGCTGCGGCACCGAAGCCATTGTACAAACAGATGCCGAGATTGGCGGCGGCGAGGTAATGTTTGGGCTTCTCTCCGCCACCGGCTTTTTCAAACCAGTAAAGGGATTTGACCAAATCTGGCTGGCCCAAATCGCCTTGGCCGTAGATAAAACCGAGTGAAAGCATCGCCCATATTTGTCCGCTTTCGGCAGCGAGCTCATACCATTTCACGGCTTCGGCGATGTTGTATTCCTTTGATTTTTTATCGGCGAAAGTAGATGCAATTTTAAACTGCAATTCTGTTTCAGTTTCCTCGCTTTCCTTGTCGATGGATTCTTCGAGGTCAGCGGTCGCAAACTCATCCACGATTTTTAGGTTCACATAATTGTGAATCAGGCTGACGTTCATCCGACCGGCGAGTTTGCGGCTTTGATCGAGCATCGCATGGGCTTTGGGCAAGTCGCGCGATGTACCGTTACCGAAAGCGTAGTTGAGCGCGGCCTGCAAGGCGGC
>JANYCF010000344.1 GCA_025360455.1 Opitutaceae bacterium | reverse complement strand
AAGCGCGCCCGGAGGCCGCGCTCTACCTGGAGGCAAGGAGATCACGGACCACGCTTTCGCCGGCGGCTCAAGCGCGGCTACTAAAGCTCCGGCCGCCGGTGACAAAGTAGTCTGTTAAACTACAATATTCCGCCCGCTCACTTGTAGTCTAATAGATTACTTTGTCGGCGTGAACTTTGTTTCTGCAGTGAACGTGCGCTGAGCGGCGTCGCGTATAGTCTGCGCACGCGACAGAGCACACGGCAGGCTTGTTCGTCGTCTCGGCTCGACGTTGCACTTGGACGTAGGCGGCAGCCTTGGCCGGAACGATTCAGTTGAGAGCTGAGAGGCCAGATCTACAGAGACGATCCGAGCCTTGGGCTGCCGGGAAAATCGGCTCACTTTTGTGGTTGGCTCTGGACACTCGACTCTCAGCTCTTGACTGCATTGATCCGGCTTGGCGGAATCGGAAAGCCACGCTCCACCTGGAACCACGTTGTCGCTGCACTCCAACGCGGCTACCTCATTCTGGAACTTGCAGCGGCGCGTCGGTTTGGAAAGCGTCTTGGGGGCAAGCCGCTCCACCTAATGGCTGCCGCAAGCAGCAGCCCTACAGGAAAGGATGTTGTGACGGCGCGAGTACGTGGTGGTGGGCGGTTCTGACGGACTTTCTGCTTTTGCGCTTTCTGGGCTTCTTTGCGGCCAATCCATCGGGGCGTTCCGCCTTCGCTTGGCTTCGGCGCGACTTGAAAGCTCCGCCTACAGTTTAAGGCAGGACGGCGCGGCGTGAAACGGACCACGTTGTCGCTGCGCTCCAACACGGCTACGGGAAAGGACGGCACACTGCAGCTTATCGGGACGGTGCGCCCTACCAGAAACGGCCCGGCCACAAGGGCCGACCCTACGTAATCATCGAGCGGTGCGACACGTTACCCCGCTTGGATGCGTTCATCCGTCCGGCAAGGGCCGACCCTACGTAATCATCGAGCGGTGCGACGGCGCGTGTTGGCGGAGCGGCGGTTTAGGGATAAACCGCCCTACCAAAAAATCTCCGGTCCTAGCGCTTAATCTGCTCGGCTAACTCTTCGAGCGGATACGTGATGATTTCGGCGAGGGTGGGGTGGTACCACGGGGCGCGGAGCATGGCTTGGACGGTGGCGCGCAGCGCGAGGGCAACGGCGAAACAGTGGATCAATTCTCCGGCGTCCTTGCCGACGATCTCGGCGCCGAGGATGCGCCCGCTCTTGGGCGCCGCGATCACTTTCACGTAGCCGTACTTGGCTTCCATTAAAATGGACTTGCCGTGATCATCGAAGGGATAGGAAGCGACGAGATATTTGATTTTCTTCGCCTTAAGATCGCGTTCGAGTTGGCCGACGGTGGCGAGTTGGGGATCGGTGAAGACCACGTTGAGGAGTTGTGTCCAATCAATCGGCTTGAGGCCTTTTCGTTTGCACGCGTGGTGCGCGGCGAGCTCGGCTTGCTGGATGGCGATGTGGACAATCTCGGCCGGACCGGAGCAATCGCCCGCAGCGTAGATGTGCGGGGCGCTGGTCTGCTGCCAGCGATTAATAAGGATTTGTCCGTCGGGTCGCGTCTTCACTCCGGCGGCGGCGAGATTAAGTCCAGCGGTGTTGGGTTCGCGACCGAGGGCGTTAAAGAGGTGGGCGGCGCGGCGGATGATGGTCTTGCCTTCGTGTTGAAAAGCGACGGCGACGCCTTTTTTCTCCCGGGTGATTTGCAGCAGCTTCGTGTCGGTGAAGAGTTCGATGCCTTCATCGACAAAGGTTTTTTGCACGACGGTGGAGGCGGCGTCGGAGTGGTCGCGCAGGATGTTTGGGCTGCGTTGGATGAGCGTGACCTTCGAACCGATGCGGCTGAGGTATTGGGCGAGTTCGCAGGCGACGATGCCGCCGCCGAGTACGATCACACTCTTGGGGACGAAATCCAAATCGAGTACATCGTCGCTGATCCAGAAGGGCGTGTCGCGCAATCCGGGCACGGGCGGGATGCTGACCTTGGAACCGGTGCCGATCAGGATGTACTTGGCGTGGAGTTTGCGGCCATCGGCGAGTTCCAGGGTGTGGGCGTCGAGGAAACGCGCGTAGGAGCGGATCAGATCGAATTTGCCCGTGGTGAGAGCTTGGAGCCGGTAGTCGGCGAAGGAGCCGATGATTTGTTGCTTGCGGGCGTGAACGGCCGGCATGTCGGCTTTGGCACCTTTGACGATCAGGCCGAAGCGATCGGCGTGGCGGGCGTTGTGGAGCATCTCGGCGGTGTAGAGGAGCGTCTTGGAGGGCATGCAGCCGCGCAGAATACAGAGGCCGCCGAGTTCCTTGGCGCCGTCGATGATGGCCACTTTCCGGCCGAAGCTGGCGGCGAGTCGGGCGGCGTTGAAACCGGCGCTGCCACCGCCGAGGCAGATGAGATCGTAGGCCTTCGCTTTCTTTTTCATGTTTTTTGAGACTGAATGTTGGGTGCTCAGAAAGTACCAAGGTTTAAGTTACAAGGGACAAGAAACGGATGAAATCGGACACTCGTTTGGTACTTGAAACTTGTCACTTGATACTTGGGTTCTCACCGGCCTTTGCCGAAGAGCATGACTTGGATGGTTTTTAGGACGATGGAGGCGTCGAGGACCAAGGAGTAATAGCGCAGGTAGTACAAATCGTATTCCAGTTTGCGCAGGGTGTCTTCCATGCTGGCGCCGTAGGTGTAGTTGACCTGCGCCCAACCGGTGATGCCGGGCTTCACGAGGTGGCGGAAATGATAGCAGGGGATTTTTTGCTCGTACTCTTCGACAAGTTTCACCCACTCGGCGCGCGGGCCGATCAGACTCATTTCACCGCGGAGGACATTCCAAAGTTGGGGGACCTCGTCGAGCCGGGTGGCGCGGAGGAAGCGTCCGACGGTGGTGATGCGTTGATCATTTTCCTGCGTGTAAGAGGAGCCGGCGGAATGCTCGCGCATCGTGCGGAGTTTGACGGCTGCAAAGAGGACGCGATTGCGGCCGACGCGGGTTTGGTGAAAAAAAACGGGGCCGCGATCGGTGGCCCAGATGGCGAGCGCGATGAAAGGAAAAAAGGGAGCGAACAGGAGCAGGCCGAGGCTGGCGAGCAGGAGGTCGCTGAGGCGTTTCATGCGTTCGAAGACGGGCTCACGGGCGATTTGAAAACCTTCCTGAAAGAGCCAGGTTTGGTTGAGGCGGTAGAGGGGGATTTTGCGCCAGTAGACTTGATGGAAAAGTTCGAGCGTGTAGGTGGGGACACCGGAGAATTGCAGGGCCATGAGTTTTTGCGCGACGAGATCGGGCAGCTCGACGTTGGTTTCCCGAAGGATGATGGCATCGAGGCGGCCGGCATACTCGACGAGGTAATCCACCACATCGCCGAAGGGGGGGACAGAGATGGCGGGATTGGTGGGCTGAATGGGCCGAGTGAAAGATTCGAGCGTGGCGTAAAGGACGGCCTGACGCATGTGATTTTTGCGACACTCTTCTTTGAAAGAGAGACAGCTTTCGGGACTGCCGAGAAAAATAAAATAGCGTTGTTGCTGCCAGCGGGTGGCGCGGAAATTGAGGGCGCGACGATAACTCAGAGTGACCGGAATCAGGAGCAGATAGCTGACGGAGGTGACGATACGACTGGTTTGAAGGGTGAAGCCGGGGGGAATGAAAACGTAGGTCAGAGTCAGGGTGAGGAGCATCACCCCGATCAGCGCGATCACATGGAGTGAGGTGTAGGTGATCGACAGCATGTCGGTGCGGGCGCTGTAACCATCGATCAGATAAACTCCGAGGAGAAACATCAGCACCGGCAGTTGCAGGGGAGCGACGATGGGGATGTTCAGATGGCGGAAGTAAGCGACCAGATTGAAGCAAACGACGACCGCGAGGGTATCGAGCAGCATCAGAAGCAGAGCGGTGCGTTTTATCCGGCGCATGGGTGGTTAGGCAAAGCCGAGGGGCGGGGCGTGGCAACTATGGTTTAGCGAGAGGACAAGAAGAGTAGCGCAGGCATCTTGCCTGCTGGTGGGAAAGCAGGCTGGAAGCCTGCGCTACTTTGAGGCATGGGGTTTGTCAGGAAGGCCGTTTAGTAATTTTTCCCACTGGTCCAGGGCGGCGGCGAAGGTGAAGTGGTGCTCGTAGCAGGCACGGGCGCACTGGCCGAGGGCGACGGCTTCGGCTCCATCATGGGCGGCCCATCGCTGGATCGTGACGGATAATTTGGCGGCATCTCCGGGGGCGATGACGGCGCCGATTTTTTCCTCTGCGATGAAGCGGGCCAGTGCGGAGTGAGGCGGACCGACAAATAATACCGGACGACCGGCGGCGAGAATGCCGGTGAGTTTGCTGGGATTGACGAGGGCTTCGAACCCCGGCTTCAGGGTCACCAGGTGCGCCGAGCAAGCGGCGAGGGAAAGAGCGAGATCGGGGCGAGGCACCGGAGGACTGAGGAGAATATTATCCAGTTGATATTCGGCTTTGGCGGCGGTGACGGCGGGGAGCTGCGGACCTGAAGCGGTGAGACGAAAGGTGCAGGCGAGTGCAGCGTGGTCGGCGCGCAGGAGTTGGGCGGCGGAGAGAAAGGTGTCGAATTCATGGACGCGCCCGAGATTGCCGGAGTAGCCGACGATAAAACCGTTCGGCAGATTTTCTCTTTGCCGATAGGCGAGGATAGCGTCGTTGGGCGGAATGGCGTGGAGCTCACGTGGTGCCCAGTTAGGGACCACGATGACTTGGTCGGCAGGCACGCCCTGTTTTTCGACAGTGCTGCGCATGTCGTCACCGACGGGCAGGCAGAGGGAGGCCGCACGCCACGCGCGATTGCGCGCCCATTTGAGTGGGAGCAGGGGGAGTCCGGCCCACGCGCCGATATGTTGCGGGAGGATTTCCGGATAAATGTCCTGAATCCAATGCACCACGTTGGCGCCGCGACGCAAAGCGATCCCGGTCGCACACGCCGCGAGTAAAGGCGGATCGGTTTTGAGTACGACAATATCCCCAGGCTGGGCGAGCGTGGTTAAGAGGCGTCGGGCGGCGCGCAGGAAGCCAAGGTAATTTCCGGCGCGAGAAATCAGACCGCTATTTTTATCATTTTGCCCGGTGCGATGAATGGTCACGCCGGAGAGCGGGCCGGTATTGGCACCGGCGGCGATGATGTGGATTTCCCAGCCGCGCGCGGCGAGGCCTTCGGCGAGATCGGTGAGCAATTGCGCCGTGGCCTCGGTGGAGGGGCGATAGACGCGATTAACGAAAATGATCCGGGGCTTGGACAAAATACTATGGTTTACTGGCGGTGAGTGCCGGGCGCGCGACGCAGTTCTGCGGCTTTGGTGGCGTTAAGGAATTCGTACCACGCCATCAACCGGCAGAAAACAAAACCTCGGTAGCCATCGAGAAATCCCGTGCGCCAAACGTAATGATAAAAAAAGCGCAAGGTCGGCCGAAAAGGCAGCCGCCACGCGAGCCGGCGCAAGCTGCGTTTGCGGGCGAGGCCGGCATCGAGCGACTGGGTGCCGGCGGATTTTCCGGTCTCCTCGTGCTGCACCCGGGCTTCCCAATTGCTGTAGCGATTGTGCTTCTCGACCCAGGTGGAAATATCGGGAAAGGCGTAGTGCTCCATCTCGCCGGGCAAGTAACCGGCTTGGCCTTGCAGCACGACGTGCTCGTGGACCTCGTTGTCGCCGCTACCGGTGGCGGC
Organism: Opitutaceae bacterium; assembly: GCA_025360455.1. Taxonomy (GTDB): domain Bacteria; phylum Verrucomicrobiota; class Verrucomicrobiia; order Opitutales; family Opitutaceae; genus Didemnitutus. Next base: position 27,752 of record JANYCF010000344.1, on the reverse strand, counting down.
CGTGGCGGCGGGTTGTTCGTAGCGGCCGAGCGTGTGACGGAAAAAGCGCAGATTCCAGCTGGGGAAATAGCCGCAGTGATTGAGCCAGCCGTCGAGGAACCAGAAACGCCGGTTGACGTAGTAGCCGTGGGGAGCGACGGCCGGTGAAGTAGCGATGGCGATCATGGCCTGCGCGAGTTCGGGTGTGGCGCGCTCGTCGGCGTCGATGATGAAAACCCAGTCGTGCTTCCACGGGATATTGGCCAGCGCCCAGTTTTTTTTCTTGGGAAAATTTCCGTCCCACTTGAAATCGACCAGATGTGCGCCGGCCTTTTCGGCAATGGCCGGCGTGCCATCGGTGCTGCCGGAATCTATGACCACGATTTCGTCGCAGAAAGCCACTGAGGCGAGGCAGGCGGCGAGATTAGCGGCTTCGTTTTTCACCGGAATCAGCACAGAAATGGGAGCGCGGGTGGACATGTCAGGAAGCTTTCTGATGGGCCCGGCGCTCGGGGTCGAGTGTGGCGTAGTGGGTGGCGGTGTAGAGGCAGCACCAAAAAGCGAGCATCACCGCAGGATTGGCAAAGGGGAATTCCACCCACGCATAGAGCAACACCAGCGTGCAGCCGAGCAGGAGGTAGCGCGGCAAAGCGGAGCGAAGCACCCGGGCGCGGACTGGCCAGAGCGGCATGAGTCCAAGCAGAACAAGCAAAGAGGTGCCGATCACGCCGGACTCGGCGAATGATTGCAGCCAGTCGCTGTGGGCTTCGCGATAATACGGTTGCCCAAACCAAGATTCGACCGCGCGCTGGGAATTGTAGATGCGGAAAACATCCCCGTAGGTTTCGAGGCCCCAGCCGAACCAGGGTTTGACGGTCGCAGTCCGCCAAGTGTCGCGGTAGAGTGTAAGACGGGAATTCAAGGTGTCTTCGGTGCGGATGTGGTTGAGCTGGTCGGTGGTCAGTTGGGTGCGACGGGCGATCACATCCTGGCTAAGATAAATAATCGCGGTCACGGCGAGGACACCAGCAATCACCAAGGCGAGGACGGGCGGAGTGGCGGATTCGTGACGAGCCTGACGTTGCTGAATCAACCAGACGATGCCATGCACCACGGCAATGAAAAGAAGGATGCCGAGCAGGAAGGTGGACGAGCGTGAAGCGGAGAGGGGAATGGTCACGGTGAGCAAGAGCGTGGCAATGCCTCCGGCCAAAACGGGCGAATGCCAGAGATCGCGATAGCCCCCGCGTTTCCAGAAATGAAACAACAATCCCAAGCAGGCACCGGTGATGAGCAGCGTGAAAGCACCCCAGTGGTTATGATAGACGAAGGTCGAGAAAAAGAAATTCTGCTTGGTTTCGACCAGACCGAACCAGGGACTGGTGGAGTTGGCGAATTTCTGGAAGGTGCCAAAGATGGCGAGCAGAACGGAGTTGGCCGCGAGGATAAGCAGCAGTTTCCTCAAGGTGCGCCGACTGCGCACGATGAGTACGAGATTGTAGCAGGAGAGGATGATCGCGTTAAACTGCCATAATTCGCGCAGGGACAGATCGGGTCGCGCGGAACTGGGCAGCCACGCGTAGGGTGGAGTCGAGAGCTTGAAGTAAAGTTCTCCGTGACTGCTGAAATTTTGAAAACTGGGATTCAAGCAGCTCAAACCGACGGCCAGATCAAACAAGGCAAGAGGCCAGAGATGAAAGCAGGCGTAGCGGCGGGCTGAGGGCAAGCCGTGGCTTGGTGCAGAACGCAAGAAAGCATAAACGAAAATGCCCATACCGACGGTACCCCAGACGAGCAGCGCCTGACGCGCCCAGCCGATTTGTCCGCCGAACGCCCACGACAGGCCTACGATTAAAATCAGCAGATGCCAGAGAGCGATTTTTTCGAGGGAGCGAGGAGTCCGGCGCGGAGATGACGGAGGGGGAATCATACCGCTGAGCATTCCGCGTGTTCGACAGATAAGAAAACGCGTCCGGAGGCAGCGTTCCACCAAGAGCAATGGTGCAACTTTGGCTTAGGCATGACGGAGGCGTTGGTAGAAATCGAGCAGCAGTCGGCCGCTGCGTTCCCACGTGAAGTATTCTCCCACCCAGGCATGGCCGTGGGAACCCATGGTATTGAGTTCACTGACCGGAGTGCGCAGCGCGGTGGCGAGAGTGGGACCGAAATCTTCCCAAGCAACACACCACCCCGCGTGCTTCTGCTCCATTTCCCGCCAAGGAGTGGTATCGGTGGTGAGTACGGGCAGGCCGGCAGCCATGGCCTCGGTGATCACCAGACCGAAGTTTTCGGAATGGGAGGGCAGAATGAACAGTGAACCCACGGCGTACGGCGGCGGCTGTCCCGCGCCATCAAATACCGCCACGCGTTTTTGGGCGCGAGCGTCAGCGATCCACCCATGGATTTCTTCCACGGAATATTCCTCGGGCAGACCGACGAGCAACAACAGCCAGTCACCGGTGTTCTGCTTCAGCCAGAGCTCGAGCAATTCGCGGAGGCGTTTTTTGCGGTGAAAGCGGGAATAGAAAATGGCGATTGGTCGCTGTCCGAGGGCGGGGCACATCTCCTGCCAGTGGCTGCGGGCGTGGGCGAGCTCGGTGGTGGTGGGTGTTTCAACGCCATTCGGAGCGACACAGATCGGTTGTTTGAAACCGAGACGGCGGATATCCCCGGCTTCTTCGTCGCTGGTGGCATGCCAGCCGGTTGCGGCCTGAAACGTGTTTGGGTGAATAAAAATTTCGGCCAGCTTTTTCTTCCAGCGGTGATGACCGTAAGCCCACTCACTCATCATGCCCCGGGGAGCGATGATCAGAGGAACTCCCGAGTGGCGGGCGGCGGTGTGTGCGTAGTGCAGCGTGCGGAGCCAAAGCGAGTGATGGTGGATGCAGTCATAAGCATTGGAATGCAAATGCTGTTTCAATTCACGGGAGGGACAGAGCCACTCGGGGAAATCGCGCGGAAAAATAGCAAGGTGGGCTTCGTCTTGAAAAGCGGTCTTGGGTACCGGCATCTGGGTGGCGAGGAGAGCGGTGGCGGTGCCCAGGCGCGCGTGGGCATTGGCGAGAGAGCGAACCGACTTCGAGGGGCCGCCGTGGCGTTCCTCCAAACTGGGTACAATATGACAGACGCGCATGCGATCGTTAGAGCGGCTCCGGGCGCGGTTTGATCGGGCGACAGGGCTGGCCCACGCAAATCATGCGGGGTGGCAAATCCTTCACGACGACCGAACGCGCACCGACGACACAGAGTTCACCCACAGTCACTCCGGGACCGACAAACACATCGGCGCCCAACCAGACATTGCGGCCGATGGTGATGGGTTGAGTGACGAGCGGCATGGCCCAGCGGGTGAAGTCGTGGGTGCCGGCGCAGAGATGACAATGCTGACTGAGGTTGGCACCGTACTCGAGGCGGATGGTGGTCAGATTGTAGAGAGTCACGTACGGTCCGACCATACTGCGCGGAGCCAACGAGAGTTTCCACGGGAACATCACTTTCGCGGTGGGAAAAATAACAACCTGGCCGGGATGGGTGATATCGGCACCGAAGAGTTTCAAAAGCCAGGCACGGAAACCGTGCAGGGGACGCGGGCTCCAGCGGAAGAGCGTGGATTGCACGGCGAGCCAGAGCCAACGGCGCAGGACCTCGGATTTCGGATAGGGCGTGGTGCAGTTCCGACCGAGATAGGGCTCAGGATTATTCACAGAGTCGAGGATGAGGAATTTGGGCGGTCGGTCAATTGCTTGAAATCAGCCAACAGCGTGGCGGCATACTGGGAGTAGTCGTAGCGGCGGACTGATTCGCGCGCGGCCAGCGCCAAGCGCTCACGCAGAGCGGGATCGCGGATCAAGCGCATTAAGACCGCAGCGAGTTGCTGCGCCGCATCGGACGCCGCGTGATCAAAGGTCAGGCCATTTTCTTTGTCGTGCACGAAATCGGTAAAGCAAGCGAGGCGGGAGACTACGGGCACGGCACCCGCCGCCATCGCTTCGGCCACGGCGACGCCAAAAGTTTCGCCCTGCTCGGCCAGACTCGGATAACAAAAGACATTGATCCGCTGGTAAACCCCGGCGAGTGCGCGATCATCGAAGCGCGGCTCGAGGAGTTGAAAACGTTCCGCAGGTAAGACCAGCGCGATTTCCTGGAGGAGTTGGGCGCGAAACGCAGCGCCGGAACCACCGCGGGCGATATCGCAGGGGCCGCACAAGAGCAGGCGCCATGGCGGCAAGTCCGGTGACTGGGCGACGAGTTTTAATGCGGCGGTGAGAAGCTGGAGTCCTTTTTCCTCATGTATCCTCCCGATGAAACCAAAACAGAGTTCATTTTGATCGGCCGTAGCCTGAAAGGGGACGGCGGTCTTGCCGGACTGACTGAGTAGTTCCCAATTGATCGGATAACCGTGGACTTGTGCCACCCGCGAAAGTGCGGGATTTTCGGCCACCACTTTGTCGCGGACGTAGCTGCTGGCCGCGAGCACCCGGGCGATGGCGCGGTAGCGGCGATACTGGCCTTTGGGCATCCGGCCGGTCATGATCACGACTTTACCGGCCCGGGGTTTCAACCAGCCCAGCCAGATGGGCAGAGCGACGGCGTTCACGATGACAATATCGGCGGTGGGCAGAGCGAAAAAAACGCGCCAGCTCCAGACAAGATCCAGCAGGAGGTTGAGTCCGAGTTTGCGCTGATGGTCGTGGCCGGGCAGGCGGCAGTGATCGATCCCATTTTCCGTTTCACAATCAGGGAAACCAGGCCAGCGACGGGAGAACAGCGTCACGGTATGGCCCTGGCTGGCGAATTCGCGGGCGAGTTGATACCACGATTTTTCCGTCGAGCCACCGCTGACAGGTGGGACCGGGAGAAAGAAACCGTTGACGATGGAGATGCGCATGTTGGTTAACGGAGGCGCAGGCTGGCCAAAGCTGCGAGCAGTCCGTCACTGGTTTGCTGATAGGTGTAGTTCGTGAGGGTGGCGACGGCGTTTTCGCGGAGGCGTTGCAATTCTTTCGGAGAAGTCCGCAGCGCGGTGATCAGCGTGTCGGTCAAGGCGTTGGGATCAGTGCTGGAGAAAACCCAGCCGGTTTCACCTGGGTGCACGAGATCGCGCTGGCAGCCGACCAAATCGGAAACAAGACAGGGCACGCCAAGATGCATGGCCTCATTCACGGCCAGGCCCCAGGTTTCGTAGTGTCCGCGGGAGGGGAGCGCGAAAATATCAGCGAGCAAATAACGCGAGGGCATTTCCGACTGGTTGGCAAAAGGCAGGATGCGGACATGGCGATCCGGACGGGATCGAACGAGCGTTTCGAGTTCGGATTTAAGAACGCCATCACCGACCAACACCAGGGCATCCGCGTCCGTGGCAACGGAGTGAAATGCTCGGAGAAGTTCCAACGGCTGTTTGGCCGGGATGAATTTGCCGGCAAATAAAACGAGGCGTTTGCCCGTGAGACCCAAATCGGACCTGAGCTGCGCGGCGGTTGCGCGAGTGACGGAATCTTCGGGCTTGAAGCGGGCGGCATCGACGGAGTGCGGAGCAAAGAACAGGAGGGAAGGAGGGACGCCGAGAGCCAGAAAATAATTCCGATTCGCTGCTCCCACATAGGTGATCGCGGCGAATTGACGGTAAAGTAATTTGAGGAGTACGCGTTGGGGAAGACCGGGCTGGCCGCGACCGAGAAAGTGGGAGTCACCGCGAAACATCAGGGGCACGCCGCGCCAACGGGCCCACCACAGTGCGCTCTGGTGGGCGAGCCAGTTGTAGCCAAAGAGTAGTATCGCGTTGGGCTGAAACGCGGCGAGTCGTTGGGTGAGGGCAGGGTTGTTGAGTCCGCGAAAATGATGCGTGCCGGGATCAGGGGCGATGTTGGGCACAAACTCGTGGTCGTAACCGGAGAGCAAATCCACGTCCCATTGGAAGCTAGCGGCGAATTGCGGATCGTGCGTCGCGCGCGCGCCGAATTCCCAAAGATAAAATACTTGAAAGTCCAGCGCGGTGGAGGTCCGCAGCCAGCGAAACCATGGGCTGTAGTATTGCACCGGATGCGACACAATGATCGCGAGGCGGGGAGTGGGGGCAGACATGCGGACTTAGTCTAAGAATTTAAAAATCCCCGGATCAATAGCGGGACGCCGAGAACGAAAATCAAGGCTTGGAATAGGGAGGAGATCCATGCGGCCATAGTGAGTTCGATGGCAAAAGCCCAGGCGGTGAGCAAAATCATGAGTAGGCCGGCTTGGGAAAACATCGGGCTGTGAAAAGACAGCACTTGCAATTTCTTCAGGCAGCCGCCCCAGAAAAGCCCGAGCAGGGCGGCACCAAACAGGCCGAAGTTAGCGTAGGCCTCCGTCAACATGCCGAAGGCGATGGTGGTGGTGGTGGTGGCGTCTTCATCTTGGAGTCCATAGTAAATGCTCAAGCGGTAGGTGGCGATATGCGAGCGCGGTTTATCCGGCCAAAAAAAACGGGGGATCAATTGGGGGAGGACGTAGCCGTAGGTTTCGCCATAGAGGAAATCCTGTCGGGTCGGCGACCAATCCACCACCAGACAGAGCATGTGCATCAGCGAGGTGCGTTCCAGCAGTTTGCGACCCGAAGATTTTCTTACTTCCCCTTCCTCATTGCTGGGTTCGTTGGGGGCCACCCCGTAGCCGATCCATTCGGCATAGTATGCCGGCAGCTGGGCGATGGTTGGGGTCGGCAGTTGTTGCTCCCAATATTTGTTGCGCATCGCACTCTTGCCGTTGTGCAGCACCGCAAGCGAGGCAAAGGCGCAGCCCATCGCGCCCCAGGGGATGCGCTTGCTGCCTGAGAGGTAGCCTAGCATGGCAATGCCGAGCAAACTGATGGATGTAATCAGCAACAGCCCCACCGTCTGGATGATCAGCTGGGGAATTAAGGTGCAGACGACAACCGCTTTGTCCGATTGGGTTAACTCGCCCCGGCCCCAACGTTGGGTACTGATGAAGGTGCAAAGAATGCCCACGCCAAAAAAAATCGCGCGCAGGACACTTTCGAGGTTGGAGGGGATGACCGTGGTAAAGGTGGTGAGAGCGACGTAGACGGTCGAGAGCACCAAGCCATAAACAGTGGATTTTTCAATCTGGGGACTTAAAATGCTTTCGCGCCAAAAGCGATTGTGCCCGCGCAGACCTGTGACGTAGGTGTAGGTGAGGATGGCGCACACCTGATATAAAATAACCGCGAGGCCCGCCTTGGTGACAATTTCCGGGCTATAAAGCGATAGTTGCTCCTGGCCGCTGAGCAAAGGAATCGCATAGGCATTCGCGCAGAGCAGCATGATCGGTTCGAAAACCGGAAAGCGGGAACCGCCGGACTTGGCCCACAGTAAACCGGGCACAAAGGAGAGGGTGAAAATGAGCAGACCCTCATAGAGGTGGATGACATCAGCGACTTTGGCGGTAACGGCAAAATAGATCAAGGCACAGACGAGCAGACTAAGGCCGGTGTTGAAAAGTTTTCTACCGCGCTGCGTATGATCGCCACCAATCAGTGCGTATTCCTGATCGGTTTCAGTATACTCTGGGATGGGGTCGGACATGAAATGAAAGGGGATTTGTGACTGTTAAAATTTGATTTCGGCGGCCGCTGCCGTGAAGATTTTCATTTGCTCGGTGGCAATTGCGTTAGCGCTGTATCGTTCCAATAAGGGATTTGCGCCGGGGGCTACGGGATGAGTAATAAGGGCCAACAGGTGGGCTGCAGCCGCGCGGACACTGTCGTTCTTATCGCAGTTCACAGGAAATGTCACATAGCTTTGGTTCAGACCGGTCAGACGTAAGGCCAACGCACTCCCGACTGGAGTGATGGCGAAGCAGGGTCGTCCGGCCGCCAGTAGGGCCATTGTTTTTGAAGGCGTGAAAGCGAGATCAGTGGAACCGAAAAGCAGATTAATTTCGCATTCCAAGGTGATTTGTAAGGCATCGAAATAAGGCAGGCGATCGGGTTGCTCGAAAACCGCATCTTGCAGGTGGTAGTGCGCGGCCAGGTCAGCGGTGGCGGGGCGGGCTGGGGCCACGGGCGAATAACTCGTGCCGTAAAAGTGAGCCGTCACGGGCACACCGGCTCGACGGACTTCGGCCATGGCGGCGAACAGGATGTCTACGGCCGCAAGCATGCCGGGCCCCAGTGCGCCGGCAAAGGCGAGCCTCACGCCGCCCGCCGGTAGAATTGAAGCGCACGTTTTCAAAGTTTCCTTCATCTGCCGCAGATCAGGATCAGGCGAGCCGAATGGCAATACCGTGGCCGGCGTGGACTGGAGCCGGGGATACCGGTGGCGGAGGGATTCGATATAGGCCGCCGAGACAGCGATTATATGCGCCGCTCCCGTCATCGTCCAACCCTCCAGCTTGAGACCTAGCCAATGCGCGACCCAATATTTCCAACCGCCCGGTGGACGGGGTGCACCAGGATGGCTATGAAAATCGCTGACCCACGGATCCTGCAAATCGATGACGTAGGGAACCCGATGAAATAATTTCCAGAGTCGTCCCAGTGGTAGCACGATGAACATGGTGGTGGAAAAATAAATCACGTCGTAACGCCGGCTCAGCAATAGTTGGCTGCCGCGCAAAAACAGAAATGGGAACGAGCGCAAGGCCACGTTATTGATCCCCAGCCAAGCGGTCCAGCGACGGGAAAAACAAAAGGCCCGTTCTATTTGTACTCCGGCTGGCACCGTGCCCATGAGTTTGGGCTCCAGTGGGGCGGTAGGGGTCGGATCGTCGACGGTCAGGATCGTCACGGCCCATCCGGTCTGGACGAAAGACGGCAGGCTGATCCGGATGCGTTGCATGTCGGGGGCGTTGACCGGTGGAAAATGCGGACTGACGATGAGGACGCGTTGGGTCACGATGAGGAGGTCGGACGAAGCAGTTTGATATCCCAGATTTGGCCGCGTTCGTTGGCGATCGTGGTGGCTGCAAATGTTTTGATCTGCGCTTCGACGCGCCGCCAATGTGCCGGCCAGTAACCGAAGCGAAAATGGGAAATCACGATCATGCCGCCCGGTGCGAGCGAAGGCAGAAAACGGGCAACCAGTGCACCCGGATCATGCGCATAACCGATGCATTCGCTGAACATGATGACATCGAATTTTTCGGGAGGCGACCACGTTTCGAAATTGCCCTCGGTAAACTCGCAACGGGTGAGCTTCAATTCCCGGGCCAGCCGAATACCCTCGACGGAGAGATCGACGCCGAGATAGCGCCGAAAAGGATGCGGTTGAAACAGCTGGGCCAGCCGGCCACTGCCACAACCAAGGTCGAGTATCGCGGGATTTTGATACAGCTGGGTGACATAGCCGACGATGATGCTTTGGCGCGGCAGTTCGGGTAACTGACCGAAGTGGGCCCACGCGCCGCTGCGGTATTCTCCATCCACGACGGTTTGATCGAGCGGGCGGCCATAACCGGCGGGAGCCAGCAGAAATTTATGACGCAGGCGGGCGAGCAGGTCTTGGCGGAAAAAATTCATGCGGCTGGGCCGGTGTTGGCAGGAAGCCGATAGCGGAAAAAATATTCGGCGTCCGTTTGGAAAAGTTTGACCAAGTCGGCCGGCAGTGCCGCCGTGGTGTCCGGTGGCAGCGGGGCGATTTGTGATTGGTAACACTGGATCGCGACAAACTTGGCCTGCTGGTTGTCCTCCAGCGGCAGACGCCGGCAATCATTTGTCGCCAGCCAGCGACGCAGCAGCAGCAGGGGATTTCGCCAGGACCAGACCGGGTATTGCCAGATAGCTGGTTTCAATCCGCTGCGGGCAATGGCATCGGTTACAAAGCCGAACACCGCATCGTGCTCACTGCTGCCATCAGGCATGCAGGGCAGGAAAATCTCGACGGGGGCGATGGTGCGCAAGAGAGCGGTCAGCCGGACGATCAGCACCTCGCGCTCCACCGCAGCGAGCCGGTGGAGCGTCCCGTCGGTTTGGCTGAGAAAATGCACCGCCGGCCGTTCCACTTTGAGGCAGCTTAAAGCACGCATTGCCTCCTGTTTTCTCAGTTGGGCGAGGGCGTGGGCATCGAGCCGGGGATGCTGCGGGTGGGAGGCGGAGCCATCGGTGATGAAAATAATATCAACGGACAGTCCTTCGTTGCGCTTGCGCGAAATGATACCGCCGCAGGCGAGAGTTTCGTCGTCCTGATGCGGGGCGATGATGACCGTTGGACCCTCGCCTAATTCGTAAAGTTGGCTACCCATGCGCAGGAGACCGCGGCACAATCTGATCGCGCCCTGGCGGAGCAGATCCTTGATCCTGTGCTGAATTGATTGAAGGGCGTCGGACATTATTGGGACTTCAGCGCAAGGCTTGCTCGATCACGGCCAACAGGCGTGGAGTTTCTCGTTCCCAGCAAAACTCCCTCTCGGCGGCGGTCCGGGCGGCGACTTGTGCGCGGCGGAGTCCCGCCGAGTCACCGATGAGCGCATCCAGTTTTTCGGAAAACTCCTTGGTCTCGTGCGCACTCACAAGGATGCCGCAATCCGGTGCGGCTTGCATCACTTCCGTCTGTCCGGCGGTGTCGGTCGCGACGATGGCCAGGCCGGCATTAAGGTATTGCAGGATTTTGTTTGTGATCGTGATGTTACGATTCAGGGGCCAGTGGGGTTCCAGCGCGAGTCCGATGTCGAATTCTGCGAGTTTGGCGGGCAGTTCCTCGGGTTTCACCAGCGGGATAAAATGAATGTCGCTGCGGCGTGTGGCCGGCAGACGGGCAAGCAATTTTTCGCGATACCCGGGGCGATCATCACCCAGCAGATACACCCGGCTCGGCTTGGTGGTGCGAGCCCAAGCGGCGAAAAATAATTCGAGACCACGGCCCGGACCGATAGTTTGGGAGAACCAAATAAAGCTTGGGGTCGTCGTGGTGGCAGGGCGGTCGATGCGTGACTGGCTTTGCAACGGGAAAGCGTTGCGGATGACCAAAGGTTTTGCGCAGGCATAGGCGGTTTGCAGGGCGTCGGCCATACTTTGCGCCGTGGCGGAGGAGTAGACGGCGTGACGGAGGGCGAATGCTTCGGCTTTGCGCAAAAGCCGGATAGGCCGGCTCTGTCGATCGGCATAGAGCAGATCTTCCGAGTACCAGTCTTCCACGTCCACGGCCACGCGACGCCCGTCGGCGATCAGGTACTGTGCTGCCCAAATGGGGATTTCTGTATGGACAATGGTGAGGTCCGCGTGAAAGCAGCGCGCCTGGCGCAGCAGCGCCGAGGCGGGGCCGAGAGTCTGTGCGGATTCGATCCCGAATTTCCGGCAAAGCTGTCGGCTGGCCCAAGTGACACCTCGTTGAAAAAAATCGGCGATGCGTGCGACGGCCGTGTCAGACGCATAGTCGATAGTCACACGCTGAAACGGCAACCCGCGCATTAGTTCACGGTCCAGCGCCTCGAAGCGCAGATCGACCGACACGCTCATGACCGTGACCGCATAACCCGCCCTGCCAAGGGCGGTGGCTTCTTTGACGACGCGCGGGTTGCGACAGAGGTGCGCCGAAGTCAGAATGAGGATTGTTTTTCCTGGTATCACTGCGGAAATCCGAGGGTTTAACTCACACCCCACGCGTCGAGGTAGAGCGATTCGACCTGCCGTGACGGTGTATCAATGATTAATTTCGCGTCAGATCCTTGACCGAAGGCCCGACGCTCCACGTGCAAAAATCCGCCTTGTTGCAGCACGGTGCGCAGCAGTTGAAAATCGAAAATGGTGCGATGGCCGTAGAGCGATTCTCGGTCCTGATAAAAAATCCGGTTCACGCTGACAATGGGAGACCAAACTCCCTGGCAGGTGTCGTTGTCTTGATAGGGGAAACGGGTGGAAGAATCGCCGTTGAGATGCCGGGCGTAAGTGCGAAGGTAGAGCTCACCGTCGGGGACAATGATGCGGGCGATCCCTTGCGGTGCGAGTACCCGACGTATCTCCCGCAGCAGATTAATCGCTGCGGGAAGCGGAAAATGTTCGAGGCAATGCTCGGAGAAAACTCCCTGCAGCGAGCCATCGGCGAAGGGAAGGCCGCGACTGATGTCCCAACAAACATCGACCTGCGGATGCCAGAGAAAATCCAGGTTGATGAAATCGTCGTGTGCATTCGGGCCGCAGCCGACGTCGAGATACTTTGAGGCCAAGACTCGTGGGCGCTTGAGCTGAAATTTCCGATTGCGGATCAATGTGCCAATCCAGGCTTGCGTCTTGGCATACGAGGTCAGCGGGCGTCCGAGGGAAAGGGTGTTCAGCGGCATGAAGTGGAGTCGGAGAATTTATTTGGCCGCAGGAACTACGGCGCGGGCCAATGAGTGGTGAAACTGCCGATGGCTGGCGGCGGGAGAAAATGATTCGGTCGCGATCTGCTGTGCCCCGTTGGCCAGTTGAACGCGTAGTTCCGGCTCCTCCTTAAGCCGGAGGAGGGCTCGCCGCCAAGCCGCCGGGTCGTTGTCGGTGACCACCAGCGCCGAACCGGGATGATCCAAACCCCAGCGGATACCGGTGGCGTAACTTGGGCCGAGCAGAAAAATTGGCAGCCCGAGCGTATAATATTCCGAAAGCTTGGTCGGAAAGTGGGTGCGGTAGAGCGTCGCGTCCTCGTGACTGAATGGGTAGGGCAACAGCAGCGCATCGCCGCTGGCAAGCAGTTCACGCCAGAGTTCCTGCACCGGCAAAAAAGAGCGCAGATCCAACGCCGGAGAGGCGGGCAGGCGTTTGGTGTGGGCGGAGTACACACGCAAGGTGATGCCCGCCGCTTCGAGTTCAGGCAGCAAGGCCGCGATCTGTCGCTCGTAGCCATACTCAAGGGAACCGGCATAAGCTAATACGAAGCGCCCCGGGGTTCGCGGGCTTTTGCAGAGAGCGGGATCGCCCCGCGGAATATCAGCGGACGGGGCAAAATAATGGACCTCGGTCCTGGCCCGAAAAACGCGCCGCAACCAAACGGACATCTGTCGCGAAACAGCGAGATTGGCGGCGGCCTGGCGGTAGATGCGGCCAATCCGGTCGAATTGCACACCGCGCCATCGGTGCGCCACGCGTTCGAAACTGTCCGGCCGATCCATCGTGATGGTCAGCAGCGGCAGGCGGCGTTTCCGCGCCACGTCGGCCGCGATGGAATAGTACGAGAAGCAGTCCATCACTGTCACGACAAGGTCGGGTTGGAAGCGGTCGATTTTCTCCCGGAGCCAAGCTTGGCGAGGTTGGGGGATAAGTCCGAGCGCATTGGCGAGATTGACCCAAGTGTGAAAACGGGTGTCGATCCAGCGCTTCACGGGCAAAGGATAATCGAGATAGTCACAGCCGAGCAATTCCGCCCCCGCCACCGGTGCGGGGCCGACGACCAGGAGACGATCCGCGGGATAGTCGCGGAACGCGCGCAGCAATTGCTGGCTGCCGGCGTTGGCGCCCTGCGGGATTTCCCGGGTGAGAAGCAGCACGCGGGGCAGGGGCAGTTCGGATGGTTCGCTCACAGCAACAAAAGGAATCGCGCCGCCGTGGCCTGCGGCGCGTAGTGTTGCATTGCCCACGCTTGGCCGTTGGCGGCGATGGTGGCGAGTTGGCTGGGATCGGACCGCAGCCGATCAAGAGTTGCCATGGGGTTTTCGAGATCGATGCCGATGTAGTGCACCCAGTTTTGCGGCATGACGGGCAAGGTGACGCCATAGCGCTCGAGATCCAGGTGAAAGGCGACAGAGCCCGCCGCCAAGGTCTCCCAGAAACGAAAGCTGTCCCATTGTACGATGCGGTCGGGTCGTGGATCAAAGGTGGACAGTAAGCGGTAGAATTTGCGCCGCAATTTTGCCTTGTTGCCGCCGACCAGCAACGCGCCGGGATCGCGCCAGGGCATCGGTGGAATAATTTCTCCGCAAAAACACGAAACTGCCTGCGTCGACTTTACCCTTGAGTAATAGTCGGCGGAGAAACGTCCGCCGGTCTGTTCCCAGAGCAGGCGTTGCGTCGGGTCCGTCGGCGCGGTGGCGAGATTGTCGACGGTCCGGTCCAAGGGCAGCAATCGCGCCAGCAGCGGGTGAAAGCGTTGCTCGGCCAGATCGCGGGAACCGTGTGGGTACGGATGCGAGGCCCCGAAGTTTACCAGACAGGCGGGCTGGCGATCTGCGAATCGCGGACCGCCGGCGGTGTGTTCGATCACGCGGTTGGAAAGACTGAGTGTCCAAGGCTGCATGTTCGACGGATGCCAGGAGCGCCGGTTGAGCTTGGCCCGCAAGATCAGATCGAAATGCCGGAATTCCGGACGCCAGGAAATGGTGCGGTGACCGTCGAGAAAATCAAAAAGCACGTTGCGATGCCGGCGGCCGGGCTGGAATAATTCCATCGGCAGCGGCCGCTCCACCAGTTTGAACGTGCCCATCGCTATCCAATAAAAATAAGTGCACGGGTAGACGACCACGTCGCAGTCCTGCGGTGAAACTTCCGGACTGGCGGTGAACAGCCAGTCATCGCGGTCCGGGTGTAGCCGCCAGTAATTGCAGCGCGAGAAGTAAGGCACACCCAGTGCGCGCAAGCCTTCGGCGAGGGCGATGATGTCGTCCTGCAGGTTGTCCGGTTCGCCGGAGTTGTAGAAATAAATGCGCGGCGTACTCACGGATGCGGCAGTTCCCGCCAGGCCCGGGCGAGCCCGCGACGGCGCGCGGCCAGTTCGAAACGGGCCGGCCGGCCGGATTTCCACGCGTGCCACCAGTCGCCAAGCCAGCGACGCAGGGAACGGCGGGGATTTTCCATCCGACCTTGGCGGACGAGACGATGCAATTGTTCGGAATAACCCCGGCCTTCGATGGAGCGTTCGAAAAAATCCTCGGTGCAACGCTCGGGCGGAATCAAGTGCAGCAACCGCAGCTCCGGGAAAACGCCTTTGCTGAAGCCGCGGTCGCAACCGGTGTACGCGATGTCAGTGTCGCCTCCGTAAACCAAACGCTTGCCCTGGAGATCGAGTGAGGTGCGCGAGGCATCGGCCTGCGCCAGGTCACGGTAGGCGTCGGCGACTGCCCGGCGGATAACCATGCCCGCGCCCCACGGCGTCGAGTCATGGTGATCAATTTCGTTCGAGCAGGTGGCGACCTGGGGTTGGCGATAAGCGAGGTAACCCCACCATTCTTTGGGTGGCGACATCACGCCGGCGGCAAATTCCAAATCGACCCGGCCGCTGCAGGTTCCCAGCCGAAGGTTCGCCGCCGCGATGTTCCTGACCGTAACGAGATAATCGGAGGCCAGAACATTGTCATCGTCCACAAGCACGATGATTTCTCCGCTGGTGGCGGCGAAGCCGGACAACCGTGCGGCGGTGAGGCCGACGCGTTCCTCCCGCACGACGCGTCCGGCGGGATGACCGCGTTGCGCCAGATCGGGTGGCAGCGCCGGCTGCGAGCAATTGTCGACGATGACCAGTTCCCATTCGTCCTTCGGCAGTGTCTGTTCGCTCAAGGCCGCGATAACGCGATCAAGATAATCGCGCCGGGGATTGTGCGTGGGGATGATGACGGATATATCCAAGGGATGAGCGGTCGATCAGCGACCGCGCAGAGTGGTGGGCCTGGTGCTGCGCCGCCAGCCCGGCGCGGGCGAACGGACGAACAGTTTTAGCAGAGCGACGGTGATTTTCAGGCCAGCTTGGCGAATTGCTTTAACCATGAGAGTTTTTCCTCGCGGGTTTTTCCGAACGGATTGCGGAAGACCTCGTCGTTGAGCACGAGCAGGTCGATGTCGGTGTTGACGAAACAGTCCCAGCCCTCGGCGGCGGTACGGACGATCGGCTGGCCCGCGACGTTGAAGGAGGTGTTGATAAGAATCGGCACGCCGGTGAGGGCGTGAAAGGCGGTGATGAATTTATGAAAATCGGGGTGCACTTCTTGACGGATCGTCTGCAGCCGCGCCGTGAAATCCACATGGATCACACTCGGAATGGAGCACCGAGGAAAATCGAGTCGCTCGCGCAGGCTCGCAAACTTCTCCGGTAGAGGCGCGCGTAACTCCGGGCGCAGGTAGGCGGTGTAATTCATGTAGTCCGATTCAGCCGCGGAATCGAACCACTCGCCCGTGTGCTCGGCGAGAATCGCGGGAGCGAATGGCCGGAACGACTCCCGGAATTTCACCGCGAGATTGAGCCGCGACTGCATGCCCGGCGCGCGTGGATCGGCAAAGATGGACCGGGCGCCCAGGGCGCGCGCCCCGAGCTCCATGCCGCCGCGCACCACGGCGACAATTTTCCCGGCGGCGAGCTGTTCCCCGACGAAGGCGTGCAGGTCGCCCTCAAACTTCACCTGCCAAGGGTGCGCGGCCGCGGGCACCGGGCCGGGTTCGCCGCCGAGATAAAATCCGCGGGCATCGGCCTTGAAGGGCTGGCCACGGCGACGCTCGCGCTCAAAGAGCAGCGTGGCGCCGAGTCCGGAGCCCATGTCGCCACCGACCGGGGAATTGAAAACATGGGAGAAGATTCCCTGCGCGCGAAGCTTGCCGGCGGCCACGCAATTTTGGGCGCAGCCGCCGCAGAAAAGCACGTTATCTTCGCCGGTCTCCGTGCGAAGGAACCGCGCCATCTTAAAAACTTCGTCCTCGAAGATTTGTTGGAGCGAGGTGGCGAGGTCGATGTGGACCTGGTCCAGCGGATCGGATTTTCCCCGGACGGGAATGCCAATCAATCCAGCGGTCCACAGGAAGGCGTCGACCAGCGACTGCTCGGTGAAACGGATTTCCCGGTGCAAACGGAAGCCGCCGCGATCGTCGGAGGTGAAGAGGCGCGAGAGTTCCTTGAAGTAGCGGGGTTCGCCATAGGGAGCGAGACCCATGACCTTGTATTCGGAACCGAAGGAGACAAAGCCGAGGAAGTACGTGATGAGAGTGTAGAACATGCCCAGACCATTCTCGTAGGGCTGCTCCCAGAGAAGTTTGAGCTCACCGTGATCAATCACGCCGGCACTCGCGGAGTAGTCTTCACCCTTGCCGTCGACGCAAAGGAACGCCGCGCGCTCGAAAGGCGAGGTGTGAAAGGCGCCCGCCACGTGCGAGAGATGATGCCACGCGTGATGGAAATTTGCCTGCGGCAACAGGACGCGCGCCTGCTGGCCGTAAAGATTGCCCCAGCCCTCGGGAAGGACGCGGCCGAGGCTGCGCGTGAAGGCATTGCCTGAGCGGCCGGTCAGATCGAACAGGTGGCTTTGCAGAGCTTTCTCGGCGAACACGACATCGGTCACGTCGCGCGAATCAAGGCCGGCCAAGGCCAGGCACTCGGCAATGGCGTGACGGGGAAACGTCCCGTCGTGTTTGAGACGCGTGTGACGTTCCTCCTGTGAGGACGCGATAAGGCGGCCGTCGACAATGAGCGCGGCGTTGGCGTCATGGCCGAGCAGACCGCCGATACCGAGCACGACAGAGCGGGGCGGGGTTTGACTCATCATTGGATTAATTGGACATAATCATTCGGCCGATAACGGGCCGTGGCGTCGGCGGCTCCGGTCCGCCCCATCATTTCCCATTGGTTGCGCTGCTCCCAGGCACTCTGCAAGGCGCGCGCAAACGGCGCAAGTGTCGGGATGGAACTGATGAAACCGGACACACCATCGCGCACCCAGTCCTCCGTCCCGCCGATTGCGTTGGAGAGAACAGGCCGGTGGCAGAGCAACGCTTCGGGGATCGTCATGGGCACACCGTCTTCGAGGGACGGCGATACCATCAGGTGGTTGGTGCTCCAGATCGTGCGCAGATCGGGAACGTAACCGTGAAAATGGACCCGGGTTTGAAGGTCAAGACGGGCGACGAGCGCCTGAAGGGCGGATTCTTCCGGACCCACGCCGTGGATGTTGATCTGCCACTCGTCGGTGCGGGGCAGTACTTGTGCGGCGGCTTGCAGAAATAAACCGATGCCCTTGCCCGGTTCCAATCGGGATATGGTGGCCAGACCCCACGGCGGAGAAGCGGGCCACGCAGGCACGTCGGTTAGTTGCCACCGCAGGGGATTGTGGATGACACGCGCCTGCGGCAGCGACTCCTGCAAATGCCTGCGAGTGGTGGCCAAATTGCGCGTGGAGACAAAACAAAGGGCATCAGCCGCGGAAAAAAGCCGCACGATTCGTTCTGTTTCGGCCGGAGCCAAGGTCGGCTGCTCCATCTGCCAGTTTGCAATCAGGCGGAATGGCGTGCGGGTCGAAAGCAACCAGTCCACCCAGGCCGGAAAATAGGCGAGGTCGTATGTGGCACCACAACTGAAGATGACGAGATCAGGACGGAATTGGCCAAGTGCATTGACCTCGGTGTCGGATGAGCCGGTCCAACGGCGGAGACGGCGAGCGAGCCTGGTGCCGAGGGAGGTTGGGATCGATAACTTCTCCCGCAGATGCACAGTCGCACCCTTCGCACGAAGCGCGGTGATCCGGGAATGGTCTGCGACTACCTTTGAAACCACGAGAAGAATGGTGTCGCCCCGTTCGACGGCTGCTTCCGCCGCGCGGGTCCAGAGAAAATCCGCGCCGCCCCACGGGTAGTCGAGAATGGTGGATATGAAAGCGATCTTCATTCGCTTCGTCCGGCTGACACGTTGTTCATCGGGTGGGCTTTCACGCGGGATCTGCCGGGATTGCCGCCAACGCCAATTCGAATGAGGGGAGGGCTGCGATGATCTGATCCCGGTCCCACAGGCACATTTCATGTCCCGAGTCCGCAGCGGTGCCCTCTTGAATCCTGTATTTCACCTCCGAGGACAGATTGAACGGCGGGGCCATGAGATTAAGCATCCGGCAATCTCCGGTGCGAATGTCGTGATTTTGAAAAGCTATTTGGCTGCGGTGGTTGGTGACCAAAATATATCTCGTGCTGGACGTGGAGAAATTTTTCAACGCCGCATAAATCTGCCGATAGGACAGATGAAACAGACAATCGCGGCAGATCCAAAGGTCGGCTTCAGGAAATTTGTCCCTGGTGATGTCGAAAGTGAGAAAATCAGTCCGGCTGTTGCCGTGAGCAGCCTGGTTGGCTTTGATGAGAGCGGGAACAATGTCTCCGCCGCGGTAATGGATGGGGTTGGCTGCAACCACCTGACGCATCCAGTTGAAGTCGCCGCAGGGTGCATCAAAAACCGTCTTTATTGAAAAGTCGTTAAATACTATTTGCAGATGACGGCGAAGATTCGCGGTGTACTCAAGAGTTGAACCGGGACCGCTGACACTCTCCTTATTGTCCCAAAAATTCAGCTTGTAGGCCATTTCGAAAATGACCCTGGCATCTTTAGAGTGGTTGAACCGCCACCGGCGATACTGTTGCCGCCAGTCGCGAAGTTGACGGATGGGAACAACGACGCACTTCCTGGCGGTACCGGTAACCCCGTCGTTTTTAAGCGCGTTGCGAAATCGTTGAACAAGAAGAGGCGTTTTCATTCTCTATAAAGCCGCTCCGACAGCAAGCAGTGATGATGGGCACATAATGTTACGTGGGGTCTGGTCCAATGCTTCGGGGATTCTTACTGGACGGATTGCGGGATTTTGATCCAGCCGGCCGGAACGACGTCGGTGGTGTCGTGGGTGCTGTTGGCAAACCACGGTTCGGGCGCAACCACCAGTTTGCCGGGGAAACGATTCAGCCACGCGCCCCACCAGCCGAGGGTGCTGTTGGCAATGATGGCGTGATCGCAGAGATTCATCAACCGGAGGATGTCGTGGGCGGCGGTGCCGGCGGGTTCGTGCACAAACTCGTGCGGCCCGGTTGGGGTGAAGTCACGGGCGACGGATTCGATGTCATCCGAGAAAATATACAGCATCGTGTCCGGGTGTTTCGTCCGCAGAAGTTGGACGGCCCGCTTGTAGTAGTCATTTCCGAGGACGCCGATCTCCCGGGCATAACGCGGATCGTGGACGTAATCCCCGCGTCGAAAATGCACAAAGGCCGATGGGCTTTGCCGGATGCGTTCCGCCAGTTTGGCGATGCTGGGCGGCGTGGGTTCGCGCAGACGGAAGTGCGAACGCAGCGGATCGGCGGCGGGGGCGAAGAATTTTTCGGACTGAAACATGCCATGCAGGTAAGTGTTGTCCGGCTGCGCCAGGAATGTCGGATAGTAGGCAAAGGTGGGCGGAGAGTGCCAGTTCCCCGGGGCACTCGTTTCGCTTGCGGGCCGCTTGAACCGGAGCGTGCGGGCGATGGCGTCGGACCAGCGTTGGGCTCGCGCGGATCTGATTCCGCGGGCGCAGTTGATTTCCTGGAGCGTGGCGAACTGCGTCGTGAGGGCGAAGGCCGAGAGGGCGTAGCGCTCGTGGGGTTTGCAGTCGGGTGACTCATCATACCACGACACATCAAGTTTGAGTTCCGTGCGGTGGTGCCGGGCGAGGGTGAGCCCTGCGGCGTATTGGAACATCTGGTTGCCCAGTCCTCCGGTGAGCCAGGAAATGATCATGTCGCGGCCAAGGGGTTAGCGAAAGCAGGCACGCTTGACGCGCCCGATCACACGGCGTAACTGGCGCCAGCCATTGCGGAAGGCGCAGCGAACGAGATAAGGCCAGACGCGGGCGCGCCGGGTGTTCACGTAGAATTGGTCGCCTTCAATAGCCCGACGCAGTTCGAAGCCGAGTCTGAATCCGTGGGCGTGCATGAGTTGCTCGATGTCACCCCGCAGTTTTTGCCCTGCGTAAAGTTCCCGGTCCGAAACCTCGAGCCAGATCGCCGTGATATTGGGCAACATGGCGTTGGCGCCTTGGAGCACGAGGTGTTCGGCTCCCTGTACGTCCATGTGAATGAAGTCGATCCGGCTGAGCGCACGACCGCCGCAGAAATGATCGAGCGTGTCGGTGCGGACCGTAATGGCATTTTTGAATTCGACCCACCCATACATCGGATCGTTCTGTGCCGGAGCCAGCAGTGAGCTGGATTTGTTGCCGTAGTTCCAGTCCTTGCCGGCGAATTCATCCTTGGGGCGTCCGGACGAAACATGGAAGGTGGCCTCGCCGGTGTTGTTCGAAAGAGCGAGTGGAACCAACTCTGCATTCGCGGTGGCATGACGCACGAAATTGGCGCGAATCAATTCCTGATTGGCTGGCAAAGGCTCGAAGGCGTACACGCGCGCCCGCGGGAAGCGCCGAGCGTAACGCACGGAATCCTCGCCCTCGCAGGAACCGATATCGAAAATGGTCAGTGCTTCATTCGTGCTGAAAAATCGCAGCAACTCCCTCTCCGGCTCGGAAGGCTCGGCCAGATAACCGCTAATATCGACTGGTTGGAGGGGATTCACCGGAGCGGCGGGGTGGAATCAAACACGCGTTTGAGGGCAGGGATCGATTCGATTGTGTTCAGAATGTCCACGGCGACTTCGGCGCGGGGGCATTCCCGCAGAGTGATGCCGGTGGCGGGAGCCACGGAAAGCAGGTCGGTGAACAAATAGGTTCCGCCCAGTTTTGAGCCATACCCGAATTCCAGATTTTGGTGGGCCCAATAAATGCCCTCGGGCGGAGGCACATCAATTTGCTTCCGCCCGGTGCGGCGGGCCAGCTCCTCGATGTTTTGCTGAAACGTGGCAAATTCGGCGCGACGCAAAATGGCGGCGGCGGTATTACCCTGCCGGCCGGCCGGCCGTCGTGCGGTCGGAATATCCAGGGCGCGTTCGAAATACCAGAAAGTGGCGACCAGCCAGACGCCGGCGACCATTGCGCCCGCAATCCAGCGGGCGGCCAGTTGTGCCGTCGCGGGTGAACGCAGTGCAACTCGATCCAGCAAAAATACTGCGGCCAGTACGGCCCATGCCTGAGGCACGCAGAAGTATTTTGTTGGCCAGAGCGTGCCCGGCAAATCCAAGGCGTGCACCCGGGCGACGCTCGTCATGCCGATGAGAACAAGGACGGGGAACGCCAAGGCGGTCAACCTGCGCCGGTCCGCAGATGAAATGTGGCGTCGGTTGCGCCAGACCAGCCAGGCCGCGACGCTCAGGGCCAGGCCTTCAGCGGCGTAGACCGGGGCGCTAGCGAGAAAGTTGCCGTAGAACTGGGGTGCGATCAGTCCCAGCACTCCGGGAGTAATCTCGCTGAGCAGGGTGCCGCCCAAACCGGAAACGACGGTGAGAGGAAGTCGCGAAGCATGGACCACGAGATTATCAAGCAGACTTTTGTTCAGGGCCAGTCCACTTGGATTCTGCACGAGTTCGCGACCGGCGAAAGGATGCTTGAACCAGACGAGGTGGTAATACGCGGTGAGAACGAAGGCCAGGAGCAGCCAAGGCGCCAGTTTCCGGGCGGACGGAGTTCGCCAGCCGCCCCAAGCCCACAGGCAGCCGACCACAGCGGGGAAAACCCAAACCCCCGAGATATCCAGTCCACCGGCTAACAAGGTGCAAACAATCCCCAGTACCAGCCAGCGGACTCGACCGGTTCGTTGGTAGCCGAGCAGCCAGGTAATGGCGAGGAACCCGCAGACGAGCGTTTGCGGATAGACGATGAGAGTGTAGAAGCCGGTGGTGAATTCGCCCCAGCCCGGCCAGAACCAGGCAAAAAGACAGAAGCACACCGCAGTGATGCGTCGGACCGCACATTCCGCGAGCAGGGCGGCGCCACCCAGCAGCACCGCCAGACAGGTCAGAAAATTCACGGCGTTGAACGCCCGGGCAAGATCCGCGGCCGAGGCGGTGGGCCCGGCCCAAGCGATTACGCCTGACACCCACAGACGGAACAGCGGCAACGAGTGATCGGCATGATACTGATTGAGCAGCTTTGGCAAAGACGCTGCTTCCCGTGCGTCCTGAATGAATGAAAAATCATCCCAACGAAAAAATGCCTGGGTGAAGGACTGACAGTCGGTGGCCAGGAGCAGCAAAGTACAGCCTGCGCACAGCCAGACCCAGTCACGATGCCAGTTCAGCGGGCCATAAAGAAATCGGCTCCAACGGTCGCGCCGTCCTGCGGATTGGCCTTCCAGTTGAGGTTGGTAATGGCGCAACGCCAGCCACGAAATGAGTCCGACCAGAGCTGACAGGAGAATCCAGCCGGGGATGAAATCAAAAGCACGTTGGTATACTTGTCCCATGGCCAGGTTAACCGGCAGAAAGAAACCGCTGACAGGATACAGTGCGAATAGCGTCATTGGCCGATTCGGAGTTGTCGGCGCAGCCGACGCGGGGTGAGGGCACACGGCGTCACGATTTCGGGGCGGAAGCGCATTTCAGACGGGTGCAATGCGAATGATGTCGAGATCAACCTCGAAAGTTGCGTCGGGCCGGCGGAGCCGGATGACCTCGCGGAGCTCGGGAATGCTTGGGTAATCGTCGCGTCCAACAAAGAGTCGCGCATCGTCGATGAGCACCACGTTCCCGCCGCTGGGTTGGCGGAGAAGGTGATCGAGCTCGGCGCTGATTGGAGTGTCGGCGGAGGCGCGCGCCGAGGGACCGGCGCAGAAATGGCCGTCGAGCCAGAAAAGCGCCGGTTCACGGAGCTCGCCGAGCAAGCGGGGCAGCACCTCGGCGCTGTCGCCCAGATGCAGATGGAGGTGTGACAGGTGGCCGAGTTCGCGGGTGTTTTGCTCGTACAGGGCCGGAGCGAGTTCGATCGAATGTATCTCCCGAAAGTCGTGGCGCAGGGTGAAGATGGCGTTGCCGTAGAAGGTGCCGGTTTCGATCAGGACCGACGTCCGGTAACGGCGGGCATAGTCACGGATGACGCCATATTTCACCAAATCGGGCGCAGGCATCGGGCAACCACGCGCTCGCCAGTCGCGGATCTTCGAGCGGTTGAGCTGGTGAAACCGCCAGTCGCGCCGCCAGTCGTGCAACGGATGAAAGAGACCGAGCTTGCGCAGGCACGAAGTGACGAACGAACGAAGGGGATTCATGGTCGTGGGATTAAAGCTGGCGAAAATTTATCTGCATTGAATTGAGCACAGTGCCAAGACCGGAGGTGCCAGCGTAATAGCCCACGGCATTCTCGCCGCTGAAATCGAGACGGGCGGCTTCAAACTGCTGGAAGGCTCGGTCGCTTTCACTGAGGCCCACCAGCAGGGTGTAGGCTCCGGCCTCAAGCACGACGCGATCCTGGACGAATTCCGCCTCGTAATTGCCGGGGGCAAGGTCGCGCGGTGGGAGCCAAGCCGTTTGGACAGAGCTTCCCTCTGCTGATTTCAGTCCGATGGAGATTACGAAATTGCGTTGGGCGGTCACCACGCAAAAACCGATCCGGGTCCGCCACGGGTGTCCGACGGGGATGAAGGTTGTGGGTGAGCCATTGAGCGTTTCAATCGCTATGCTGGTGGCGTAGGCGCGCTCACGCAGGTCAGCGGCGGGTGCCGGGACCGAAGCGGGCAAGGTGCCGGCGAGACCGTGCTGATAGACTTCGAGAACTTTCGCGCATGGCCCGGTGCTTTCCACCTGGCCGCGCGTGAACAATATCGCCGAGCGGCAGAGCTGGCGGATTGAAGGAAGGTTGTGACTGACAAACAACACCGTGCGACCGTCCTGACGGGAAACCGATTGCATCTTGCCCAGACATTTTTTTTGGAAGGCAACATCACCGACGGCCAGCACTTCATCCACGATCAGAATTTCCGGTTCGAGGTGGGCGGCCACGGCGAAGGCGAGGCGTACGTACATGCCGCTGGAATAGTGTTTCACCTGTGTATCCAGGAAACGCTCCACCTCGGCGAAGGCGACGATCTCATCGAACTTCCGGGTGATCTCGGCGCGCGACATACCGAGGATGGCGCCGTTGAGGAAAATGTTTTCCCGGCCGGAGAGTTCGGGATGAAAGCCGGTGCCGACTTCCAGCAGGCTCGCGACCCGGCCACGGATGACCGCGCGGCCGGTGGTCGGTTCGGTGATGCGGGAAAGAATTTTCAGCAGCGTGGATTTGCCCGCCCCGTTGCGTCCGATGATGCCGATGACGTCGCCGCGGTTAACCTCAAAAGAGACATCGCGCAGCGCCCAAAATTCCTCGCGGCCCGCCGAGGCGGAGAGCGAACCTCGTTGGAAGAATCCGCGCACACTCTGCGTGAGCGAATCGCGCAGCGTGTCTTGCCGCTTCTGGTGCGAGAGGAAGTAGCGCTTGCCGAGGCCTTCGACGCTGATGATGGGTTGGCTCATGGCGTACGTGGTGGTGGAGATGCGGAAGGAGTTTCGGGAAAATAGGGTGCCTGCTCCTCCGCGACCAAGGGTTCCATGAGCAAGGGTGCGATCTTAGGATCGACCGGCAGACCTTCACGCAGACGCTGACGATGCAGCCTGACGGCCAACTGCTCCATCCCCTCCAGCATCTGGATTTTCTCAGGCAAGCTGAGTTTCAAGTTCTCTTCCCGGACGCCATCTCTCGCCCCTTCCCAAGTGCCATAGTGCCAAGGATCAAATTTCATGGCGGTTGCGGATCTCCTCGCTGCGTTTGAGTTCGGCGATATCGATCAAATCCCGTGGTCGCCCGGCCTCCGCCTTCATGCGGAGCAAGGTCGGGAGCGAGACAAAGGGCGCAGCAATGTGTTCGGTCAACGGGAAGATTTTCGCCGCGCGGTGTTCGCTGGCAAAATCAAACGGCTCATGGACAAAAACGTCGATTGGTGACTCACGCTGTTGATCACTCCAGAGGTTCAGCACGACCATGCCTTTTTGGGTTCGCCATTGTTCACGCAGCTGGGGATCGGCGAATTGGGCGCTGGTGACAGGGATCTTCGGACGGTAGCCGATTCCGGCCAAAGTATCGAGGCCACAGCGAATGTTGGTGGGCTCGAGACTGATGACCAGATCGAGATCATTGGTGTAGCGCACATGGCCATGCGCGTTGACCGCCAGACCACCGACAATGAGATAGCGTACACCGGCTTCATTCAAGGCTTGGACAACAGAGATGACTTGATCAAGTCGCATGGTCAGATGACGTCGGCAAAGCTGCGCTCGGTGTGGCGGAAGTACCAGAGACCGGTGAGGAGGAGCAGGAGCGCCATGCCGACAGAGACGGCAAGGTTGCCGGCGTTCAGCGCGGGTTCGCCGTGCAGCAAGCACCAGCGAAAACCGTCGATCACGCCGACCATGGGATTCAGTGAGTAGAGCAGGCGCCAATGCGGTAGGTTCGTGGAACTGAAGCCGACCGGCGAAAGGAAGAGGCCGACTTGGAGGAGGAACGGCACGACAAAACGGAAGTCGCGATATTTCACCGTGAGCGCCGTGAGCCATAGGCCCGTACCGAGCGCGGTGAGCAGCGTAAGGAGAACGAACAGCGGCAAAAAGAGAATCCGCCAATCAGGTACAAACGACCACCACGCACACAGGATCGCGAGGAGGATGAGCACCACAGCGAAATCAATGAGCGCGACGGCGATTGAAGAAAGCGGGACGATGAGGCGGGGAAAATATATTTTGGAAATGAGGTGCGTATTGGAGACCAGACTGCCGCTGGCGTTGGAGAAAGCCGAAGAGAACAGTTGCCACGGCAGCAGGCCGGCGAGGACGAGCAACGGGTAGGGCGTGTGGCCGGCGGGGAGCCCGGCGAGTTTTCCGAAAACAAAAGTGAAGACGGTCAGTGTGACGGTGGGTTGAATCAGCGCCCAGAGGATGCCAAGTGTAGTTTGTTTGTAGCGTACCTTGATGTCGCGCCACGCGAGAAACCCGAGCAATTCGCGGAAGCGCCAGAGATCGCCCCAGTAATTTCGCGTGGCCCGGCCGGGCTCGATGATCAGTTCAGTGGAGTGTTGCGGCGTGGACATCAGGCGAGGGCGGTGGCGAGGCGGGCGCGGAAAGAGGGGAAAGCGAAGGTGTCCAAATGCTGGCGAATGGAGATAGGATCGCGGGGATGGCGGACGAGGTCGAGCACGGCAGCGGCAATCTCGGGGATATTTCCGTAGTCGGCAAGCGCGCCGATGCGGTCATTCACCACTTCGGGGGCGCCTCCGGCCCGGGCCGCCAGACAGGCTTTCCCAAAAGTCATCGCCTCAAGATAGACCAGCCCGAAACCTTCCCGCCGGCTGGGTAAGGCCAAAATTTCACAGGCGGCATATTCCCGACGGAGCGATTCATCGTCTATAATGCCGGTGAAATGCACGGAACTGGTAAGGCGGAGCTGAGCCGTCAGTTCGCGTAACCGAGGCAAATCATCCCCGCCGCCTACGACACGTAATTGAGCGAAGGGAAGTTCGCGCAGAATGATCGGCAGGGCCTCGATCAACGTATCAACTCCCTTGTAGCTGTCGTCGGCTGTGAGACGTGACACGCTGAGAATAACAGGGCCGGCCAAGGCCGCAGGTTTAGCAGGTTCCGATCCCCTTTCGAGATAGGGGTCGAGCGTGTTGGGCACGACGAGTAATCGGGTGGGATCGAGGGTGGGACAGAAACGCAGCACTTGGCGACGGGTGTATTCGCTGATGCAGAGAATGCGATTGGCCCCGCGCAACGCGCGGATTTCGAGCAGAGAATAGGGCCGCCAAATTTCAATGCCATGCGCCACGAGTGAATAGCGAAATTTGCGGCGCAGGAGGCTGACCAGCCAGAGGAGAGGAAGTTGATGGAGGTGCCCACAAATGGCCTGATCCGCCCCACGGCAGAGGCGAAATATTTGCCGGACAAATTTGAATTTGCTGCGGCCGCAACCGACGAATTGACCGAGCGCGGGCGTCGAATAGCGGGTCAGGCGTGAGTCAGCCACGGGTGAATCATTCAGGACGAGTGCATCGATGCGATCGCCGGCAGCAGCGTTTTCGCAGAGCGCCTTCAGGTAGCAGCGCATGATGCGGGCGATGCCGCCTTCGCCGAGAAATAACTCCGGACTGAGCAGGAGGGTTCTCATGCGGGGAGAGGCCTCCTTGATTGAGGTGTAGGAGCCTGCTTGCAGGCGAT
>JANYCF010000342.1 GCA_025360455.1 Opitutaceae bacterium | reverse complement strand
CAGCGGTCGACTTGTTGCCGCGAGTGAGCTCTGTGAGTTGCTCCCGTTCTTTTTGCGTAAGGGTGACTTTATATCGGTTAGGCATACCGAATACCACCGGGGTCGCACCTTTTTATCAATACGAAATATTACGTGTTACATAATACTAGTGTAGTCCGCCGTAAATCGTGGACATAGTTAAAGCGCGACGATCTGAAGGCAGTCGAACCTTACCCGTGCGGCAGGTGAGCCGGGCGAAGATTCCGATGCTCGCGGCCGCCGGCCACGATGGCATCCCTATTTCTAGAATTGAAGATGGGCGCGAACGGAGAATACGGAGATCGGACCGCGAACTGAATTGTAACCGGGATTTCGGATGCACTGGTAATCGGGGGAAACCTGAAGCCACTTTCGAGGGTGAAAGGCGTAATAGAACTCGACCGCCTCCTCGGGCGCATACGACAGCCTCCCGTCACCCAGAATCAGCCCGGTTCCGCCCTGTTCAAGATAGTGTCGATGTTTGGAGGAAAGGCCGTTGGCGAGGATGGCAACGCCCAGAACGTCATCAGGACGACTCCACCGGCGCCCTCTCACGTTAAGGCCCGTCCCCACGGAACGGTCTATCTCGGTAAAAGTGAAGCTTTCCGTTTTGCCGTCATTCCAGCTCAGTCGGGCAAAGGCACCAACATCATCGCTCAACTCCTGATCCCAACTGACCCCTGCCCCTTGCTTTGACCGGTAGGCGCGGGTCGAAGTCACGTCTTCAGGATAAGGCTGAGTAGCCGCGGCCCGATAAAGACCCATATTAGCTTGGTTCAAATAAACGAAGGGCCGAACCGTGCCATGGCGTCCGTTGCGTTCGTATCGGTAGTCGAGCTGGACGATTTGTCCGTGAGCGCGATCAACGTGATGATCGAGACGAGCACCGTTGGCTTCGAAAGGCTCCATGAATATCCCGTAGCGAAGCGATGTATTCGGGGTATTCCATTCGACGACGGCCCCGGCGGTGAAACCCACGATATCGGCGGGATAGTCCCAAGCGGCACTTTCCCACAGCGCCCAATTCATGAATTGCGTCCGAGAATCGTGGCTAAAGGCATTGTCATCGAAAAAATCGCTCGCCGCGAATTTCCCGACCGACAGGGTAATCCGGTTTACGTCGATTTTGCCTGCGACCCGGTTCAAATCGTCTTCCACCGGTTCCTTTTCTCCGCCCAAGCCAAAGCTCTGACGCAGGAAAAGCCGGGAGGTGTTATAGTGCAGATTGGCGAATCCCGACTTGACCGCTTCGCCGTTGGGGAATCCGGCGATACCGAATGTCTGGCTTAATCCGTGTCCTTGAAAAATCTCGGGGTTGTAGATCACCTCCGCGCCTGGCCAAAGCTTCCGATCCAGGTAGAGGGTGAAGGAAAAGGTGTGCTCGGCCTCACTCTCGTGCGTAAAGCTGTTCGACCCCTCATAGGCGGAAGGGAAGCTGTAGTGAAACTGATCAACGTAGGTCGCCTGGGTATGCAGGCTCCAGCCGGCGGGCGGTGTCTGCGCCTCGGAAGCTGTCGCAAACCGAGCGACCACGAGGCAGAGCAGGCTGAAGATGGGACGAGGTATGAGCATAGCTATTTCTTGAATTTGAGGGTGTTATTCTGCTTCAACGCCCTGTCAATACGCTCACAGCGTGACGAACTGCGTTGAGTAAGCGCGCCACTGCAAAAAGCCCGCTCGTGGTGACGGCGTCGAGCAATTGGGCCAGCGCGGCATAGGCGATTTATATCCAACCGGGGTCGGCGGTAAACATGAACACTTCAACGGTGGATCACCCTAAATACGCGGCATTTCTTGGCTCTCTACCCAGCGCACAGCTTCGCGAATGAGTTCGGTGGCGTTCGCCAAGCCCAGCTTTTCCTTGATGCTCGCGCAGTGGGCTTGAACGGTTTTCATGCTGACGCGGAGGTCCTCGGCGATGCGCCGCGTTTCACAGCCGCGTCCGATGAGGCGAAAAATCTCCAGTTCTCGATCGCTGAGTCTTCCAGCGATCGACAAGTCAGTCTTGGCGCGCGCACCAACGTAGTTTTTGGTCAGCTCCGCGGCCAGCGCGTCGCTCACGTAAGGGCGGCCTAAAACGAGGGCGCGGATGGCGCCGATCACTTTGTCTGTGGTCTCGTGTTTCATCACATAGCCCATCGCGCCCGCGCGCAACGCGCGTTCCCCATAGGAAGACTCGTCGTGCATTGAGACCACGAGGATTCGCGGCGGCGGTGCCAGCGTTTGCAATTTCTTGATTAGTTCGAGTCCCGACTCACCGCGCAACGCGAGGTCGATGACGGCCACTTCCGCCGGCTCGCGCAGGAGCGCGCTGAACGCGCTGGCGCTATCGGCCGCCTGACCGCAAACACGAAGGTCAGGCTGGCGATCGATCAAGGCGATCAGCGACTCGCGCACGAGCGGATGATCGTCCACGACGAAAACACGGCGTCGTTCCGTCGAGGTGGCAAATGTTTGGTCGGAGTCGTTCATGGCGCTCGCAGCGGCAGGGTGCAGACGACCAGCGTGCCGCCCTCCGGCGGCGTCTCAATGGCAAAAGCCGCACCGATCATTCGCGCGCGATGTTCCATGATCCGCAGGCCGAGTCCCGCGCCACGCGCGGAAGGCGACGGCAGCCCGATCCCATCGTCACGGACACTGAGGACAACTTGATCTTGCGCAGTGCTCAGACGAACCGCGATGCGTCGCGCACGGCCATGACGAATCGCATTGCGCACAGCTTCCTGGGCGATGCGATAGAGATGGGTCGCGATACCGCTTTCAGTGAGATTAGCTCGGGCCTCGCCAATGAAAGCGCAATCGACACGGAATTGTGTCGTGGTGTTTGCACAGAATTCCTGAAGCGCACTCGCCAGACCTTCGGCATCGATGTCAGCCAGCAGGAGCCCTTTCGCCATCTGGCGCGTTTGCTCGATGGCCGACTTGACCAGCGCCACCATTTTTTTCACGTCGGTCGCTTCCTCCGCGGCACGTTCCTGCAGTTTTTCGACGATCAACTGCCCGGTGAGCGCCGTGCCGGTGAGATGCTGTCCGAGCCCGTCGTGTAAATCGTGACCAATGCTCCGGCGTTCGCGCTCACTGATTTCCAAGACAGCCTTTTCCAGTCGCTCTCGCTCGGCGATTTCGTTCGTAAGCGCCGCAGTGCGGTGCCGCACGCGCTCTTGAAGATCGCGCTGCAAAGCGAGCAACCCGGAAAGCAGCCCGATAAGCACAAAGTAGGTGAGCAAGGCGGCGACCGCG
Organism: Opitutaceae bacterium; assembly: GCA_025360455.1. Taxonomy (GTDB): domain Bacteria; phylum Verrucomicrobiota; class Verrucomicrobiia; order Opitutales; family Opitutaceae; genus Didemnitutus. The sequence goes on along the minus strand of JANYCF010000342.1, from coordinate 1,401 downwards.
TTCCAAACCGGCACAATGGGTGAGGCAAACTGTGCGCCGGCAGCCAAATCGCCCGCTATCCATATCGCCACGCTGCTGACCGCAATTATCAAACCGAACCGCCAACCGCGTGCTATCACCGCAAGAGCGATGGGGATGAAATAAAACCCGAGGAGTGATGCTTCGAAACCGATTAGAAAATCGGCTAGACCAATCAATGCTAGGATTCCGCACGTCACAACGGTCACCCATAGCTTTAGCCTTGGATCGGACTGCACGATGATCCGGTGCCAGAGATCCCCAGCAAAGTCCGTGAATGGCCGGCGAGCTTGTAGTGCGCGAGATGGTAGAGTCACCGTCAGGCAGCCTGCCAAAAATCGGATCAAGCGCAAACCCTACTTGATAGCGCGAACGAGAAACTGGAAACGCCACTGGTCGCAAAGGCGAGCCCGTTTAGGTTGCCCAAAGGTTGCCAAAATATCCGTTTTTAGCTTCAACTCACCGCATCTTTCTGCTCTCATCTTCCCGTTAGAAATCATTAACCATCAACTAAGTCCGCGTGAATTAAGCGACTTAGCTTCGAGGCGCTGAAGGGTTCGAATCCCTCCCTCTCCGCCATCCTTCGCTCTACGAGCTTCGGATGGCACGGCCATTTTCCGAGAGGAGGACAAGGCAAAGCCGTAGGCTTCGGCCACTGTTCAATGGTAGGGCGAACCGTCCCGGTAAGCCGGCTCGCGCCACATTCCGAATCGGGGCATAAAGCCCCTCCTACAGTTCAGTATTCTGTCGTACTGCCCCCCACTCTCACCCATTTTCGTCTTCAGCCCCGAGCTCACGGCGATTCGCCAGCAGATGCTGCGGCAGGAAAAAATAATATAACATCAGCTGCCAGCTGCGCGATGCGCGGTAGAGCAAAACGGGGACGATGATCGACGCCGCTAGGGCCAGGACGATCGCGACGGTGTCGCCGAGCACGCCGGCATACCAAAGAATTCCAATGGGAGTCAGAAAGCACACGAGCGTCACTCCATAGTTGAGTGACATCGCGCCGAGAAAAAACCCGTCATCTTTCACGATCTTCAGGCCGCACGCCGGACAATCCTTGTTTAACTCGAAATATTTCCCCGCCTGAAATAATGTCCGGCCGCCACAGTTCGGACAACAGTTGGTGAGGCCGCGGGCGATGATCTGGCTTTGGGTGACTTTCATGGGAGCAACCAACCACGGATTGCGCGGATCGGCACTGATAAATTTTCTGATTTCTAAACCTTGGAGAGCTCGCGCCCCCGCGAGCCGCAAAAAACAATTGACTCTGAGCAAGCTCAACAAGGCCGACAATATTTCCGGAAATATCCAATCGCGCAACAGTTCCAGACTTAAGGTAGGGCGGGACCGCTGGGCCCGCCGTAAGGACATTCGCGG
>JANYCF010000331.1 GCA_025360455.1 Opitutaceae bacterium | reverse complement strand
CACCCCAAGCGGCCACACCGTGACCATCCCAATGCCCGTCTGCGTGCTGTTTGCGCCGACGAAGTGAGGCTTCAGCAAGATTTTTTTGTAGGTGGAGCGCGTTGCCCCCAACGCGCTGGTTTAAGAGCTGACAACATCAAGCGCGTTGGGGGCAACGCGCTCCACCTACAAAAAAATCTTGCTGAAGCCTCACTTCGTCGGCGCAAACAGCACGCAGACGGGCATTGGGATGGTCACGGTGTGGCCGCTTGGGGTGAGCCGGCCGGTCAGTGCATCGATGCGGAATGAAACCAAATTATTCGTGTCGCGGCTGGCGCAGATCAGCCAGCGGCCATCGGGCGAGAGATTAAAATTGCGCGGATGTTTGCCGCCGCACGGGACGATCTCCACCAGCGCCAGCGTGCCATCCGTTTTGTTGCGGGAATAAACCGCGATGCTGTCGTGGCCGCGATTTGACGCGTAGACGAATCGACCGTCGGGACTGAGGCGGATTTCCGCACAGGTGTTCTCGCCTTTGAAGTCGGAGGGCAGGGTGGCAACCGTCTGCCGGGCCGTGAGCATGCCGGAGGAGGAACTGGAGGCGTAGGTCGTGATCGTGCCGTTCAGTTCATTGAGCACATAGAAGAAACGGCCATCGGCAGAAAATTTGGCGTGACGCGGGCCGGCTCCGGGGGTGGCGTCGGTTTCACTGTTGGCGACCAGCGTGGCCGCGGTGGGATCGAGCCGGTAACAGAAAATTTTATCCAACCCGAGATCGCATACATAGGCGAAACGACTGTTCGCCGAAATCGTGACTGAGTGCGCGTGGGGTTTGTCCTGCCGATTGGTCTGGGGGCCGAGTTGGCCGGCGTGCTTTACGGTGGTGGAGTGTGGGCTGATGCGACCGGTGGCATCGAGCGGGAAGGCCGTGACGGTGCCGCCATTGTAGCTGACAAGAATGAGCGCGCGGCCGGTGGCATCGGCGGCGAGGTGGCAGCAGCCGGCGCCGCCGGTTGGCTCCGAGTTTAACTTCGTGAGTGCGCCGGTGCTGGAATCGAAATTATAAGCGGAGGCGCCGGCGCCCGTTTTGTCGTCACTCTCACTAACGGCATAGAGCACGTGGCCGTTGGGATGCAGTTCGAGAAAGGTGGGGTTGCCGGTTTCGGCGGCGAGGGTTGGGCTGCTGAAAGCTCCGGTAGCGGGATCAAACTGGACCGAATAAATGCCGCGGCTGGCACCGTCCTTGTTCGTGTAGGTACCGACAAATATCAGCAGGGCAGAAGTAATGGGCAGCATGTCCCTAGACCGGATAATTTCCACCGTGAGTCAACCCGCATCAGGTGATCATAGGCGAAACGTAGCGCAGGCTTCCAGCCTGCATCAAAAAATATCGTACAAAGCCGGCCGGAGGCCTGCGCTATCCTGCCACCGGGAAGTGCCGGATATTGGCCAGATCACGCCGCAGTTCGGGCCGGAAATCAGGGTGGGCGATGGAAATGAGGGCTTCGCCGCGTTCACGCAAAGAACGGCCGTGCAAATTCACGACCCCATATTCCGTGATGACCCAATGCACGTGACCACGAGTCGTAACGACACCTGCGCCGGGGTTCAGGTGGGGCGCGATACGCGAGACTTTTCCTCCTGACGCCTGCGAAGGCAGGGCGATGATGGGCTTGCCGCCGCGCGACAAGGCCGCGCCGCGGATGAAATCCATCTGGCCACCGATGCCGGAATAGATCCGGTCGCCAATGGAGTCGGCGCAAACCTGGCCGGTGAGATCGATTTGAATCGCCGAATTGATCGCCACCACTTTCGGGTTTTTGCGGATGACCGAGGTGTCGTTGGTCCAGTCGCAGGGATAAAAATTAACCAATGGATTGTCGTCGACGAAGTCAAAGAGGCGTTGCGAGCCGTTGATGAAGCTCGTGATGATGCGCCCCTGGCCGACGACTTTCAGACGGTTGGTGATCGCGCCGGCTTCGACAAGATCGACGATACGATCGGAAAACATTTCCGTGTGAATGCCGAGGTCGTGTTTCTTTCCCATACGCGCCAGAGCGGCATCGGGGATGCCTCCGATGCCCATTTGCAAAGTGGAACCGTCCTCCACCAGATCGGCGATCAACTCGCCGATGCGGCCTTCGACCGGCGATTCGACCGACACGTGATGGCCGTGGAGCGGCCGGTTGGTGGCGATGTAGGCGTGCACCCGGCTGAGCGGGACGACGTTGTTGCCGTGGGTACGCGGCATCTGCTCGTTGATTTCGGCCACGATAATGCGCGCCGTTTCGGACGCGGCTTTCGCGGAATCGCAGGAGGTGCCGAGGGAACAAAGGCCGTTGTGATCGGGCGGAGAGAGTTGGAGGAACGCCACATCGAGTTTAACTTGGCCGGAGAGAAAGAGCCCCGGGATATCCGAGAGAAAGATCGGCACATAGTCGGCGCGACCATCGGCAATCGCGGCCCGGAGCGGTGCACCAGTGAAGAGGGAAACCGAGCGGAATTCCTGGGCGCGATCAGGCTCCGCGAAGGGCGCGGGGCCATTGGTGTGCATGTGGTACAGCCGCACCCCTTCAAGATCGTGCCGCTGACACAGCGCCTCGATGAGCGACGTCGGAGTGGCGGCGGCCCCATGAATGAAAAGAGTGTCGCCGTTTTTAACCAAGGCAGCGACCTCCGCCGGAGAGGACGCTCGGGATTTCCAGTTGGGTAGAGAGGTGAGCATAGGGAGAGGGGTAAGATTACCTTGTCGAGTTGAGCCGCCGAGGCCAACCCGTAACTTGCGCATTCCTTGGGAACTAATCGCCGTCTGTTGCCGGTTTTTTGGGATAATGGGGTGCGGGATTTCATTCATTCGGTGCATAGTCAACGTTGGGAGTAGAAGCGGTGTGTGATGACCGGTCGTTTGGGGTCGATACCCGAACGAGTCACTGCATTTTCTGGGTCGTGTAAGTCTAGCGAATTCTTCCCCTTAAACTCTGCTTGCCTACACCTGAATTTGGCTATTTGTGTGTATGCGTGAAAAGAACCAACATCGTTTTGAATGAAGCGCTGGTGCGTGAGGGGTTGAAGAGCACTGGGCTCAAGACCCGCCGGGCGCTCGTAGATCACGCGCTGAAGGAGTTGGTCCGTCGGGAACGCCAGACTGGCTTATTGGCGCTGAAGGGGAAGGTGCGTTGGGAAGGTGACCTGAACACCATGCGCAAGACCCGCACGGCATGAAGGTGTTGGTCGACACCTCGGTCTGGATCGATTTCTTTCGCGGAACGACGTCCGACAAAGTCGCCAAGCTGGAAGAACTCATCGGACAAAAAGAGGATATCTGTTGCTGCGGTTTCATTCTCACGGAAGTGCTCCAAGGCATTCGTGAAGAGAAAGCATTCACTGACACCAAACGGCTATTTGAGGGATTGCTGTACTTGGCTGATGATCGTTCAACCTTCGAACTCGGTGCCGGCATCTACCGTGAACTACGCCGAAAAGGAGCGACCATTCGAAGTCCGATCGACTGTCTAATCGCGGCTACAGTGGTGCAGCATGGGGTGAACTTTTTGGAGAACGACCGGGATTACCATTTTATCGATCAGCACTACCCGTTGAACCGGTTGTAGCCCAATAGAGAAGCAGTTGAATAAATATACGGATAGTGGAGGCGCGCCTCTCGATCAATATTTGAATGATGTTTGACCTGCATCCGCGCATTCGGCATTCAACCTTCATGATTCGGCATACCGTGAAGTGGCTCCTTGTGTTCGTATTACTCAGTCGATCTGCAAGTGCCGCAGAACCTACACTTCTCGAAAAAAGCCGAGCAAGGTGATGCGACTGTACAGTTTGACCTTGGGAAAAAATACGATAAAGGGGCGGGTGTTCGGAGGGACAAAGCGATAGCACTGAAATGGTATCGCAAGACTGCCGAGCAAAATCATGCAGGTGCAGAAGTTGAACTTGGCCTGCTATATTGTGGTGTTGATGGCGTGTTATCAAATAGTGTTGAAACGGTGCTTTGGTGGCGAAAAGCAGCAGAGCAGGGTAACGCCCGGGCCCAATCCTACCTTGGAGTGATGTATGCCACCGGCGATAAATTGGAGAAGAATGATGCTCTGGCGGTGCAGTGGATTCGCAAGGCAGTGGAGCAAGGCTACGCCGAAGCCCAGTATTCTCTTGGGGTATTTTATGCAGATGGGAAATGTCTTCTTAAAAACAAGGTGGAAGCAGTGAAATGGTATCGCATTTCTGCTGAACAGGGGTATCCGCCCGCGCAATATACTCTTGGCGGCGCCTATTTCGTCGGCTGGGGCGTCCCGAAAAGCATCCCCGAAGCGATGCAGTGGTTTCGAAAAGCGGCTGAGCAGGGGCATGCTCCTGCTCAATTTATTCTGGGGGTGATTTATTTCGACGGGAGAGGGGTCCAGATAGACACTGAGGAAGGGGCGAAATGGCTGCGTAGATCTATTGATCAAGGATACATTCAGGACTTTAAATTCGATCCATCGTTCAAAGGCGAAAATGGGAATCCAAAAGATGAAATCGAAGGCTTGGCCTGGTTCATTATAGCTGCTGAGAGAGGCGATAAAAACTCAATCAAGATTCGAGAAGCGATTGAACATCGTGTCGGCCCTGAGGTTGCTAAAGCCGCCAAAGAGCGCAGCCAGCAAATCCTAAGAAAGATCCGAACTGTTAAGTACTGATGAACCTCACCGTACGATTTTGATCGGCTGCACGCGCTGGCCATCTTTGATGAGGTCGTGGAATCAAATTCCCCCCGGCCGCGCGAACTGGAGTAGCGGGGCGTAGTCTTGCTGGTCGGCCTAGAGCTGATGATTCGCGTAGTGATGAGTGGCTAATACGGTTTAAACGTATAGATTGATAAAGAGGCTTGTTCGTCAATCTATAGCTTGAAGGAAACGCACTTCGCTTCTGGGGGAAATGGCCGAATATTTAGCCACAAAGAACACAAGGATCGCAGAGAAAGAAATCAGTTTTGTGCTCTTTGAGTTCCTTTGTGGCTAATCAATCAGGGCTTTCAGTTGTCCTCCGCTGCTATGTTGCGCGACGAGCACAAAATCTACCGTTCAGTATCGTCACCGCACGACCTTGATCGGCTGCACGCGCTGGCCGGTTTTGATGCGGTCGCCGGGGTAGAGGATCACTTCGTCGCCTTCGCTGAATCAGGTGGTCTTCAGTTTTGTCTTGAAGCGCACATTCGGTTTGCCGGAGAAGTGCTCATCTTGGGTCCAGAGCGTGGCTCCATGGATTTTGGCGGTGGCGTAGATGATCGAATCGGCGAGCGCGAGGCCTTCCTCGTGGCCCACCGTCGCGGCTTCGAGGGCCAACAGACTATCGAGATCAACTGCTTTGCCTTCCTGCATCGCCGCGATGGCGAGCATGGCTTCATCCACTCCGCGTTCGCGCAGCACGACTTTGAAGACTTCGCACAGGCAAATGGTGGGGACGATTAGCTTCTCCGTATCTTCAATCGCCTTGGCAAAAAAGCCCGCATTACTCTCGCCGGCGAGGTAAGCCAACCACGCCGAGGAATCGACCACGTTCATACCCGGTCGCTATTGCGCTCAAAGGAGGTATCGATGCCTTTCAGGAATCCGCGCAGCTTGCGGACGGAGCGCACCGGGATGATTTCGATCCGATTCCGATAAGGGATGACATGCGCTTTTTCACCCGAGCGGATACCCATGGCTTCACGAATACGCAGCGGGATAACCACCTGAAATTTGGAAGAGATCGTGACGGTTTCCATGTCGTTGAACGATGGGGCGATCGATCAGGTTGTCAATATTCCCTCACCGCACGACCTTGATCGGCTGCACGCGCTGACCGGCTTTGATGCGGTCGCCGGGGTAGAGGATGACTTCGTCGCCTTCGCTCAGGCCTTCGAGGACTTGGATTTCCGTGCCGCTGCTGCGGCCGGCTTTCACGGGGATGAGTTGGGCTTGGCCATGGCGCACCGTAAAGGCGGCCCAATCGTTGGCGCGGCGGAAGAGGCCGGAAGTGGGGACTTTTAAAACCTGATCGCTTTCCCAGACCACGACGTGGGCTTCGACCCGGAAGTTGTCGCCGAGCGTGCGGCGTTGCTCGATGGGCGTCGTGATATCGACGACGACATTCACGCGCTGCTCCTCGACGCCGAGTGCGGAAAATTTGGTGAAGGCGGCGGGTTCCACCAAACGCACTTTGCCTGCGAGGGGAGTCGCGCCACCCCATTGTTCGAGTTCTACTTTGGCTCCGGGAATGAGTGCGGCGCCGTCGCGCGAAAGCATTTCAATTACGACTTCGAGATCGGTGGGATCGCCGATTTCCAACAGCGGCGTGCCTTGGGTCACCGCCCGCGAGCTTTCTTGGAAGACGTGGAGAATGCTGCCGGTGGCGGTGGCTTTCACTGCGACGGGGCCGGACTGAGCGGCAGAATCTGTCGGCGCGATTTCGGCGAGCTGGGCTTCGACTTCGCGGAGCGTCCCCTCGGCGGCGGCGACTTCGCGGGCGGCGGCGTTCTCGCGCATCTGGGCGCTCTCGAGCTCTTGCGGTGAGATTGTTTTTGCGGCGTACATTTGCTCGATGCGGTGGAGTTCACTACGCGAAAGTTCGAGGGTGGTGCGGGATTTTTCGAGCAGCACTACGGTCGAGCCACGGCGGGCTTCGGCGAGTGCGCGGTTGCGTGCGTCGAGGGGAGAGGCGGAGAGTGGGTCGATGACGGCGACAATCGTGACGCCGGCTTCCACCACCGCGCCGGGTTTGAAAGGAATGCGGCGGAGTTGTCCGCTCACCGGGGCGGAGACGACATAGCGCTGGCGGATGCGGGTCTTGCCTTCTTCGCTGACAGTGGCGCGCATCGGACCGGTGTGGGCGAGAGCGGTCTCCACCGGAGACGACTGCGGGCGCAGGCCGACGGCGACGAGTGCGAGGATCGCGATGATGATGACGTAAGGCAGCCAGCGGCGTTTGGTTTTCTTGGGAGGGTTCATGGAAGAGGCCAATGTGAAAGTGAGAGGGAAAGTGGAAGAAAGTTAACCGCTAATCTGCGCTAATTGCCGCTAATGAAACTGAGGGAGATCAAATTGCAGGAGACTGCTTGCCCGTTCGACAAGCTCAGGGCCCAGAGCCTGTCGT
>JANYCF010000328.1 GCA_025360455.1 Opitutaceae bacterium | reverse complement strand
GTGAGCGGGCGGAATATTGTAGTTTAACAGACTACTTTGTCACCGGCGGCCGGAGCTTTAGTAGCCGCGCTTGAGCCGCCGGCGAAAGCGTGGTCCGTGATCTCCTTGCCTCCAGGTAGAGCGCGGCCTCCGGGCGCGCTTCTCAGCCTCACCCCGATTTTCCCGGCGGCGGCAGTGGCGGTGGCGGCCACTGGCCGAGCTGATCAAAAGGCTGAAAAAGGAGTCAGGTCATGGGGTTTGGGGTTACCGGCGCAGGAGACTCCATTGACGGGCGCGTATGCCCCGCAAATCACGACTGGAGTCCGAAGGCGGAACTGATCACGTCATCAACCAGGGGAATTATCGCAATGAATCCGAGGGGGGCAGGCCGCTAGACACTATATACTGGATTACGATATAGGCGAGTGGCGACAGCAGAGACTCATGAGCATTCGGAGTGGGTGCCGAGCATCTTGCCGCCAACCCGAGATTGACGATCGGCACTTGCCGGCTAACTTGCCCTCATGACTCTCGCCAATTTCCCTGAACTGACCAAATTGCCCAAACGTCAACGCATGAAATTAGCGGAAGAACTGTGGTTCTCAGGAGTGGATGACAAGCTGCCAGCCAGTCCCATTCATAAGAAGATCATCGATGAACGTTGGACTGCCTACAAAACAGGCAAAATGAAACGGATCACGCTGCCTGAGCTGGAACGTCGCCTCGCCCGGTCGTGAAAAGCCAGCCGGTCGAGTTTCTTGAGGCGGTTGAAAACGACTTGAACTACGCCCAAGATTTTTATGCTTCATGGCTGACCAATGGTGCGGCCAAGTTTCTTGTTCGATTTCGCGAGACGGTGACGCAGATTGAATGGAACCCGGAACAGTTCCCCCCAAAGCACCGTCGCTTCCACCGGGCAATCATTCGTCGCACCTACTTTGGCATCTACTTCGCGGTTGAAACGGATGTCACCACCGTCGTAGCGGTCTTGGATATGCGAAAAGATTCTCGCGTGATCCGCTCACTTTTAAAACTTCGACTACCGAAGCGCTGAGGGGGTGCATCCCTTTTCGTTTCTAGTAATTCAGGGCTGAAAAAGGAGTCAGGTCATGGGGTTTGGAGTTACCGACGCAGGAAGCTCCATTGACTGGCGCGTATGCCCCGCAAATCACGACTGGAGTCTGAAGGCGGAATTTATCACGTCATCAACCGGGGGAATTATCGCGGCGATGTGTTTCGCTCGCCCAAAGCGAAGCCCGCCTTTTTGCAGTGCCTGGGCGAAGTGTTCCGGGCCTATTTGATGTCGTAATTTTGGCCGGATTGTTCTCGGAGGATTTTTACGCTGATTCCCACGTTGACGTCGGGGAAGGTGGCCGCTGTCGTCAGATGAACCCACAAGCCAACCAGGCAATGCAGGGGCCTTCATGAAACCCGTCCAACTTCGCCGCCTGCTCCAAGAGGGCACTGACCTGCAAGCGACGGGAAAATTGCGTGAAGCAGCGGAATCATTTGCCCGCGTCCGCCAGCAAGAACCGCGCGATTCCGCAGCTTGGCATCTGGGTGGAAATATCGCGCTGCTCCAGGGCAATCCCGCTGCGGCCGCCGAACTCTACGCCCGTGCGTTGCGCCTGAATCCAAAATCCGCCGTCATCGCCACCTGCCTTGGCGTGGCCCATCTGGCCTTGGGCCAAACGGGGGAAGCGGAAAAACATCTCCGCACCGCCTTGCGTCTCGAACCTAAAAACGCCGCGATCTGGGATCAACTCGCCACTCTTTTAAGCAGCACCGGCCGTTACGAAGAAGCCGTCACCTGCCATCAGCAAGCTGTCACCATCGGCCCCAAGTCGGCGCAAGCGTGGCACGGTTACGGCGCCACGCTCGCGAACATAAACCAAACCGCCCAAGCACTCGCGTGTGAACAACACGCCATCGCCGCCGATCCCGCCTACGCCCCGGCCCGCCGCGGTTACGCCCTCACTCTGCAAAAATGCCATCGCGTACCCGAGGCGGTGCACGAGTTCGAGGTGCTGCTCGCGCAAAATCCCCGCCAACTCGAACTCCAGAGTCATCGTCTCTTTGCGCTCAATTATCTCGCCGCTTCCACACCTGCCTCGCTCTTCGCGGCGCATCAAGCCTACGGCGCCATCGCCGAATCGTCCGTCACTCCTGCGGTCTTCACGCAAACGCCCGACCCGGAACGCAAGCTCCGCGTCGCCTTTTTCTCCGCTGATTTCCGGGAGCACTCCGTCGCCTATTTCATGGAACCGTTGCTCCAACATCTGGACCGGTCTCAATTCGAAATAATTATCTACAGCACGTGCGCGCGACCCGATGCTGTCACGACACGCTTTCGCGCACTGGCCGATCTGTGGCTGGATTGCCCCAGTCAGGTGGAAAACGTGATTGAACCCATCATCCGTGCCGACCAGCCCGATATCGCGGTGGACCTGGCTGGTCACACGGGCAACAGTCTGTTGCCGGTATTTGCGCGGTGCGTGGCTCCGGTTCAGATTAATTATTTGGGTTATCCCAACACCACCGGATTGCGTGCGATGGATTTTCGTTTTGTGGATGCCCTCACTGATCCACCCGGTGACTCTGATCGCTATCACACCGAAACACTCGTGCGCTTCGCTCCCACGGCGTGGGCTTATTCCGCGCCGACCAGCGCACCGGCCGCGACCCCGCCGCCCTCGCTTAGTCGCGGGCGAGTGACTTTCGGTTCGTTCAATACTTTTTCAAAAGTGACGGATGAAATGCTCGGTCTTTGGGCCCGACTGCTCGCGATGGTGCCCGGCTCGCGCTTGCTATTGAAATCGATCGGCCTGACCGACCCCGCGATCGTCACTCTCGTACAAGCCAGAATGCAACGCACCGGACTCGCTCGGGAACGAGTCGATTTCGCCGGCTTGAAAACCACCACGGCCGAACATCTGGCGGCCTACTCCCAGGTGGATATTGCCCTCGACCCCTCGCCTTACAACGGCACCACCACCACCTGCGAAGCACTCTGGATGGGTGTGCCCGTGGTAACGTTGCAAGGCGACCGCCATGCCTCACGCGTGGGGGCGAGTCTGCTGCATGCCATCGGCCATCCAGAATTAATCGCGGAGAGCGAAGAAAGTTATCTCACTCTGGCTGCCAACCTCGCGGCTGATCCGGCACGATTAACTTCCTTACGCGAAAATCTTCGTGCTGATATGCAACGTTCCGTGCTGATGGATCACGCCGGACAAGCCGCGCGCTTCGGCACCGCGCTGCGCGAGTGCTGGCGGCAATGGTGCGCGGCGAAGCAATAAGCTTTTAGGACCCTAGGTAGGGCGTGACCGCTGGGCGCGCCGTATGAGGTAATTCGCGGACGGCCCAGCGGTCCGTCCCTACCCTCAGCCTCGCCCACCCTCTCACGCCGATTTCTTCAACAGCGTATCGCGCACCCAGGTGATCACCGGCGGCAAACCTTGCGCGAGCGGCATCGGCGAAAATTCCGGCAGCAGGCGACGCAGTTTTTCAATCGAAAGACACTTCGAACGGGCACCCACATACTTGCTCGTATCATACTGAATCGCCGCCGGATCATAGCCGGCTTCCGCACAAATCAGCGCGGCAAAATCACGAATGGAATGCTCCGCTCCACTCCCCAAATTCACGATCTCATTGTCCACTGTGTCCGCGAGCTGCAAGGCCGTGCGCACAAAATCCGCAACATGAATGAGCTCACGCCGTTGATGGCCATCACCCCATAGTACCACGGGTTCGCCTTCTTGGCCGCCGAGGAGAATCTTGCGGATGAGATCGAAAATGAAATGAAGCTGGCGGCCATCGGCGTGATACCCCGGTCCATATAATGTCGAGGGAATGAGCGTCAGATGTTTCAAACCGTACTGCTTCGCCAGTGAACGCTGGCCGATGAGCATCATCCGCTTCGTCATGGCGTAGGTGTACAGACTTTCAATCGGCTGACCGTCGAGATAGTGCTCCTCGGTCAAAGGCAGCTCGGGCGAATACGCGCAACTGGTACCGATGCTGACCAGTTTCGCCTGCGGTTGCTGCTCGGCCCACCACGCGAGGAGCCCAGTGTTGAGCCGTTGATTGCGCACCCATTGCTCGCCGGGATGGCGCAGACAGAAATCGCCCGCCTGGGTCCAGGCGGCGAGATGGAAAATGCGGTCGAACCGTTCGTGATTCCAAGGATACAGCGCCCCGTCGCGCAACAAATCACATTCGCGTGAATTCGGCGCGACCACGCTATGCCCGGCCAGCGTCAAGGCGGTGCGCAAATGGCGGCCAAGAAATCCTCCTCCTCCGGTGATAAATACCCGCATGGCGTTCAAACCTCCTTGGGGTTCACCGGGAAATAAAATTCCACGCCACTGGCAATCAACTCGCGGTTTCGCTCGAGAATTTCCTGCTTAAAATTCCACGCGAGCACATAATAGACGTCAGGCTGCTCCGTAAGATCAGCCTCAATTCGTACTGGAATATGGCTGCCCGGCGCGATCAAACCACGGCGATGAACATTTCGCTCCGTGAGACACTCGATCAAGTCGGGTTGAATGCCGTAATAGTTCAGCAACGTATTCCCCTTCACGGGCGCCCCAAGGCCAAACACTTTTTTATCATCGGCGCGACACTGGCGTAGATACGCGAGATTGGCGGTCTTGTTCGTCGCGATCCGTGCTTGAAAGGCATGATACCACGGCAGCGTGTTCGCCCCGGTTTCATCTTCCGCCCGACCGAGAGCTTCGAGGCGCTCGCTCGGTTTAGCCCGGGCGAGATGCGTGGCGTGGGCGATGATGGAACCGCCGTGAATCGGAGAAAGCTCCGCATCGAACAACGCCAGGCCGTGACGGCGCAGGAGTTTGTCGATCGTGCGCACATTATAATAGAGCAGATGCTCATGATAAATCTGGTCGAACGCATCATTCTCCACGATGCGCTTCATATAAAGAAACTGGATCACAAACACGCCGTCTTCCGCGAGGCACAGGCGGATGCCATCGGTGACGGAGTGCAATTCCTCGAGATGAAAGAATACACCCGAGGCGTTGATGACCTCGAATTGCCGGTCGATCTCGCGCGCCGTCTCAACATTAAAAAAGGCACGCTTGGTCGTGAGACCGGCATCGTTGGCAATTTCTGCCGGGAGCTTGGCCGGCTCGACCCCGAGGATGTCATAGCCGAGATCCCGGTATTGGCGGAGTTGCGTGCCATCGTTGGAGCCGATGTCGAGCATGGCTTTTTTCGGTCGGTTCGCGAAGTAGCGTTGATCCACCTCCGTGGCGACTTTTCGGAAATGATCACTCAACGTCTTCGTGGTCCCAGAGAGATACGTGTGATCGGAAAACATCGTTTCCTTGGGTACCGTGTAATCGAGCTGGGCCGTGCCGCACTGCGCACAGAGCACTACGCGCAAAGGGTACGTCGGTTCATGACCGACATCAACCGGCCGGAGAAAATGGTTGGCCCATGGTTGTTCACCGAGATCAACAGCAACATCGAGACGGGAAGAATCACATACGCGACAGATCATAGAATGAAGGGGTTTAGCTTACGCCCCAGCCCGAGTCGAAGTGCAATGGGCACAAGCACTGAGCCGGGAAATGCGGCTTCGCCAGTGGAGGAAATCTTCATGGAGGGGCGGATAAGCGGGAGCCGGGAATAGCCCCCGCACCCAGTCCTATCGGCAACAATATACCCCAATTAACAAATATTTGCCGGTTACTTCTAAAATTTTCCCGCACTGTACCGATTACTTGGGCAATGCCTACAGCTATTCTATCCCCCCGGCCCAAGCGCACGGTCGTGCGCACCAGCCCCGGAACCAGTTCCACCACCGCCCTTCCCCGGCACTCCGGTTCTCCCTTCGCCACCTCCTCTTCCTCCGCCACCACCGGCCGCGACACGATGGTGATTTCCCGCGCACCCATCCGGGTCAGTTTCCTCGGTGGCGGCACGGATTTCCCCGATCATTTTCAACACCATGGCGGCGCCGTGCTGTGCACCGCCATTAACCGCTACGCCTATGTTACCGTGCAGCCGTTTCTGGAGGAGTACTTCGATCATAAGATCCGCCTCTCCTACCGGCGCAGTGAAGCCGTCAACACCACTGCGGAAATCCAGCATCCTGCCATTCGTGCGGCCTTGGAAAAACTCGGCCTGACCTCAGGCCTCGAAATGCACGTCATGGCGGATATGCCCGCCCGCACCGGCCTCGGCTCATCCTCGAGCTTCGTCGTGGCGATGTTGCAAGCCTTGCACGCCCACTGCGGCCGTTTCCGTTCCGCCCGCGATTTGGCCGATGAGGCCATCGAAGTGGAGCGCGTCATATTAAAAGAAGCCGGGGGCTGGCAGGATCAAATCATCGCAGCGCACGGCGGCTTCAGTCACATCACTTTTGGCAAGCATGGCAGTTATCACGCCACGCAGGTCCCACTCACCGCCGAGCGCATTCAGGCGCTGGAGGATCACATGCTGCTCGTTTACACCGGCATCCAACGCGACAGTTTTTCCGTGCTCGGCCAAAAATGCGCCACCGCACCCGCCGATAAAACCAAACTCCTGTGCCGCATGACCGATCTCGCGCATCTCGGCATGGACTATCTCGCCTCGGATCGGCCCATTGCCCGATTTGGCGAATTGATGAATGCCGGTTGGGAACTTAAAAAACAAGCCGGCTCCGTCACGCTGCCGCAGATCGACAAGTGGTATCAAGCCGGACTTCATGCCGGTGCGAAGGGCGGCAAATTACTCGGTGCTGGCCAGGGTGGATTTCTTCTTTTCATCGCCGAGCCCCGTTACCACGAGGCGATTCGCAAGGCCCTTGGCGCACGTCCGGCCGTCAAGGTCCGCGTCAACGCTCCGGGCGCGCAGATTATTTTTTCGCAGCGCTAAGTTACGCCCATGCAGTTGATATGAATTTCTCCTCTCCCAATGCATGCATGGAAAGGTGGAACCCCGCCTCCGGACGGGTTGGTTTGGCGCACGCCGTAGAAAACGCGTCCAGAGGCCGCGTTCCACCCCACTCACTGGCACGAGTCATCCGACGCGTTAGTCCGGTTGCCGAACGCTCAGCGCTTAACTCTTAACCGCCCTCAGTCCCTCCCATGCGCCACGTCCACCTCTGCGATCCCCAGCTGCAAGGCACGGGCGGACATTATCTGAATCATGATGCCCAGCTCGTGCGCGAACTCCAGCAGCGCGGCTTGCCCGTGACCATTTATGCCCGGCGTGGCTGCACGGTCACCTGCGAGGGGCTAACCCCCGAGCAGGTTTTCTCCCACGATATTTTTCAGGAAGCCGCCAGCGATGCCCAAGTGTGGGCCATCGAGAATTTCAACACCATCAACCAAGCTTTCCTCGGCGATTTGCTCCAAATTAATCCCGAGCGATTCACCAGCGATGATCTGGTTTACTTTCCCAATCTCCTTCAGAATCAACTTTACGCCGTAGCGTTGTGGCTCGGACGTCTGCCGGCCGAGCGCCGACCCGCCGTTGCGATCATGCTGCGCTACCTGAATCACGCGATGGATTACGTGCAGGCTCGCGCCAACAAGGACATGATCGCGCTTTATTACCGCTACGCCGCCCGCGCGCTTTACGCCGTGCAACCGCGGACCGTGATTTGTGCCGACACCCGCGAACTCGCTCTCGCGTACCAAAAGATCATGGCCCTGCCCGTTCTCGAATTGCCCAATCCGATGGACGTCTCCGCTCTCCTCGCCAGCGCCCCGGCCCGCACTCCGTCCGTCCGTCCCACGATTGTCTACCAAGGTCACACCAGCGCCCTGCGCGGCATGCATTTTCTACCCGAGATCATCGAGCACTGCGCCAAGCTTCAACCCCGCCCCCGTTTCGTGATTCAGATCCAAAGTCGGGAAGCCGCTCTCAGCCAACTCGGACCCACGCTCGAAAAACTGGAACGCCAAGCCGGCGACGATGTGCGTCTCGTCACGGGTGCGCTCAACGCACCGGAATATTTTGCCCTGCTCCACGAAGCCGACATCGTTTTACTCCCCTACTCGCCCACCTTCTATGGCCACGGCTCCTCGGGTGTTTTCACCGAAGCCGCTTCCGTGGGAAAAGTGATTGTCGTCTCTCCCGGCACCGTGCCCGCCCGCCAGGGCCGCGAATTTAATCTCGGCGTAGTCGCCGCCACCAAGTGGACCCCGGTCGCCATGGCCGAAGCTGTCGCACTCGCCCTCCGTGATTTGCCCGCCCTGCAAGCCCGCGCCATTGCCAGCGCGCCGCACTTCCGCTCCGACCAATGCGCCCGTGTATTGTGGGACAAATTATTTTCTGTCGTCCAAATCGTCTCCAAGCCGCGCACCAGTCAGGCTGCCGCGTAATCGCAGCGAATCCACAGCGACTCGTGAAGTAGCGGCAGGCGTCCCTGCCTGCCGAAAAATGAAATTACTTTCGTTGTAAGGGAGTGGCGAGCTCGTCGCGCCACGCGCCAACGATGCATAATCGCCGAACCGTCCCGATTCCCCAAGCCCGGAGGCCTGTGGCTACATCGCCTCGGTGTAGCGGGAGGCGTCCCTGCCTGCCGAGTCTTATTCCCCAGGCCCGGAAGCAATGAGACATCGCCTCTCCACGGAGGCATTTTTTTCCGGTTTGGTGATCAATCAGTTCCGTCGCGCTGAGTCGCGATATTAGAATAAAATATATCCCGTTTATTCACATCATTTCCATAATCTTACATCATCCCGGATCAGCATGGCCTGCTCATTGCATTATAGCGGCAAGCCATGTCATCCCATGCCACTACCTCCGCGACTAAATCAGTCGGGTCCACCTTGGATACCGCTCATCCGGTTCCTGAATTCTTAACTTCCTGGTGGTCGGCGACGCAAGCGTTCGCCCGAAATATTTTGCGCCACAACGCAGTTTCACCCCAGCCGATCAAAATAAATTCTCCGCACCCGTCTCCCGAATCGTACGGTCTGCCGCCACTCTCACCTCATCCGGATCATATCAAACCGGCCCAAGCTCCGCCTGATTTCATCGCCCATTACGCCCGCACCCTCGATGCGGTCTGGCGTGATCACGACTGGAGCGACGTCGTTCTGCTCGTCGAAACCTTGCAACGATGCTGGCGCGAAAATCGCCAAGTGTTTCTCTGCGGCAACGGTGGCAGCGCGGCCAACGCCATCCATCTCGCCAATGATCTCCTCTACGGCGTCGATAAAGCCACCGGTCGCGGCCTGCGCGTCACCGCCTTGCCCGCCAACGCCGCGGTGCTCACTTGCCTCGCCAATGACATCGCCTACGAGGATATTTTCGCACAGCAACTGACCGTTCTGGCCCAGCCCGGTGACCTCCTGCTCGCCTTCTCCGGCAGTGGCAATTCTCCCAACATCGTCAAAGCCCTCATTCGGGCGCGCGAGTTGCACCTGACCAGTTTTGCCATTCTCGGTTTCACCGGTGGCTGCGCCCTGAAACTGACGGATCACCCCATCTATTTTCCTGCCCACGACATGCAGGTCGCCGAAGATCTGCAAATGATGGTCGGCCACATGGCCATGCAATATCTGTCCCGCGAAGGTCGCAGCTAAACAATTCCCATGAGCGAAAAAATCGCGATCATCGGCAGCAATTGTTTTTCGGGCGCGAGTTTCGCCCGCCATTGCCTCGCCCAAGGTCTGGAAGTACTCGGGACCAGTCGTTCCGACGAACCCGCTGCCTGCTTTCTTCCTTATCGTTGGCTGCCTGCCGCGCAGCAGCGGGGTTTTCGATTTGTCCGGACCGATTTGAATCACGATCTCGAGGCCTTGATGGCCGCACTCGATGCCTTTCAACCCACCACCGTGGTCAATTTTGCCGCGCAAGGCATGGTCGCCCAAAGCTGGCTCACCCCGGCCCACTGGTATCAGACCAATGTCGTCGCCAATGTTCTCTGGCATGACCGCCTCCGCCAGGCCCGCTGGTTGAAAAAATACGTCCACGTCAGCACGCCCGAAGTGTACGGCAGCACGGGCGGCATCATCACTGAGAACGCTCCGTTCAATCCGAGCACCCCGTACGCCGCCTCCCGCGCCGCGTGCGATCTGCACCTGCGGACCTTTATCAACCAGTATCAATTCCCCGCAGTGTGGACGCGTTCGGCGAATGTTTATGGTCCCGGTCAGCAACTCTACCGCATCATCCCGCGCACGATTCTCTCCATCAAACTTGGACAAAAACTCCAGTTACATGGCGGCGGCCATTCGGTGCGTTCCTTTATTCATATCGACGATGTAGCGGACGCCACCCTCGCGATTGCCCGGCATGCTCCCGTCGGCGAGTGTTATCACCTCTCGACCGCCCGTTTCATCTCCATCCGTGAGCTCGTGGAAATGATTTGTCGCCTGATGAACGCCGATTTCAACCACGTCGCGCAAATCACCGACGACCGTCCCGGCAAAGATGCGGCCTATACCTTGGACAGCACCAAGGCCCGTCAATCGCTCGGTTGGAACGACACCGTTTCCCTCGAAGAGGGCGTACGTGCCACGATCGCCTGGGTGGATGCACACCTGGCTGAGATCCGCCAGCAACCCTTCGACTACATTCACAAGCCCTGAACCTTTTTCATGACTTTGCTAAAATCCATGGTCCCGAAGCGGACTCGCCGCCTTGTCGCCACCAAACGAGTGGTCTCAGTTGCGCCTCGCCCGCAGGAAAAAATCGTGGGCTTCAACCACGCCGGCCCTCTGTGCACGCGGTTGCGCGAGCAGGGCAAGGTCATCGTTCATTGTCACGGCACCTTCGATCTGATCCATCCCGGGCACATCGTGCATTTCGAGGAAGCGAAAGCTTTGGGTGACATTCTCGTCGTCACGATTACGGGCGAGAAGTTTGTCAACAAAGGTCCCGGTCGCCCCTACTTCAACGATCAGCTGCGTTCCCGCTGGCTCGCGGCCCTGTGGTGCGTGGACTACGTCGTGGTGATACCCTATCCCGCCGCCGTCGAGGCCATCGAGTGCATCCGCGCGCACTTCTATTGCAAGGGCCGCGAATACGCCGACCCGCTGACGGATCTCACGAACAATATCGGTGATGATATTCTCACCGTGCAGCGCGTGGGCGGCGAAATGCGCTACCTCGGTTCCATCCTTTTCAGTTCAACGCGTCTGCTCAACAAACATTTTGATCCCTATCCGCCGGAGGTGAAAAGCTTTTGCCAACTCGTCGCGCAGGAATGTCCGCCCACGCGCTTCCGTCAGATCATCGACAGCTTTGCCAAACTGAAAGTATTGGTCATCGGCGATATCATCTTCGACAAATATTCCACGGTCGAAGTACAAGGCCTCACTTCGAAAAACCGCATTCTATCCGGACGTTTTGTCTCCGAAGAAATGCAGGCCGGCGGAGCTCTCGCCGTCTACCGGCACCTCAAAGAATTCACCCAGCACGTCAAGCTGATCGGATTAACCGGCACCGAGCCGTGGATCGACGGCCTGCTGGCCGGCTTCATCGGGCCCGAGGGCGACCGGATTGTCCGCTCCCCGGATTTCACGACGATTGTGAAACAGCGCTACGTCGAGCCGCGCGTCGAGGGCAAAGAGCTCGCGAAACTTTTTTCCGTCAACTACCTTAACAGGCACATGCCGGGAGAAGCCCTGCAGCGCATTTTGCAGGAGCACATCGCCGGCGAAATCTCGCGCTACGATCTCGTGCTCGTGATGGATTTCGGCCACGGCGTGATGGAGGACATCGTACGCGACTACGTGCAGGACAAGGCACCGTTCCTCGCCATCAATTGCCAGACGAACAGCAACAATCACGGTTTCAATATCATCAATCGCCGGTACCGCCGCGCGGATGTATTTACCCTCGACCAAACCGAGCTGCACCTCGCCGTCGGCCGCCGGGAAATCGATTTCGGGCAGGAGCTCACGAACCTCGCGACCCACCTCGGGAGCAGCTATGCGTGGTTGACGCGCGGCGCCCACCAGACGCTCGGACGCAACTGTGTGAAAGGCATCACCGCCTGTCCTCCGCTCGATCATGTCGTGGTGGATGCGGTTGGAGCCGGCGACGCCTTCTGTGCCGTCGCCAGTCTCGCCGCGGCCAGTCGTGTCCCGCTCAACGTCGCCACCTTCATGGGTCAACTCGCCGGAGCGCAGGCCGTCAAGATCGTCGGCAACGCCGAACCCATCCGCAAGGCCCGCCTCCTCAAAGGCGGAACCTCGATGCTCGCATTCTAAATTTCTCCCACCCCTCCATGGAAATTCTACTCACCGGCGGTTGCGGTTATGTCGGCACCCCGCTCACCCTCAGTCTCCTCGAAGCGGGCCACACGGTCACCGTCGTGGATCTCCAGTGGTTCGGCAACTTTTTGCCGGCGCACCCCAATCTCACCGTCATCAAGGAAGACGTGCGCGACGCCGACCGTATTCCGATGGCCGGCATGGATGTGATCATGCATCTGGCCAACGTCGCCAACGATCCCTGCGCCGATCTCGACTCCAAGCTCAACTGGGAGGTCAACGCCCTCGCCACCATGCTGCTCGTCGAACGGGCCATCGCGCACCAAGTTCCCCAATTCATTTTCGCCAGCTCCGGCAGTGTCTACGGCGTGAAAGACGAACCGGAAGTCACCGAGGATCTTCCGTTGGTGCCCATCTCCGACTACAACAAAACCAAGATGATCAGCGAACGCGTGCTGCTCAGCTATGCCGACAAAATCTGTGTCAACATCGTGCGTCCCGCCACGGTCTGCGGCTATTCGCCCCGCATGCGGCTCGATCTCTCGGTCAACGTGCTGACCATGTCCGCCCTCACGAAAAACAAGATTACGGTCTTCGGCGGCGATCAGACGCGACCCAACATTCATATCCGCGACATGATCCGTGTGTATCACCATTTCCTCGGTTGCGGCCTGGCCCATCCCGGGATCTTCAATGCCGGCTTCGAAAACATCTCCATTCTCGAAATCGCCCAGCGCGTGCAAAAACGCCTCGGCGTGGAGATCGTGGTCACGCCTTCCAACGACCCGCGTTCCTACCGCCTGTCTTCCAAGAAACTGCTCGCCACCGGTTTTGTCCAGAAGTTCACCGTCGAAGACGGCATTACCGACGTCATCACAAATTACCGCGCGGGCCATCTCCGCGACGAGGAAAACTGCTACAACATTAAAACGATGAAGCAGCTCGCCATCTGCGCCTAAACTCCAGCGCTGCCCGCTGTCATGAAGACTCTCGCTGCCATCTTAATCGAACAACGCCGCCCGCTGGAAATTGCCGAGCTGGAAATCCCTGTGCTCCGTCATGGCCAGGTTCTCGTTGAGATTGCCGCGACCCGAATCTGCGGATCGCAGATCGGTGAAATTCAAGGTTCGAAAGGTCCCGATAAATATTTACCGCACTTGCTCGGCCACGAGGCCGGCGGCATTGTCCGCGAGACCGGTCCCGAAGTTCGCCACGTCAAGATCGGCGATCGCGTCGTCATTCACTGGCGTCCCGGTCGCGGCATCGAGGCCGGAGGCAGCACCTATCTCCGTGCTGATGGCTCGAAGGTCAACGCCGGTAACATCACCACTTTCCAGCAATTCAGCGTCGTCTCGGAAAACCGCCTCACGCCGGTTCCGATCGATCTCAATTTCGAAATCTGCGCCCTGCTCGCCGACACCCTCACCACCGGCTTCGGCGTAATTACCCACGATGCGAAAGTCCGCATCGGCGAATCGGTCGTCATTATCGGCTGCGGCGGCATCGGGCTCGGGGCCGTGCTCGGCGCTCACCTCGCCGGCGCACACCCCGTCATCGCCGTTGACCTCCACGAACACAAACTCGCCAAGGCGCGCGCCTACGGCGCGACGCACGTGATCAATTCCGCCTCCACGGGTTTCCGCACCGCCGTCCAGGCCCTCCTCAACGGTCCGGCCGACGTCGTGATCGATGGCACAGGCCTGCCCGCCGTGATCGAAGAAGCCTTCGCTCTCACGGCTCCGACCGGCCGCTGCGTGATCTTCGGCGTGATGGCCCACGATCAGAAAATTTCCCTCAACACCCTGCCGCTTCATTTCGGCAAAGTCCTCACCGGCTCCCACGGCGGCGGCAGTCAACCGGCGGAGGATATTCCGCGCCTCGTCCGCATGCTTCGCGCGGGCCGCTTCAATCCCGCCGGATTTGTCACCGATCGCTTTCCACTCGCCGACGTCAACGACGCCATCGCCCGCCTGCGCTCCGGCGAAGTCATTCACGCCATGATTCACTTTCCCCTCTTCAGCTCGTGAAAACCCTGCCCCAACAACGCCGTCCCGCCCAGGTGCCCTTCGGGGCTACTCCTGCCGATCTCACCGAGGTCGCGCGTAACCTCCGCTACCAAGTCGTGCAGATGTCGCACACTTCCGGTGCGCCGCATCTGGGTTCTTCGCTCTCCTGCATCGATATTCTCGTCGCTGCGTACTGGCTTACCCTGCGCATCGATCCCGCCGCAGCGTCTGCCGCGAACCGCGACCGCTTTATTCTGAGCAAGGGCCACGCCGCTCCCGCGCTCTACACCTGCCTCGCCGCCCGGGGATTTTTTCCCGAAGCGTGGCTCGATACCTTCGCCGTTCACGGAGGCAAACTCGCCGAACAACCCGCGCCTAATTGCGCTCCTGGGGTCGAACTCGCCACCGGTTCCCTCGGCCACGGTCTGCCCGTCGGTTGCGGCCTCGCGCTTTCTGGCCGCATTCAAAATCTCGACTACCGCACGCTCGTCGTCATGAGCGACGGCGAATGCAACGAAGGCTCTGTCTGGGAAGCCGCGATGTTCGCCGCCGGAAAATCTCTCGGTCGTCTCACCGTCGTGATTGACTACAACAAATGGCAGGCCACCGGCCGCAGCGACGAAGTACTGGCCCTCGCTTCGCTCCGCGACAAGTGGAGTGCCTTCGGTTGGGACGCCACCGAAGTAGACGGCCACGATATTTCCGCCCTCGCCGCCGCCCTCGCTCCCCGCGGCGAAGCCACGGGCCGACCGCGCGCCATCATCGCGCACACGGTCAAGGGCAAGGGCGTCTCCTTCATGGAGGACGACAACAACTGGCACTATCGCATCCCCGATGCCGCCGAAGTCGACCTCGCCGCCCAACTCCTCTGCTCGCCATGAGAAACGCCTTCGCCCAAGCCATCACTGAACTGGCCATCGCCGATCAACGCATCGTGCTTCTTTCGGGCGATATCGGCAACCGCCTCTTTGACGATTTCAAGGTCCGTTGCCCCGACCGCTTCTACAACTGCGGCGTGGCCGAGGCTAACATGATCGGGGTCGCCGCCGGCCTCGCGATGTGCGGCCTGCGTCCCGTGTGCTACACGATCGCTCCTTTCGTCACCTACCGTTGCATCGAGCAGATCCGCGTGGATCTTTGCTACCATCGCCTGCCCGTCACCATCGTCGGCACCGGTGCGGGTCTCGCCTACGCCTCCCTCGGCGGCACGCACCATTCCTGCGAGGAAGTCGGCATGCTCCGGCTTCTGCCCGAGATGAATGTTCTCACGCCAGCCGACGCCATGGAAGTCCGCGCCCTGCTGCGGGCCACTTTCCATCAGGACCAGCCCACTTACATGCGCATCGGCAAAAAAGGTGAACCCGTCGTGCACTCTGCCCCGCCCGCCGGACTCGCGCTCGGCCAATCTATCCCCATGCGCGTGGGCAAGGATCTCTGCCTCCTCGCCAACGGCGTGCTGCTACCCATCGCCCTCCAAGCTGCCGGCCAACTCGCGGCCGAAGGCATCACGGCTGAAGTCATCAGTTTCCCGACCGTCAAGCCGCTCGACGAAGCCGCGCTCAGCCGCGTCTTCGCCGCCCACACTCTCGTCGCCACCATCGAGGAGCACAGCGTGCTCGGCGGTTTTGGCGGTGCCGTCGCCGAATGGCTCGCCGACCACCCCCACCCCGAGGCGCGTCTGGTCCGCTTCGGCACGCCCGACACTTTTTATCATGATATCGGCGATCAGGACGAAGCTCGTGCGCATTTTGGCCTGACAGCCGAAGCGATCAGCACCGCGCTCCGCCGTAGCCTGAACGTCGCCTGTTCCCTATGATTATCGGCGTAGATTTCGACAACACCATCGTCCGCTACGACGCGCTCTTCCCTCGCGTCGCATTGGAGCGCGGGCTCGTGCCCGCCGGTGTTGCCGCCACGAAGAACGCCGTTCGCGATTATCTCCGCGCTGCCGGTCGCGAGCCCGAGTGGACGGCCCTGCAAGGCTGCGTCTACGGCCCACGTATGGCCGAGGCTGAACCGTTTCCCGGCGTGCATGATTTCTTTCGCGCCTGCCGCGAACACGGCATCACCGTCTGCATCATCAGTCACAAGACCCGCCATCCGTTCGTCGGCGAGCCATACGATCTGCACGCCGCCGCCCAGGACTGGCTCGTGCAACAGGGCTTCTTCTCGCCCGACGGTGCCGGCCTGCGTCCCGAGCAAATCTTTTTCGAGCTAACGAAATCCGCCAAGCTCGCCCGCATCGCCTCGTGCCAGTGCACTCATTTCATCGATGATCTGCCCGATATCCTGTCCGACTCGGCCTTCCCGGCCAACACCGCCCAATTGCTATTCGCCCCGAACATCACCGGGCCAGTTATCACCGGTGACCACGTTTTCGCCACGTGGACCGATCTTCAGTCGCACTTGCTCGACATTACCCACGCCGTGACCGACATCCAGGCCGCCGCGCTGCAACCCGCCGCCCTCGCGCGCCTGCTCAATCGCTTCTTCGGCGAGATGCCTCACACCTTGGAACCGCTCCCCGGCGGCGCCAACAATCGCGTGCACCGCGCCCGCACTGCCAGCGGCCGTGATTACATCGTGAAGCAATATTTCACGCCGGCCAACGACACCCGCGACCGCTACCACTCCGAGCATGCGTTTTATACTTTCGCTTGGGAATCCGCCGGCGTGCGCTGCATCCCGGAACCGCTCGCATGGGACGAGACGGATCGTCTGGGCGCGTTTGCCCTGGTCGAAGGTACCCGCCTAGAACAGGCCACCTCCGCAGACGTGGATGCCGCTCTCGATTTTTTCACCCAACTCAACCACGCCCGCACCCGCGCCGATGTCATCCGCCCCGCCGCCGAGACCTGCCACACCCTGGCCGAGCATCTCGCCACCGTGCAAAGCCGCATGGATCGTCTCGCCAGCATATCCGGTACGGACCCAATCGACGCCACCGCTCGTTTATTCGTGAACGATACCCTTTTCCCCGCCTGGCAAAACGCCCTCCATCACCCCGCCCTCGTCGCGGCGCTTTCCGACGTGAACGCCGACTCCGCCCCCATGCCCCGCTGTGTCTCGCCCTCCGACTTCGGTTTCCACAACACGCTGCGCCGGACCGATGGCTCGCTGATGTTTTTTGATTTCGAGTACGCCGGTTGGGATGATCCCGCCAAACTTGTCTGCGATTTCTTCTGCCAGCCCGCGATTCCGGCGCCGGCTGACTGCTACGAAAACTTCATCTCCCGCGTTGCCGCCGCACTTGGTTGCGCCTCGCCCGCGGTCCTCGCCGCCCGCTGCCGCCTGCTGCTTCCCATCTACCAACTCAAATGGTGTACGATCATGCTCAATGAGTTTCTCCCGGCCGGAAACCGGCGCCGCCGCTTCGCGGGCACGGCCGACATCGTCGCGCGCAAAACGACCCAGCTTGCCAAAGCCGCCGCCGCGCTTCACCCGCCGCTCGCCCTCGCTTCCTGATTTTCCACCACGCCAAATCCCATGGGCACACTCCGCAATTTCGTCACCCCGCTTCATCAAGCCACCGCTCGCAAATACATCGAGCGGATGAGGGATGACAAAGTGGCCTGCATGCTCAAAGCCAAGGAATACGGCCCAGACTATTGGGACGGCGACCGCCGCTACGGGTACGGTGGCTACAAATATCTCCCCGGCCGTTGGGCCCCGGTCGCACAGGCCCTCATCACCACTTATGGCCTCCAGGGCGGCTCGCGCGTTCTCGATATCGGCTGCGGCAAAGGATTTCTGCTCTACGAAATGCAACGCCTCCAGCCCGGCCTCGAATTGGTCGGCGTGGATACCTCACAATCCGGTATCGACGGACGCCATCCGGAGCTGAAGGCCGACCTGCGCCTGCATGACGCCCGCAAGCCATTGCCGTTTGCTGACCAACACTTCGACCTAGTGATCACCTTGAACGCGCTGCACAACCTCCGCCTGCCGGAGTTGCAGGTGGCGCTCGGCGAGATGAACCGCGTCGGGCACCAAGGTTATCTGCTGCTCGAGAGCTATCGCTCCGAGCAGGAGCTTTTCAACCTCCAGTGCTGGGCCCTCACGTGCGCATCGTTTTTCGACACCGCCGAGTGGCTCTGGCTCTACCGGCACTTCGGCTACCGAGGGGACTATGAGTTCATCTATTTCGAATAATCCAGCCACCCTTTCCTCATGATCACTCACACCAAAGAACCGCAATACGACCGCTGCCTCGAGCTGGCGGAGCAACGCCGCACCGAGTTCGGCCTGATGAGCAATCAGGTCTGGCACGACGATCCACGCCGGCTCGGCTTCGTCCTCGCCCGCTACAAGTTCGTCTCAAAAATGTTTTCGGGCATGAACCGCGTGTTGGAAGTTGGCTGCGCCGATGCATTCGGCACCCGCGTGGTGCGCCAGGAAGTGAAGGCACTGACCGCGACCGATTTCGATCCGGTGTTCGTGGAAGACGTCAACCGCCGGATAGACCCAGCGTGGCCGTTCGAATGTTTCACCCATGACATGCTGACCGGCCCCGTGAACGGCCCGTTCGACGGCGTCTATGCCGTGGATGTGATCGAGCACATCCATGCCGAGGACGAGGACCGTTTCGTCGGCAACATGGTGAAATCACTCGGGCCGCACGGCGTGTGCATCCTCGGTTCGCCGTCGCTCGAGTCCCAGACCTATGCTTCTCCCGGTAGCAAGGCTGGTCATGTGAACTGCAAGTCCGGTGACGAATTCCGCCAGTTGATGGCCCGGTATTTCCACAACGTCTTTCTCTTCTCGATGAACGATGAGGTCGTGCACACCGGCTATCACAAGATGGCCCATTATCTTTTCGCCATCGGCTCAGACCGCCGCGCCTGAGCTGCCACACCGCCTTTCTCCATCCCAACATCAACTCCTCATAACATCATGGGCTTACTCCCCCAAGTCGGACAGTATATCATTCGTGAGCATGTGTACAAAAATATCACCGGCCAGATCCTCACCATCGGCCGGCAGACGATCCACATCACGCCCCCCCTGCTCAAAACCTTTTTGGAACAACAAGGTCTGCCCTGTCCACCTCCCGAAAAAATCCAGATCGACCGTTCCACCACAAACTCGGACATGGATCAGTTCATCGACGACAAGTCGTTCTTCGGTTCGTTCAGCACGGGGGAGCTCCGTTCCCTCGACCACAGTAATTTCGAGGGGGCTGACATTGTCTGGGATCTTAACCGGCCCATTCCCCCCGAATTGGAAAACCGTTTCGACTTTATCTACAACGGCAGCGTGCTCGACAACGTCTGGGACCCGGTAACCAGCCTCCGCAACATGAGCCGTATGCTCAAACCCGGTGGACGCATTGTCCACCTTGAGCACGGCACCCGGGTGAACGGCCCCTATCTCACCTTCCCGCCAGACTGGTTTCACGACTACTATTCAGTGAACAACTTTGCCGACTGCAAAACCTACCTCGCCACCTTCCCCACCCCCGACAAGTGGAACAGCCGACTGGAATGGACTCTCTGGGAACCGATCAAGATCCAAGGTGATCAGGTGATGGCCAATGGCCAGTTCTTCGGTCCACCTTGCGAATATTTCACCATCTGTATCGCCGAAAAGGGCCCGGACTCCACCAGCGACCTGACCCCCAACCAGTTTCAATATCGTTCGCCCGAGGAGCGCCAGCTGCATCTCCAGCAGGCCGTGAAGTTCAAACTCACCAAGCGTCCCATTGTCCGTTTCAGCTAAACCTTCCCTTCACCCTCAGCTCCAATCCCCATGCATAAACTACGTCCCGTCAGTCCCGAAGTGTTCATCACCGAGGAAACTTTCCCCAGCGTCGGTCAGGATCACGCCGCTTTTCTCCGCCAGCATCTGGAACAGTCGCCCAAAGGGCGCGTGCGCGCCTGCATGCACAAGACCAATGAAGACCGCATGCATGAAATGTTCATCGCCTTCACGGGCACGAACTACGTCCGCCCCAGCCTCCACGTGGGCAAAGACGAATCGCTCCACCTGCTCGAAGGCGAAGCCGACTATTTCTTTTTTGGCCCGGACGGCTCCGTCACCGATGTCGTTTCCCTCGGCGCCTATGGTTCCGGCTACCAATTCTACTGCCGCATCCCGGCCTCGACCGAGCACGCGCTGCTCATCCGCTCCGACGACATCGCCATCCACGAGACCACGCCTGGGCCGTTCAAGCGCGAGGACACCGTGTTCTCCGCCTGGTCGCCCGAGGATGCCAATCAAGCCGCCGTTGCCAAATTCCTCGACAAGCTGCGTCTTACGCCCCGCGCCATACGCCCGATGTTGCAGATGAAGCGCACCGGCGAAGAGGTCTTCGTCGCCGATCAAGCGGTCGTCAGCATCGGCCGCAAGGAAATCGAATTTCTGAAACAGACGGTGCAAACCACCGCCCGCAAACGTGTGCGCCTTTGCACCCACAAGGAACTCGAGAACACGCTGCACGAAATGTTCGTTGTCTACATGGACATGACCTACGTGAAACCAAACAAGCATATTAACAAGGACGAATCGCTGCACATCCTCGAGGGTGAAGCCGATTTCATTTTCTTCGACGCCCAGGGCAAGATCACTGAAATCATTCCGCTCGGCGCGGAAGGCACCGGTCGCCAGTTCTACATTCGCGTACCCGCATTTGTCTACCACACCATCATCATGCGCTCCGAACGTCTCGTGATTCACGAGGCGACACCCGGTCCGTTCCGCCGCGAGGATACCGTCTGGGCCGTCTGGGCGCCGGCTGAAACCGACCTGCCCGCCGTCGCCGACTTCATGCGCTCCTTGCGCGAAGCCGCCGACCAACGCACCGCCGTCCTTGTCTGACCTGATGGCCACTGCGCGAACATTCCGAAGCAAGCGGCACGCACTCGTCGTGGGCGGCACGCGTGGAGCGGGCCGGCTCGCCGTACGGCGTCTGATCGCCGAAGGTTACCGCGTGTCAGTACTCGCGAGGAATCCACCCTCCCCGGCCCGGAACAAGCCGGACGCCGGGCGTTACTGGCAGGCCGATCTGAACGACCCCGTGGCTTTGCAAGCCGCGATCACCGCGATCACCCGTGCGCGCGGCCCGCTTCACAGTGTCGCTTTCTTCCAGCGTTACCGCGGCACCGGCGATGCCTGGCAGGGGGAAATCGAAACCAGTCTGACCGGCACCCGGACCCTGATTGAAATGCTCGTCCAAAAGTTCAACCTGCGCGATGCCGCGATCGTGATCGTGAGCTCCGTCAACGCCTCGCTCATTTCCCGGCACCTGCCCCTCGGCTACCACGTCGCGAAAGCCGGGCTGAACCAAATCGTGCGCTACTATGCCGTCGCGCTCGGTGCCCGTGGCATCCGTGTGAACAGCGTCTCGCCCGGCACCTTCCTCAAGGAGGAATCCCAACACGTGATTCTCGCCAAGCCCAAGCTCGTCGATCTTTACCAACGCATCATCCCGCTCGGCCGACTAGGCCGCGCCGACGAAGTGGTCGAAGCGGTCACGTTTCTCGCCGGCCCCCGCTCCTCCTTTATCACCGGCCAGGACCTCGTGGTCGACGGCGGCCTCACCTTGGTTTTCCAAGAGGCGCTCGCGCGGGAACTCGTTCCCCTCGATGCCGCAGCGCCGCCCACCCGGAAAATAAAATAACCCGACTCTCCCATGGAATCCCTCGTTTACCACCGTCACACCTGCCGTCTTTGCGACAGCCCTAAAGTACCGCTCGCCCTGAAGCTCACGGATTGTCCACCAGTCGATGCGTTCATCACGGAGGAAAAACGTTCCGTCGCTCAACCGCGTTTTCCAATTAATCTCTACCTTTGCGAAACATGCGGCCACGGCCAGCTGCTGGACGTGGTGTCGCCGAAACTGCTCTTCGGGGATTACATCTACACGACCGCCAGCTCACCGGGCCTGGTGAATTATTTTCGCGACTACGCCACCCATGTCGTCAGCAAGGTGAAACCCGCCCCCGGGTCGCGCGCCCTCGATATCGGGAGCAACGACGGCACCCTGCTCTCTTTTCTCAAGGCCCAGGGCCTGAGTGTGCTCGGCGTAGATCCGGCCAGCGAGGTCGCCACCTCCGCCACCGCCGCAGGCATCGAAACCCTGCCGTGCTTTTTCAACAGCCAGGTCGGCACGGAACTCCGCCGCACCCGCGGCGACTTTGGACTTGTGACCGCCAACAACGTCTTCGCCCACTCGGATACCCTCGGTGACATGGCGGACGGCATCCGCGCCCTCCTCGCACCCAACGGTGTGTTTGTTTTCGAAGTATCGTACCTGCTTGATATGATTGAAAACATGGTGTTCGACTTCATCTACCACGAACACCTCAGCCATCACTCCGTCAAACCGCTCCAGATTTTCCTCAAGCGCCATGGCCTCCAGCTGATCGACGTCGAGCGCACTGCCAGCAAGGGAGGCACGATCCGCTGCTACGCCCAACTGGCTGGCGGCCCGCGCGTCGAATCACCCGAGGTCCCGCGTCTCCTGCTCCTCGAGAACGAGTACGGTCTATATCGCCTGGAAACCTACACCGCGTGGGGCAACCGGATCGACGCGGCGAAGGTTCGTCTGAACGATTTGCTCACCAAGCTAAAAACGGAGGGGAAAACCATCGCAGGCTATGGTGCCTCGGCCACCGGGACCGTGTTGACCTACCACTTTGGCCTCGGCGGTGTCATGGACTTCATTGTCGACGATAATCCCGTGCGTCAGCACCGCTACAGCCCCGGCGATCACATTCCCATTGTAGCATCTACCGCGTTGGCCGAACGCAAACCAGATTACTTACTCATTCTCGCCTGGCGGTTCGCCGACATGATCATCGCGCGCAATCAGGCATACTTGACTCAAGGTGGCCACTTCATCGTCCCACTGCCGGAGATGCGCGTGGTCTGAAACGCTCATCAAGTTTCCCACTCTCCACTGCTTGCCATGTCTGCACCGACGTTTTCGATCTATCTCTGCAATTACAATCACGCGAAATACCTGCCGCAGTGCCTGGCTGGTATGTTGCGCCAGTCTTTCACCGACTTCGAGGTCGTCATCACTGACGATGGTTCCACCGATGGCAGCCAGCGGATCATTGCTGGGATTGCGGCCAAAGATTCGCGGCTCAAAACCCACTTTTTCACCAAAAATCAAGGCTTGATGGCCGCGACAAAGAACGCGTTGGAACGCGTCACCGGCACTTACATCTTTGGTGAAGGCGCGGATGATTTCATCTTTAACGAACACTTCCTTGCCTTGGCGGCGACCGCGCTGGCCGAGCATCCCACTGCTGCAGGTTTCTTTGGCGTCGTCGGGTTGCTTGATGCCGAGCAAAATCAGGTCACAGGTAAATTTGGCTCTGCTTCCCGCGAGGGCTACATCCCGCCGGAGGATTGCTATCGCGACTTCCTGCGCGGGAACATGTTTGCGCCCGGCAGCAGCAGCATTTGGCGCCGGGACTGCATGCAGGAGATTGGAGGTTTTGATTTCAGCCTGGGACCGCAGATTGATTTTTTGATGAACCATGCGCTCCCGGCGCGACATGGAGTCGTTTTCACGAGCGCACCGGTCACTTGTCAGCGCATTTACCAAAAAGCGTCCAGCTTCGGTTCCAAGGGAGGCACACTCTGGGAGGCGACTGGCCGGCTGGCAAAAGTAGAAGCAAGGATTCGCGAGTGGGGCCAACCTTACACGGGGATGGAAGAGGATTGGAAACGTTGGCGCGCACAATGGGCCATAGATGCGATCAAGACCAGTGGTATACGCATCGAGTAATTATAGTGACTATAAATAGACAGGAAAAATGAATACTGCCACCATCATCACCTCCAACATTCCTTGCTGACCGAGCGCAACCCACTCTGCACCCCCGGCGTGACGCCGATATTTTAAAACCACGCCCTGCCATGCAAAGCACTCATCCCCGACCCTAGTTTCCCCATGAATACTACCCTCCAGACTTTGATGAGCCAATATGAAGACGCCGTCTCGACGGGCGATCTCGCGGGCGCCTGCCGCTATCTGAGCGAAGTCATCGCCCAGAATGGCGAGCAACCCGATCTCCTGACCTCCTTGGGCACACTTCTGCTCGCTTTGGGGCGTAAACCAGAAGCAGAAGAAGCCGCCTGGCGCTCGATCGCCCTTGACCGCAAAAATCAGGAGACACTGAGACTGCTCGGTCGCATCGCGGTGCGCAACGGCCGGCCCCAGCAACATGCGCTGCAACCGCTGCCCGGCACCCGCTATGCCAAGTATGCCCTTCCCCTGGATTATCCGCCCTCGCGCAACATGAGCCTGCGCTGGGGCTACAGCATTCCGGCCCATGCCGGACTCTCCGCCCTGTTCGCGCGCAACCACCGCGAGTATCAAAACCTGATTGCCGAATTGCGGACGCTCGTGCCGCACCTCGGCAAAATTCGCCCGGACTATTCCGGAGCAACCGCCCCGGAACCGGGTTGGGTGGGAGCGCCGATCAATGCGCTCGATCTGGCCCTGCTCTACTACTTCGTCTGGAAACATCGCCCGGCCACGTATCTGGAAATCGGTTCCGGCGCCACGACCTGCTTTGCCCGCCGCGCGGTCAAAGACCACGGCTTGCCGACCCGCATTCTGTCCATCGACCCGGAGCCTCGTGCCGCGATCGACAGTATTTGCGACGAAGTCCTCCGCGACGGACTCGAAACTTTGCCCAACCTCCAAGTCTTCGCTGATCTCCAGCCGGGGGATATTGTTTTCATGGACGGCAGCCACCGCTGTTTTATGAATTCGGATGTGACGGTATTTTTTCTGGATGTGCTGCCCCTGTTGAAGCCCGGTGTGATCGTCCACATTCACGACATCGTGCTGCCGTTTGATTATCCCGAGTGGGCGAAGAACTGGTACTGGAGCGAGCAGTACATGCTGGCCGTCTACCTGCTCGGCATGGGTGATCGCATCAAGATACTCATGCCTTCCCAATATCTGGGGCATACCGAGGGACTCAAAGACTGCCTGGAGCCGACGCTGCTGCCCGGAGTCGGCGATCCGGGCGTTTGGCGCGAAGGCGGATCATTCTGGTTCACGCATGTATGAGACAGGGCGCGGCCACTGCGTTGAATAGTTCCTCGCAGTTTCCAGTGGGTGCAGAAGGTTGCCCATCGGTTGTCGCACCTCCGTTGGATCAGTTCGGAGTAACGGCAGGCGTCCCTGCCTGCCGAGTGCGGCGCGCGTCATCGAACCCGACAGGCACAGAGGCCTGTAGCGACTCCGAGCCAGACCCACGACCCACTGAAAACAGCGAAGAATCCATGAGATTCTTGGTAGGGCGGATTATCGCTAATCCGCGCGACGATTAATTGGCGCGTTAAGGAATAACGTACCCTACCAACAGAAATCCAAAGCGGGAATCAGACAGAACATGTCTCGCGCCTACCTGCGCCCGCAATTTCCCTGCACCGCACCCGCCCCGCTGCTACCAACAGTAATACGTCTTGCTCTCCGATTTATGCTCATAGCCAAACCGCTTGAGATACTCGAGGAGCGGCCCCGGATCGAGCGGACCGTCTTTGGTTTTGGGATGAATTTCGATGACTAGCTTTGGCTTATAGGCGGCAATGGTTTTTTCTGCGCCGGCCAGCACGAGATGTTCGGCTCCTTCCACATCGATCTTAATGACCGAGGGACGGAGGTTGTGCCCCGCCACGAAATCATCGAGCACCACCGTTTTCACCACGACTTTCTTCTGCTGATGCTCACTCGTGACGCGATCAAATAACTCATCGCTCAAATGGCTGCCTTCGCGGCGCACATCGGATTCCTCTATATCGCAAAACGTCGCCTCCCCATTCTGATTAGAAACCGCCGCCTCTGTCACCGTCACCTGTTTCAGTTCGTTGAGAGCGAGCACCCGACGTAAATCCGAGGCGATGCGCGCACTGGGCTCAAAGGCAAAAACCCGGCCTCCCGTTCCCACCCGGGCGCCCATCATCGTGGCGAATATTCCCAAATTGGAACCGATATCGAGGACGTCATCCCCCGGTTTGATCCGGTCCCGCACCCAGACATAATGATCGGTTTCCGCGAGAAAGGAAGGGACCGGAGTGGTGAGAGGTTTTCTCACCGTATGCCAAAGAAAACGGAGCAAGTCACCGGGTAGCCATAAAAGATCGCCGTTCATTTCGATGAGCACGGGAATATTTTCCCGGCTTAGGCCCAGTGCCGGACACTGATCATCCGTGCCGATCATCTTTTCATAGAGCGCGGCATACTTATCCGTCGTCTTCCCCCTTTCCAACAACGCCGACATCGCGCTCAGGTGGTAGCGCGCCGCCTTGTCATGGGGTTTAATGGCCAGCATCGCGTTAAACAGCGCGACCGCATGATCCGCAATGCCGCGCTCCAAATACAGGTGGGCCAGAAAACTCAAGGACTCGTAGTCGTGTTGATGCACCTTCAAAATTTGCGCGTAGAGTTCTGCGGCATCCTGAATTTTCCCTTCCACAAACCAGAAGCGCGCCAGTTTGCGCTTGGCCTCCGTATCCTTGGGATATTGGGCCACCAAGTCTTTTAAATATTTCTCCGTGGAAACGGTCGGAATGAATTGAGGAGAGGAAGTAATCATAGTGAAATGAGGGTAGCGGGTAAAATTCGGCCAAACTGTTTTCTTTAAAGGCGAAGGATCAGGCCACAGCACACATCGGTTTGCGGCTTTCTTTCGCCACCAATTCAGTTTGAATCGCCACACTAAGCGTCTCCAGGCGCAGACAATAGGCGGCGTTCCCATTGGCCTTGGCCGTCGTGGCGGCCCGTTTCAGGGTTTCCAAAACTTTCCGGTCAAGATCCGCACTGTGCCGCCTGACCGCTTCGGTCGGCGAGGGATAAGTGAGCAGTCGCGCCGCCAATTCCATCGCTCTATTCTGCTCCAGATTTTGTGAGGCGAGGGTGGCGAGCCCCTCGAAAATGTCCCCCAGTTCAACGCAAATCGGCGTCGCGATTTCCGCCAACAACGCGCAGAGCCCGGCGAAATTCCGATCAAACAGCGCGGTGTTGCCCAGTGATTTTCCCTGATTATTTTCAGCCAAGATCCGGCAAAGGATCGGACCGGTGCCCGATGCATTGGTCACGGGTGCATCTTTGCCTTCGGCCAAATCCTGAAAGAACTGCACCAGCACGCCCAAATCCCGCGCCACATCCAGCTTTCCTACTTTGCGAAATTGATCCACTTGCTCCCGCAACACGGCGAGCAACTTCCCGGGCATTTTGTCCGGATCGGGCACCGCCGGTTTTGCCGTGTCGTCTCCTGGCTGCACCAGAGCAGCAGCCACCGGTTCTTTCGTCCGCATCCAGCAACAGCGTTCTTCCGGTAGAAAGTGTTCCGCCAAAGCTTTCCCCTCCCAAGGCTGAGCGTGCTGCTCGTAGCGGTTATCATTGAAAATCAACCAGGGCAAAGAATCCCCCAGATCGAGACAGGACTGAATAATACGCGCCTCATTGACGGCGAGTTGTTGCACCCGCTTGAGTTCCCGCACGCCAGACCGGGGAGAAGCGACCGGCAACCACTCCAATTCCCGGTAGCCTTGCAAGGCCCGCCCCAACGCGAGTACCACCTGATCCAGCTTTTGTCCCGGGAGTTTCGGCGCCGCGAAAAGAGCCAAGGCCTGAGCATATTCCAAATCCGTGCTCTGATGCCCACAGTACGATTTCCGATAACCCAGAGTTTTCTTGAGCAAAGTCAGCGCCTCTTCCGGCTTTCGCCGGGCCAGAGCGTACTCCACTCCCGCGACACTGCGATGCAAATACCATGCTCGCAAATCTTCCACTTCGGCCCGGGGACTTTGCGTGGTGCGCTCTTCCGGATAATTCAAAAATACCCCCAGCGTCTGCGGCACGGTCTTGCTCTTGATAAACGGAAGCACACGGTTCTTAAACTCGGTATCGCCGGCCGCGCCAAAACTTTCATCATAGTAACCGCAGCGGTCATGGATGCTTTTGCGATACATCCCGCCCACCCAGCTGAGATAACACGTCTCAAGATATACCAAATCCTGCTCGTAGGGTATCCGTTGGTAGATCATCACATCGCGCAGCAACGTCCCTTGTGGATTTACTTCCGTTATAACCGAGTTGCCTTGCACCCAATCCAACGCGGGATCGGCATCCAATTCTCCCGCCAGGACGGACAGACAATCGGGCCGCACCATCTCGTCGACGCCCAAAAATGACAGGTAAGGTGCCCGAGCCAGCAGAATGCCCCGGTTCCAGGCTTTCTGAATAGTTTCCCGTTCTTCCGTCCGCGCATAAACCGCTTTGATGCCCAGTGCAGCCGACATGCGCTGAAACACTTCATACTCATTCGTCGGCGAGTGACTGTCGACGAATACCAATTCCGCCTGACCGTTCATCACCCACTCCTGTTGGCTCAACATGCGCAGGAAAGTTTCCAGCTTGTTCGCCGCCTTGTAGAGAGAAACAATGATCCCGACTTTCGGAGTCTGAGTCGTGCGGCCATCGGCGATGAACTGATACGGCCGATCCGGCACCTGACGGTGGTTGTCGTGCGCTGCGGTGAGCAGCTCGCGGCTACGTTCGAGCCGTTGTTCTCGCGGACCATACAAGGCGAGCACCGTCTTTGCTTCCTGCGGATAGCCCTGTTCATTCAAAATCGCCATCACCCAAGGCAGCATCCCCGAACGATCTTCCCCCAGCGCCCGCATGATACGAATTTCATAAGTGGCGGCGACAAAATCATTCCCCCGGACCCGCTCCAGACGCGCGAGTTCAGCCCAACCGCGTGCGCGATCAATTTGGACCGCCCGGGTGATGTCGGCGGCAAACCCCGTCTTCCGATTAATTTCCTGCGGCGTTCCCTCGGGCAAGTAGAAGAGTTGACGGTGCAACGGCCAGGCATTCTGTTCCAGCACTTGGCCAGTCCCTTTAAATCCTTCCAAATGATTGCGCAAGGCATCGCATCCCCGCACGCCCGCTGCTGCGATTCTCTGACCCGCTGAGATTCGGTTACGATGATAGAAAGCGGCCACCCGATCGTACAAGCTTTCCGCCTGTTGTTTTAGAAACACCTCGCCCGTATCTCCGCTCTCGTAAATTTGCTGCAGGTCCAAACCTGTCACGAGCGGCTCAGCACTTTCCATGGCTTTTGTCAGTTTGTCTCTCTGCCGGTCATAATCATCGATCAATTTCAACAGCACCGGCCCGGAAGAATGGAGCCGATCAACATCGAGCGTGGCAAAAGGAATCTCGGGATAAGTGTCCCGCATAAAACGGCAGACCCCGGCTTTGCCCGACACCGCGACAGGACAACCCGCATAAAACGATTCCAAGGCGGTAAGATTGAACGTATCCATGCGGGAAGGCAGCACCGTGAGGCCCCGACCAGAATATATTTCCGCCAATTCCCCCTTCGTCATGCAGGCATGATGCTGAATTTGCAGCCCGCGTCTGGCCGCCATTCTTTGCAAATGCACCGTGGAACTCACGCCCTGGGCATCCACCACGCCGGGGCCAATGATTCGGGCGGTCTGATACGATTTGGCCGGCAACCAGGTCAGCAGTTCAACAAATAAATCGGGGCCTTTAAAGCCTTCGGTCCGACCGATGAAATTCAACGAAACGCCCGCCTCCGTCCGATTCCATTTCAAGATCTTCGGGGGAGACAAAAACCTCAGCGGATGCAAATAATGCCCGGCCACCCCGGCAATCGATTGCCAATGATCAAGGTAATCCCGGCTGATGCCGTAGCGGCTATCAGCCGTACGATATTGCCACTGCTCCCGCTGATCCACGCTAATCTCCAGCACGTCATGACTACTCCAGTTGACGCGTTGCGTTTCCGACAGATTGCCATGCAGGGCGACCACGATTTTGCAGTGCTTTTGACCATGTCGGCGCAAGGCGGGGGCTAGAAAATATCCGAAATATTTGTAGTCCGGAATATCCACGACATCGATCGAAAGATGAGCCACGGAGGCCGCCATGTTCGCCGCACCGAGGTAATCCAGATGAGCCCAAACCGGGAGATCGAGCGCAGTGAATTCCCCCGTCAAACTACGAAAGGGATACACCACCTGATGAGGCACCAACCGCGCATTCGCCGGACGAATCGCGGCAGCTTCTTCCCGAACTCCGAAATAAAAGAAAGTAATTTTCGGATTACTCTCGATCAGTCGCTTGTACACCGTCTGCCCTCCGCCCACGGACTTGTACAAATCGAACTCAATCAACAGCACATTCATGATCGGGAGCTCAGGGTGTATTTTTTGTCCAACGCCTGCATCATGGCTCGTGAAACCATTCTGTCTTCAAGCGAGAAAGCCGCCAAGGAATCCGGGCTGGCCAAGGGCGAGACCGGGACGGCATCGGCATGCGGGTGGGCGCTAAAATTCGTCCGCAGGAAATCCAGGTATAGCTCGGGCGAGAGCGAGTAGTTCAATCGCATGCCGACTGATTGCAGGTTCTTAGCCCAGCCGAGTCCAAGCCCTGCTAATCCTTGATGGATAATTTAATAAAATATTATTCAAGCAGCCAAATGCAGGCTGAGCGCAGATCCAACCCACCGTCACCGAGTCTGGCAGATTTTGCCCAGAGGCAACATGCGTCCCTGTAGCGGCAGGCGTCCTTGCCTGCCGTTCCCCTCGCCCTCACCCCACAGGCACGGAGGAGGCACAGTGTCTACCCCAAGACCCCAAACCCTGGGTCCGAAAACCAAAATTCAATGCAGCGTCGCCGTTCGTAGTGGACAAATCTGACAGTCCATCGGCGGATTTCTCGAAGCAAGCCGCTCCCGCAACCGAACAAAGCCGGGACTGTTCCAGAGTTGCTCCGGTGGCGTTTCGTGAATGTTGCCAAATTTCTCCCCATCGACCTGATCGCGAATACGGCAGCAAGGACTCACGCCTCCATCGTTCCATACGACCAATTGTTGCCAAGGATGGCTGCACATACACCCACTGGCGGGAGCAAGCGGAACCACCGCCTCCCGCGCCGTCGCCGCTTCCGCCGTGGCATGCTCGGGTAAATAATCCGGACACAAAATCGGCAGCTTCAATGCTTCCGCCACCCGACGCGCTTCGCGCAGCATCGCATTTGTGCGGATGGGCTCCCGCTCACAAATATTTTCGGGGACAATAGCGCTGACAAAACCAACGTAGACACTGTCGGCCCCGATATCGGCCGCCAAGCGAACCAAGTCGGGCAATTCGTGCATATTCTCCCGCATGAGCACCATGGCGATTTGGAGACGGGGAATGTTTCGCCCAAGCTCGCGGCGACGGGCCACTAAGCGCCGGGTATTTCCCACCACTGTAGCAAATTTGGCATGATGCCGGATGTTTTCAAAAGTTGCCGCCGTGGCTCCGTCAATGGAGATATTCACCTGCGCGATACCCAACCGGATCACACTCTCCACCTTATCCGGTGTCAGCAAAGTGGCATTGGTATAAAAGCCGGTGGTCAGCCCGTAACCGCTGAACAGTTCCAGCATGGAAAAAAAATCTCGAACCGCCAATGGCTCGCCGGCACCGGTCGGATTGACGGAACGGGCAAAGCGGAAGAACGGTTCGAATTTCTTCACCTCCTCCAAAGTCCAATTCGGAAAACCGGGATCACCGTGCGATAAACCGCACATCGTACAGCGCAAGTTGCACTTCCCGGCCACGGGCAATTCGATCATCGCCGGTCGGCAAGTCAGTTGCGTCGTTCCGTTTTGATATTCCAATTTCGCCAGAGCCGAGTTGAGGCTTTTCGCGTGAGCGAGGCGTTGCGCGTAGGTGAGATTGGGCACTTCATATACTTTCACCAACGCCGCCCGCGCTTGTGCCATTAAAGCCTCCCGCTGCGCTTTTGCGCTCGGTGCGGCCACGGGCTCGGCAACTAAATGGTCGGTGCTCACAGTGGGAAGCAGTCAGAATAACTGGTTCTTCGCTGATTCCAGTGGGTAAACGCAGTTCGCCATGCAAAGACTCTCTTTGTTCGCGCTTCCAAGTTGATTGTTCGGAGTAGCGGCAGGCGTCCCTGCCTGCGGAGTTCGACGCGCCCCCAACTCCACAGGCACGGAGGCCTGTGGCTACGCCAAGCAAATCTCCGCGACCCACTGGAATCATCGAGGAACCGAATAACTGTTATATCAATCGTTGCACAAATTCGTGGATGATAGACCTGCGACGTTCTCGGCACGGCCACAAGGGCCGGCCCTACGGAATTGGTAGGGCTGGCCCTTGTGGCCATGCCGGTTTTGTCGAGCAAGAGATGCATGAACTTACGCAAAGAATTATAAGTAAACATTCGCGCGCGTGTCATCCGGGGCCAATCTCTGGGCCACGCCCGCTGCTTCGCGCGCTAGGTCGGTGACTCCGATCGCCTGCGCGAGCTCGGCCAACATCAACCATCCTTCCAATTGATCCTGGTCCATCCGCAAACTGGCTTCGAGCGCCTGAATCGCCTCACTGGTTCGACCGTCCGCTCGCAACGCCTGCGCCAGATCCAACCAAAGATCAGGATTGTTCTCCACTTTTTGAATGGCCGCCAACAAGTAACACACGGCCCGACTTGACCGACCAGCCGCATGCAGGGCGCAACCCAGGACATGACGAGCCGTCGCATCCGCCGGAGCTGATCGCAACACGGCCCTCGCCTGCGCCACCGGATCACTGGAAGCCTTGTCGCGGGCATTGGCCGACGTGAGTGCCGCCTGAAGCGGAACTAAGTTCGCCCGAAACGCCTTGCGTCCGACCAGGGTCAATTCGTCAAAAGCCACTTCCAACAAATCGCCCATCGCCTCGCTGGCGGCCAACGCATCAAGAAAAATCGGCATCCGTTCCATGCGGGTCTGCAATCGCTCCCGCACCGCAGCGCGCTCAGTGGCATCGGTGGCCAGTTTCACGGCGATAGCTTGGTAAGTCTCGGCATTGCTGGCGATCAATTCAGGCAATTCCAGCGAGCGCAGCAGCGCGCCTCCCATGCGAGAACGCATCGTTTCTCCATCCCAGGTAACCACGGGCAACCCGAGTTCCAGCGGATCCACCAGGGAATTCACGCCGCCAAACGGGAAGGTATCGAGGTACACATCGCCCAACCCCAAAAGTTGCTTCACCTCTGTTCGCGAGGGGAACGAGGTGGTCGAAATCTTCAACCGCGCCCGGTCCACGCCATGACTGGCCAAGACACGGACAAACTCCGCTTGAAAACGTTTGATCGGATATTCTGAAGTCCAATTCGGATTGAACGGATGCACCAACAAATATGAACCCGGCACAGCCGCGAGTAATTTGGCCCACTGCTGCTGCATCTCCGGGATGATTTTAAAATAATTCGCCGCGGACACGAACAGCAGCGCGTCGTCCGGAATGCCACAATCGGCCCGCGTACCCGAATTTTGCGACTCCTGTCGGTCTGCTTCATAATTGAAAGCGTGAGTCGGGCCCGGCAGCAATCCCAGGCGCTCGCTGAATTGCGCCGATGCGCCCAAGGACTCGGTGAGGGTGCCTGACACATACAGATCCACCTCCGGCAGACCGGAAGTAATACAGGAAGAATTATTGACCACCTGCAGGGGCGCGACGCGGTGCAGCGCCAAGCGCGTGACCTCGTTGCACACCGCCGTCACGTTGGTCCCAAAGACCACCGCATCCAGTCCCGCCCCGCGCAGCATCGAGAGCTGTCCCTCGATATCGTCGGGCAGCACAAAATAATCCCCCGCCTTCGACCGGCAATATTCCTCCAGGTTGCTGTTCCCCGATTTATAGCTGTAGAGGATCACCTCAAAACGCTCGGGGTCGAGTTGCTCGAACGTGGGCAAGGTCGTGTACGTTTCCGTCTGCGAGCTAAAATGCCGGTTCACAAAACCCACGCGCAGACGCCGGCCTTCACGCGAGACCGCATCGGCTTCATAGTGATCTCCCGGCAGGCTGATCGCCTGCGTATACAACAGGCCGCGCAACTCGGCGTGGCGACGGAGATCACCGGTACAAAAATACAAAGGAATCACGGAGGCATGGGTCACATAAGCACCGAGCACTTCGGTCTCAGCACTGATGCCCGGACCCCGTTTCATCCAGCGCACCAACTCTTCCAAGCGGCGCAACGTATGCGCGGCATAGGCCTCCGCGTGTCCGATCTCACTGAATCCCTGGGGCGCCGCAAAAAGCCAGCCGACATAATCCGCCAACAACCATTCCGGCACTTCCACCAAAAGTGGAGCCGAGGACCATTGCCAGGCCGGAGTCAGCAACATCGCGCCCAACAAACCCGACCACCCTTTTTTGACCAAGCCATCGGCCAGTGTTAAATCTTCCGCTTCAAGGCTGCGATCATGCACCCCCGATCGGGAAATTTCCTGCATCAACTGACGCGTGTCGTAAACCAAGAGTGCTTGCGTATCCTTTCTCGGAAAACGGGTGATCGCCTCGCTGGCGGCGCGTCGCGCAACGGTGAATTTGCTCCATAACTCTGCACTGGCTGGTTGCTCCAAATACTGGGTCAATCCGTTGCGCAGTTGATCAAACAGCGCGCCGGTTTCTTCCAGCGGCAGTGGGCTCCGGCTATTTTCCGGCTGGGATAAGGCAAAGGGATCGGCCGACATGAGCGCTTGGGGTGAATAGAGTGAAGACATAAATAATGATCGCAGTTTTTAGGCCCAGGGCGGATCGGACCGTGTTAATCTATGGTAACGAATTCTATAAAATATTCTTTGCCTCCGATATCCGTGGCGGCGTCGGGGTTGTTTCATTTTGAGCGCAGGTAGGGCAAATTCTACCTCCCAGCCGACGACATCCCGGTGATGCGCAACGGCTGCAAATTCGCGCGGAACAATTCACGTCCTTTGATCGCCAGTTCATCGTACGCCATTCCCAGCAAGGTACCAAAGGCCTCACTCGTCGCCTTCGTGTCAAGAAAAGCGGGCGGCTGTCCCATCCCGGGGCAGATCCGTTCTCGGCAACTCGTCCGATAGGCAGAATCTTTCGCGACCTTGATCGCAATCGCTGCG
The DNA here is from genome assembly GCA_025360455.1 of Opitutaceae bacterium. Classification (GTDB taxonomy): domain Bacteria; phylum Verrucomicrobiota; class Verrucomicrobiia; order Opitutales; family Opitutaceae; genus Didemnitutus. Next base: position 43,673 of record JANYCF010000328.1, on the reverse strand, counting down.
TACGCCGCAGCCGTGCTCGCGATCAACTCGCCCATACCAATCACCCGCAGCAAGGAAGCGCCCGTCCGCGAGCGCAACGCCCGCTCTTCCATCGCAACGATGGGCAAACCGAGTTCCAGCGCATCCATCAATGAATCCACTCCGCCAAACGGAAAAGTATCGAGATACACATCACCCAACCCGAGTAATCCCCTGACCTCGTTGCGCGAGGGGAAATCCACGGTGGAAACGACCAAGCGGGCAGTATCTACGCCTGCCCGTTGCATATTCTCCTCAAACGCCGCATAGAAATGGTTGATCGTCTGATTCGACGGCAAGCGTGGCGCAAAGGGATGCACGAGCAAATATGAACCCGGCACCGCCGCCAACAGCCGGGCCCAAACCTGCTGTACTTCAGGAATTATTTTTTGAAAATTAGCCGTGGAAACAAAAACGACGGCCTCTGCGGGCAGACCGAAATCAGCCCGCGTACAGCCAACTTGCACTTCCTCGCGATCAGCCTCGAAATTAAAAGTGTGCGTCGGCCCCGGCAGGAGTCCCAGACGTTCCGTGAATTGAGCGGCGAGACCTTCGGTCATCGCTCCGTCACCCGTCAAATAGAGATCAATCTCGGGCAAACCGGTCGTAAGACACGAAGCATTGCTGGCGACCTGAAGCGGTGCGATGCGATGCAGGGCGAGCCGCGTCACGACATTGCACTCCGCCGTCAGATCCGCACTGAAGACGGCCACATCGAGCGCCGCCTTTCGTAACAGCGAAAGCTGACCTGGAAGATCAACCGGCAGCACTTGCAGGTCGGCTGATTTTTGCCGGCAATGCTCTTCCACCCGACTAAAACCACTCACGTACGTAAACAGCATCACCTCGAAGCGTTCCGGATCGAGCTGTTCAAAAAGGGGCAAGGTGGCGTACGTCTCCAGCTGCGGCTCAAAATTACGATTGATAATACCGATGCGTAGCCGGCGGCCAGCTCGAGGTTTAAAGGGGGCCCGATAATGATCATCCCGTTTCCCCATCGCGCGCCCGAGCAGTTGGCCGCGCAATTCTGCGTGACGGCGCAGCGCTTCCGATCCTTGGCAAACCGGTCGCAAGGAACAGTGACTGGCATAGGCACCCAGCACCTTTTTCTCTTCCGTCCCGTTGGGGGCGCGGTTCAGCCAGCGCACAAGTTCTTCCAATCGTTTGAGGGTGAATGCGCCAAAGGCCTCCGCCTGGCCGGGCGAAGAAAAGTTTTGTGGTGCCGTAAACAACCAGCGCACATAATCAGCCCGCAACCAATCCGGCACCTCCATCAGCAATGGCGCGTCCGGCCATTGCCAGGCCGGCACGAGCAACATCGCGGCCAATACTCCCGGCCAACCTTTGCGAACGAACCCTTGCGCCAGCGCTAAATCGTCGGGTTGAGCCGTATGATCGTGCCCGCCCGATTTCGCCATTTCCCGGATCAGTTCATGCCCTTCATGCACGTGAGGAGCATCGGTCTCCTTGCGAGAAAACCGGGCGATCAACTCGCTGGCGCTCCGACGCGCCAAAAGAAATCTCATCCACATCTCGCGCTCACCCGGCGTTTCCAAATAATTCGCGAGCGCACGACGCAACTGCTCGAGGACGGAAAGCTGCGTCAGCTCAGGACGATGAGCGCCATTCGCATCGAGCGGATCAGCCAAAAGAGTCAGTAAAGCATCAGGCGTGGAGTTCATAGAATATATTTTTGATTTGTGGGAACACCGCCCTATCGCCGAGCCTTCATAGCAGGAGTGGAAATTATTCGTCGGGCTTCGTCTCACACGTTCTTCAACGGGGAGCGGCCAAACATTTTATAGCCTTTGATTAGCTCGGGAATGCCCGTTTCCAGTGAGCGCCTGGCTTCAAATCCCGCCTCCCGCAGTCGCTGGTTGGAGACGATGTAATTGCGCTTATCCGGATCAGTGCCGACTTCGGAAAAGTGTACATAAAAATTCGGCACGAACTCCTTCACCTTCATCGCCAATTCCTCCTTGGAAAGATTCGCCGTATCCAACCCCACATTGTAGGGCCGGCCAATCATCTTGGAAGCATTCGCCACGCAGTGCAGCATGCAGTCCGCGACATCGCGCACATGGACGAAATTGCGCTTAAAGTCCTTTTCAAAAATTACCATGTAGCCATCGGTGACGGCGGTATAAACAAAATGATTCACCAGCAGATCGATCCGCATCCGCGGCGACATGCCGAACACGGTCGCGAGCCGCAGCGTGATGGTGTTTTTGGAATTCAACAGTTCGATCTCAGCCTGACACTTGGTTGTGCCGTAAACGGAAATGGGCTCCAACGGGGTATCCTCGGTGCAGAAAGAATTGCCCGACTTGATTCCGTAACCGCTGTTCGTGTTGGGATAAACGATCAGCTGGCCCGGGGAACGGAGCCGATTGATCATGCGCACCGCATCAAGATTCAGTGAAGTCGCCAGGAGGGGATCACGCTGACACGCGGGCATGCCGACGACGGCCGCCAGGGGGATGATCACATCGGCTTTCTTCACCAAGGGCGCCATCGCCTGCTCATTGCGGGCATCTTCGCGGACAAACTCGAAGGCCGGCTGCTCGCACAGATGATTCAGCGCAGCTGAACCGAAACTCAAATTATCAACTCCGATAACTCGATGCCCGGCTTTTAAAAAGTGATCCGAGACAATTGATCCCAGATAGCCGGCGACGCCGGTGATCAGAACAGTGGTTGAGGAGGACATAATTTATTAAGAAGAAAACGGCACCGCAGCAAAGAAAGGCACGGCCAGACGTTCGTAATGAAAACGAATAGACGGGGGCATGCCGGTATTTTGCAGGATTCACGCCAGATTCGACCGACGCCTGCATCTCTATCTTTTATAATACGATAGAGTGCTTAAACATGAGCTGCCCGCCTCTCCGCTCGAACCGAAGTCTGCTCAGGCCACTCAAGGGGAATATATTTCCCTGTCCTCCTTGCCTCGGCCCATCCCGCTCGATTCCAACGGGCCATCGGTCTGCGGCGTGATGAGGCCAATCGATGCCAAAGCCCGACGGGCGACGAATTCACCAATAGCAAGACAAGCGGTCGCACCAGGGCTGGGCGCATTGATCACATGGAGGGCACCCGCGCGCTCCACAAAATGGAAATCCTGCATGAGCGTGCCATCGGGCAACATCGCCTGCGCCCGCACCCCGGTGATGCCCGGCTCCAAATCCGTAATCTGCACCGCCGGTACCAAACGCTGCAACGACGCACAGAACTTGGCCTTGCTGAAAGAACGCACCACTTCATCCCACGCCATCGAGCGATGCTGCCGCATAAATTTCCACAATCCTCCGTAGGACAAAGCATCGAACAGATCACGGGGATTCAGGCGCCATTTCGAATAACCCTCGCGGGCCATCGCCAGCACCGCGTTCGGACCGGCTTCCACGCCGCCTTCGATCAACCGCGTGAAATGCACTCCTAAAAACGGAAATGACGGATCCGGCACCGGATAGATCAGATTCCGTACGAGATGTTGGGCCGACGCGCGCAATTTATAATACTCCCCGCGGAAAGGCAGAATCCGTGCCTCCCGCTCTTCGCCGGCTGAGGCCGCCACCCAATCACTGTGCAATCCGGCACAATTAATAATATAGCCTGTCGAAAAATCTCCTGCGGCCGTCTGCAAGTGCCACTCGGAACCGCGCCGCTCGGCCTGACGCAAGGCGGCATTCGTTGTGATCATCACGCCGCGCGCGCTGAGCTCACTTTCCAAGGCGGTGCATACGCCCTGATAGTTCACGATCCCCTCCTCCGGCACGTGGACTGCGGCCAGCCCGGCCGCATGCGGTTCGATCTCCCGCAATTCGCCCTGCTCCAGCCAGCGCAATCCGCGCAAACCATTCTTCTCCCCGCGTTCCTGCAGCGTATGCAGCCGCGTAATTTCATCGGGCGTGGTTGCGACCACCAGCTTCCCGCAAATTTCGTGAGCGACGCCATGCTGTTGGCAAAATTCAATCATGCGGCGGATGCCCTTCACCGCCAGCCGCGCTTTCAACGAGCCCGGTTTATAATACAGCCCGGCATGCAATACGCCGCTGTTATGCGTACTCTGATGTCGTCCGACCGTCGCTTCCTTTTCCAGCAAGCGCACCTCGGACCCGGGCGCGAGCAACTTGACCTCCAACGCCGTACTTAAACCAATCAATCCTCCCCCGATAATGGTGAAGCTCGTGGACATGACTACACGACTAATCCCGCAATGGGTTCATGCACAACCGTCAAAAAGCGTTCGGCCCGGGCGTGATCTTCCGGCACGCCGATATCTAAAAATCGTCCATACTCCCGGTACCCATAAAGACCGTCTCCACTCCAAGCACCGAGCACCTCTTTCTCCAGCGAGAGTGCCCGACCGGCAGGCAAACCGGCCAAGACCTCGCGCTCAAACCAATACACACCGCTGTTGATCCAGCCCCCGCCAATGTACGTCGGATTTTTTTCGCAAAAACGTTCGATGCGTCCCTCGGAATTAATTTGGACCTGTCCGTAGCGCGCGCCCTCATCGACATGAGCCAGCACCACCGTCGCCCGCGCCTGACGATCCTGATGCCATTCCAACGAAGCAGGCAGCACCGTTTCGCAGTAAGAATCGCCATTGAGCACCAAAATCGTATCGGAAGTAAGCAACGGTAAGGCCTGAATAATCGCGCCTCCGGTGCCGAGCGGTTGCTCTTCGCGCGAGTAGAGTAATTGCATACCTTGGTAACTCTCGCCCAATTGATCCTGCATCTGCTCACCCATGTAGCCCGTACACAATACCACTTTCCCTACGCCTTGCGCCGCCAACCGGTCGAGCAAATAGGAGATGAAAGGTTTGCCTCCCAGCAGGGCGAGTACCTTGGGCCGATCCGCCACGACCGAACGCAGACGCGTTCCTGCGCCACCCGCCAAAATTGCCGCCGTAATTTGAGAAAGTTTATTCATAAATAAAGTCGAACGGAGCCTTAGCAATGCATTGGAAGGTGGAGCGCATTGCCCTCAATGCGCTTGTTTTGGAGCGACCACAGCCCAGCGCGTTGAGGGCAACGCGCTCCACCTTTAGTTGATATGCCATAACACAGAAAATGAGTGTTCGATTGCTTGGATACCGCTTGGCTACTCCAGATATTTGCCGCCCCTCGACCCAATCCAGCCGGATGAATCGGTCATATAAACCAAGAGGTAGCATACAGGGAAATGACATGCGCTCACTGTTTTGCAGAATCCGGGCCAGCCTGACCTGACGTTTCCTCATTTCCCTGAGCTATCATGCTTTATATTTTTCTGAACCGACGACAACAAGGTCAATTCGTCTCAACAATAATTACCGCAGTCTTCACGGCAGAATTTGCCGTGAGGATGACAAGGAATACCCGACATCTCATCCGATCTTCACACCCACTAACCGTGCAGACCCGCCACCTGCAAAAACGGACTGCGCGAACCGAACTCGTTTAATTTCAAAACATGGGTCTCAAACTCTAAAAAGTTTTTCCCGTGCCACACTCCATCGGGGACCATCGAAACCCGCTCCTGCTGAATCCAAGCCGTGCGCACCCGGGCATTCAAACCCGCTTGAATATCACAAGGCATGTCGCCGACCATCCATGTTTTCTGCGGTATCAGTGAATATTTCGCGATCATTTCCAAAATAAACCGCGGTGAAGGTTTGCGATAGACGGTGGGCATCGCCGGTGACTCCGTCGCAATACACATCTCCGCGAATCCCGGTGACGGCAACTGCAGCAACTCCAGCATCCGCGCATTGCAACTCTGAACTTTCTCGAGGGAAAACATGCCACGCCCGACGCCACTTTGATTGGTGAACATAAACAGCCGGTACCCTCGCTCAATAAAGCGATGGAGCGCCTCCCGCACCCCCGGCATTAATTCCACCAGCGCAGGATCAGACAAATAATCGTGCTTCACGATCAGCGTTCCGTCGCGGTCCAGAAAGAGAGCTTTTTCGGACATGCTCGTAGCTTGTTAAACCAAAGCCATCTCCACTTGCTGCATCCAATTCGTTGATTTGGCGGTGGCCGGATCGAATTCCTTATCCACGTAATCGAGCCAGGAATGCAGCACCAAGGTGTGCACCTCCTGAATTCGCGCGGTATTTTGCGAGGGAATGATCAACTCATAGTCACACCTGCCCCGTGCCTGACCGCCATCCCTGCCTCCGAGCAAAATCGTTGTCACTTTCAAGGCCTTCGCGACCGCAAAAGTCGCCAGTACATTGGGAGAATTTCCACTCGTGCTAAATCCCACCAACACATCACCGGGTTTGGCAAAGGCCGAAAGTTGCCGCGCAAAAACCTGATCATACCCGTAGTCATTGCCGATGCAGGTCAACGCCGTGACATCCGCATTCAGACAAATCGCCGGCAACGCGCGCCGGTTCACTTTGTAGCGCCCGACCAATTCCTGCGCGAAGTGCAGCGCATCGGCGGCACTCCCGCCATTCCCACACGAAAACGCCTTCCCCCCACGCTTTAAACAATCCACGAGCGCCCGCCCTGTGGTCTCAATCATTGGTTCCAGTGCTTGAGACTTGGTCAGGACGTCGAGCAATTCGCCGATAGGTTTCATGGTTGTAGATTAGATTTTAGTAAGCGGCACATTTTGCCGCTTCTGTGGCCAAAAACTGGTTCTGCCCAGAGATTAGCATTCAGCTGGCCAACTCCGCGTGGATTCTGGCGTCCCGCGTCCAACGATGCATCCGACAAATCCGAAAGTGCACCTGATCAACAAAATCGCCCCTGCGCAGTTTTTCTAACTTTCGTTGATTAAGATGAGCAACCCTCCCTCGCGAGATCATCGGCACGGCGACAAGCGCCGGCCCTACGCTCGATCGATCCCGCGGTATATTGAAAATCCAGAACACGAAAAATCGACGGCAGCGGAAGGTTGACCTGTTCGGTCAGCCGCCCAATTTGACCGGATTGTCCTTCTTCTTACCCGCACCGAAGCGTTCCACCGCTCTCACTCACAAGCCTGCGAACCGGCCATGATTGCCCCACCCTGCCCGCAGTTCGCGGTTGAGATCTATCCGGATAATTGGAATTTCCCCGCAGGAAATTCTTGGATCGCCGGTTGGATTCAACCGGCGGCCGGGCAGGTGATCACCGATGTACGCGCACGATTACATCATCGCGTCATCCTTGGTCTGTTCGGTCTGCCCCACCCCGCGTTCACGGAAAATCATTCGGGGCAATCCGGCACCGCCGGCCCGGGATTTTCTTTTCTGCTTTCCCCCCAGCCTCGCGCCACGTTGCTCCGTCTGGAGGCACGGGATCGCACCGGCCAGTGGCGAGAATTCTTTCGCACCCCCATTGCTGCGGCGGCCACGGCCGCAACACCCGCCAGCACACTGAACCTCAGCACCTCACTGGGCGCACTCACGACCGCTTTATTAAAGCAACGGTTGCGCACCCCGCAGCGAACTTGGAGCGAGCTTGCCGATGAACTCATGGCTGCCTTCGTCGCTGAACCGCTGGATTCCCATCCCAACGTCCCCTTTCTCGGCACCCTCGAAGAACCGCACGTCATCGGACGCCTGCGCTACGGCCGTATTCCCATCACCGGCTGGCTCGCCCACCCCTCGGCGAAAATCACCCGACTCTCCGCCGTCATCGATCCGTTGCCGAAACTCGACCTGCCGCATGGCTTGGCGCGTTCGGATATCAGCGGCGCTTTCCCCTCACTCAGAGATCAACCGCATTCCGCTTTCGTTGGAGAAATCGCCCTGCCGGTCGGACTCGCCACACCGGTCCTGCTTAAAATTTTCGCGGAACTCGATCACGGCGAACGCCACCTCGTCTTTGCCCGGCGCTTCATTCCGCAGCTCCACGGTGATAGCGGGCAAATTCCCCGCCTGACCACCGGCCGGGAAATTGCCCGCGCCCTCTGGGCTCTCTTTCATTCCGCCGGTCGGCACGGACTATCCCGTCAAAATTTTCTTCGGTCGGCCCAGAAAATCTGGGCCGCCAATCCGGCCAGTCCGGCCTACCGGTCTGATACTTTTTGGCCATCTCCCGACGAGAACTTCACTCGACACCCCGTCCCGCTCCCGCCCGCACAGCCGGCACTCACCCTCATCGATTCGGCCGACGACATGGGTGTGCCCGATATCTCCCAGTATTTTTCAGTCGGCCGGGAGGCATTAATACTGGTACAGGAGGCCGTGGCGCAAGCTGGAGGCGGTCGCGTCGAATCCATTTTAGATTTACCCAGTGGTTTTGGCCGAGTGGCCCGCTGGTTTCGCACGGCGTATCCCGCAGCCAAACTTTCCGTCTGCGACACCCAGAGGCCGGGCGTGGATTTTTGCGTGCAACAGCTGAACGCCACCGGAGTTCAGGCCACGCTTGATGGCAGCCACTGGGCCGCCTTACCCGGACCCTATGATATCATTTGGTGCGGCTCGCTGCTGACCCACTTCGATCAAGACCAATGGATCACGCATCTCCGCCGTTTCCACGAACGGCTCACTCCCCACGGCGTACTGGTCTTCACTTCGCACGGTTTGCTCGCCCTCGATATTGTGCACAGCGGAGAAAAAGATTACGGCCTCCCACCGCCGGATGTCGCGCGTCTCTGCCATGACGCCGCGACGAAGGGTTTCGGCTATGTTGATTATACGGATACACCGGGGTACGGCATTTCTATCGCGCAACCGGGCTGGATTCGCGAAGTAATTGAACGTGAGACAGAGTTGGAAATAATCGCTGTTCGTGCCGCCGCCTGGGGTCAGCACCAAGATGTGATCGTCTGTCGGCGCCAGAAGTAGCGCAGGCAGGATGCCTGCTTCCCCATCAGCAGGCAGGATGCCTGCGCTACCCCCAATCCTCGCCGCAGCCGAGAGTTGACCTGTCACGGCGGTGGCCCAATTTGACCAAGTCAACCATGTCCACTTATGCGCGCCCCGGCGCTCTCCCCTCATTTTCCGTCATCCAGCCATGAACCCGCCTGCCGGCTGGAAATTTGTCGTCGATCATCATCCCCCGGACTGGCGTTTCCCCGCAGGCCAAACTTGGATTGCCGGCACGATCCAGGCGGAGTCGGGCAATGCGATCACCGACCTGCGCGCGTGGCTCGATAAAAAAGTTTCGTTTGGTTTGCACGGCTTGCCCCGACACGGTGAGGCCGGGCTCCCCTACTCCGGTTTTTCGTTTCTGCTCGCACCACCAAGCGACGCCACCGTCCTACGACTGGAAGCCTGTGATCTGACCGGCCGCTGGATCGAATTCTTCCGCACCTCGATCAAAGCTTCACCCGAGCCAACCCCGGCACCGACGCGGATTCGGTTGGCGGATTCCCTGTCGGCACTCATCCCCGATCTGCTGCGCCGCGCCGCCCGCCACCCCGAACGCACGCTCGCCTCCATCGCGGATGATCTGGTGACGGCCATGGACGCCGAACCGCTGAATGCCTTTCCCAACCCGCCTTTCATCGGCGCACTCGAAGAACCGACGCAAATTGGCCGCGTCGAATACTGCCGTCTTTCCGTGGTGGGTTGGCTGACCCACCGCACCGCGAAGATCACGCGGCTCACCGCGATCGTGGATCCGTTGTACGAAGTTCCCCTCGCGTACGGCAACGCCCGGGCCGATATTATCGGCAAATTCCCCGAACTCACCCAACACGCGAACGCCGCCTTTGTGGGGAAAGTCGATCTGCCCGCCGGCTTAAATCGTCCCATCCTGTTGAAAATTTTCGCCACCCTCGACAACGGCGAGAAGCATCTGGCATTTGCGCAACGTTTCCAACCCGGCCTGATGATCGGAGCCGTGCCCACCGCGCCCCCATTGTCGGTCTGCCAATTTAGCCGTGCGGTTTGGACGCTCCGTTGTGCCGCGAGTCGCTTGGGGCTGCCGACCACCGGCGTTTTCCGGGCCGGTCGCGCGGCGTGGGCCAACTACACCGGCAAACCGCTACCGAAATCCGCCGCCCCCGGTGCCACGCCCCATCGCGATCAACCGCTGCGCATTTTGGTCGTGACCCATAATCTGAATTTCGAAGGCGCACCCCGCCTCGTCCTGGAACTGGCTTCGTATCTCAAGCGCCAACCTGGCATCAGCCTCCGGGTTATATCTCCAACCGAAGGTCCGTTGCGCGCGTTGTTTGAAAATGCCGGCATGGCCGTCACCGTTCTCAATGTGGCGCCCGCCCTCCGCGCCACCACGGCGGAAGAATTCCATGTGCAACTAAATATCTTGAGCGGCACCATTGACTGGAGCGGCGTCGATCTGGTGCTAGCCAACACGGTGGTAACCTTTTGGGCCGTCCATCTGGCGCACCGCGTTCGCAAACCCGCCCTGTTCTACGTCCACGAAAGCACACCCATCCCCCGATTATTTGCCCCGTTGGTAGCGCCCGGCTTGATTCCTGTCGTGGCGGAAACACTCACTCTGGCCCAACGCGTCGCCTTCACCGCCGATGCTTCGCGCCAGGTTTGCTCGGCGCAAAACCAGCGGGCTAATTTCCGTGTCCTGCCCAGTTGGCTCGACGTGGCAGGGATACAACAATTCAGCCGTAGTCACGACACCGCTTCACTCCGCGCCAAACACGGTTTCGCGCCCGACTCGATCGTGTTGCTCAACCTCGGCGCGGTTTGCGAACGCAAGGGTCAACACGTCTTTCTTCAGACGGCCGAGTTGCTTGAACCGGAATTTCGCGTCCGCTTCCCGAAGAGAAAAATCGAATTCGTGATGGTCGGCGCGCGTGACGATGAATTCCTCCGCGCCCTGAAAACCAAGATGGCCGACGCCAAACTCTCGACGGTCCGCTTCGTCCCGGAAACGCGCGAGAACTATGACTTTCATCGGCTCGCCGATATCTTGGTCTGCACGAGCTTCGAGGAATCATCACCGCGCGTACTGTTGGAGGCGGCCATCTTTGGCACGCCCATCGTCAGCACCGATGTCAACGGCATCCCGGAAATGCTCAGCGGTCGCGATGCCTGGCTGGTCGAGCCGGGTGATCGCTATGTGTTGGCTGAAGCCATCCGCCAAGCGCTGGCCGCCCACCTCGCCGGTAATACCACTCGCGCCGATCTCGCCCGCCAAACCATCACGAGTCGCTACGACGAACGCGTTTCCTTGCCGCGCCATCTCGCCCTCGTTCGCGAAACCGCCGCACTTGCTCCCGGAGAAACGGCGTTATGAGCGATCCCGACGCCCAGCGTTTCGCCGTGGAGATTCACCCCCCCGACTGGAAATTTCCCGCCGGCAAGACTTGGGTAGGCGGATGGTTTTTCGCCGGGAAAAACCGCTTCATCTCCGATCTGCGACTGTGGATCGATGGCCGCGCCTTTCTCGGTTTGAGCGGCTTGCCGAAGCCCGGCTGGGATGAGCATCTGCTCGGGCGCCCCGGTCCACCGTATTCCGGTTTTGTCTGCCACGTCGAACCCCACCGTGGGGCGCGTCTGCTGCGAATCGAGGCGCGCGATCACGCCGGCAGCTGGACGGAATTTTTTCGCCACGCAATCACCGTAGCCGCAGAAGCCCCGGCATTGACCTCGCCGCCGCCACTCGCCGCCCGCTTACCGGAAATCCTACCCGCCTTGCTCCGCCGCCAGACCCAGGAACCCGACCATTCCTGGACTGCGCTCGCCGGCGAATTGGTCTCCGCCACGTTGGGCGCGCCCCTCAACTCCCTGCCGGTGCCGCCGTTTTTCGGTGCACTCGAAGAACCCCGCGAAACCGGCTGGCTGCGTTACGGTCGTCTCTCCGTCAAGGGCTGGCTCGCGCATCGCACGGCCAAGATCACACGCATCACGGCGCTCGTCGATGCCGTGCAAGAATCCATTCTGCTCCACGGCTTGCCGCGCGAGGATATCAGCGGCGTGTTTACCGATCTGCCCGGGAGTGAGCTTTCGCATTTCGTCGGGCATGTTGATCTGCCCGCCAGCCAAAGCGCGCCGGCCCTCGTGAAAGTTTTCGCCGAGCTGGACAACGGGGAAAAACATCTGGCCTTCGCCCAGCGTTTCACCCCACGCGTCATCGCCGGAGCCGATATCGCCCTGCCCCCGCTCTCCCGCGCCACCTTTGCCCGGGCGGGCTGGGCCTTGCGCAGCGCCGCCAGCCGTTACTGTATTCCTCTCGGAAAAATTTCCGATCTTACCGACGGCGCCAAAGCCGCGTGGGCCCATTACCTCGCCGAAGCCCCGGCCAAAATTCGCCGGAAGGCGGAGCCCGTTGCCCCCAACGCGCTTGGGTCTGGTAGCGAGCAAGGCAGCGCATTGGGGGCAATGCGCTCCACCACTCAGTCCCACCGCCCGTTGCGTATCCTCGTCGTCACGCATAACCTGAATTTCGAAGGCGCGCCTTGGTTCATTTTTGAGCTAGCCAAATTCTTGCATAGTCAACCCGGCGCAAGCGTTCACGTGGTTTCTCCGCAAGATGGCTCCCTGCGCCGCGTCTTCACCGCAGCCGGTATGCCCGTGGCAATTCTGGATCTATCCGCTGCCCTGAAATCAGAATCAACGGACGATTTTTATTCCGCTCTTGCTGCAGCCACCGGCGGCCTGCCGTGGCAAGAAACCGATCTCGTGCTTTGCAACACCATGGTTTCTTTTTGGGCGGTGCACGCAGCGCAGCGCGCGAGCTTGCCGGTCTTGATGTACGTTCATGAAAGCGCCCACATCCGGCGGTTCTTCGCTCCGACGCTTTCGCCTGCTCTGATTCCCCTGATCGAATCCGCTTTCCGCGAGGCCACGCGGGTCGTGTTCACCGCGGATTCATCCCGGGCCGTCTTCTCTTATTTGGACGAGCGAAATAACTTCGTTTCCCTGCCGAGCTGGGTCGACGTCGCCCGCGTCGACGCCTTTGCCGCCGTCCAATCCAAAGCTGAGTTGCGCCGCAAGCATGGGCTCGATCCCGACGCCGTGCTCATCGTAAACATCGGCTCTATCTGCGAGCGAAAGGGCCAGCATATTTTCATCCGCACCATCGAACTGCTGAAAGCGGAACTCCCCACAGCGTACCCCGGCAAGAAAATCCAATTCGTGATGGTGGGTGCCCGCGCCGGAGTTTACCTCGAATTGCTCAAGCACGAGGTGGCCTTCCATCAGCTGGACAACGCCCTCTTCCTGCCGGAGTCGGGCGAAATTTTTGATTTCTACCGGCTGGCCGATATTTTTGTGTGCACCAGTTTCGAAGAATCATTCCCGCGCGTCCTGCTGGAATCGGCCGCCTTCCGCCTCCCCATCATCACCACCAACGTCAACGGCATCACCGAAATGTTGGCCGAAGACGAGGCGTGGATCATTCCCCCCGGCGATCGCTATCAGTTGGCCGAAGCGATCAAACAGGCGCTGAATGCGCATTATAATGGTGATACCCGACGCGTGGACAAAGCCCGCGCCGCCATCGTCCGCCGTTATCACGAGGCCAACTCGCTCCCCCTTCACGCCGCGTTGGCCCGGGCTTGCGCTCGTCCACCCGCTTCGCCTTAGTTCCTCCTCACCCCGTGAACGAAAACGACGCCTACCTTTTTGACGTGGAAGAACCCAAGCAATGGGTCTTCAAGGGCGAACCGGTCTGGATCAGTGGCTGGTTCTACTCTAAGATTGGCGCCATATTCTCCGACATCCGCGCTGTGATTGATGACGTACCGCACATGGGGATTTTTGGCCAGCCCCGCGAGCAGATTGAACTGCAACACCGCGGTTATATTGGCCTGCCCCATGTCGGTTTTTCCCTTTTGGTAGCCCCTCCTCGCGGAGCCCAGTGGTTGAAACTGGAGTTGCTCGATGCCGGCGGCCGTTGGGTGGAAATCTGGCGGACAAAAATCAAGGTCCTCCACGGCCCACCTGCCGGCGCGCAGCTCAATGCCGGCGTCGTGCTCGACCAGTTGCTAAAATTACTGCAAGCCCGGCGCACCGACCCAAGCGCGGATCTCACCTCGCTCGCCCGCCGGCTGGCACGGGAATCTTCCGTCGTGTTGCTCGATACCCTGCCCAACCCGCCTTTTTTCGGTTCACTGGAGAAACCGCTCATCATCGGCGGCTCCCAGTTCGGCAAACTGCGGGTGGAAGGCTGGATCATTCATCAGGACCAGCGCATCCGTTGCCTCATCGCGACGACTCATCCGCTGGCGGAAAGCGAAATGGATTACGGTGATCGCGAGCGCGGCGAAGTACGCGATCTTTTCCCAAATCATCCCTACGCGCTCAAATCCCAATTCTTCGGCATGGTGGATATCGACGAACGCGCCGGTGATCCGGTTTGCCTGAAAATCTTCGCTGAACTCGAAGATGGCACCCGCCACCTCGCTTTTGTGCGGCGTTTCTACCAGCGCGGTTGCAATCAATGGGAGCGGCCATTGCCGGCTTTCAGCCGCACCCTTTTCTTCGAGATCGTCCGGAATTTCCGCACCGCCTGCCGCGCCGAGGGAGTACGGTTCGGATCTTGGGGAGAGCTTTGGAACGCGTGCCGGGAGACCTATCAGGTTTATCAAAAGTTCGCGCCCGCCCAAGTGACCCGGCCACTATCGGCCAACGCGAATCCCTACCAGGACTGGGCCACGGCCAACCAGCTCACCCCGCATTTGCGTCAGGCGCTGGAAGTCGTCGCAAAAAAATCCGGAACCAGCGGCCCACGCTACGTGCTGCTCGTCGATACCCGTGGCTGCACCCCCACGCAATTGCAGGAGCTGGCCGAATCGCTGGCCAAACAAATTTATCCGCACTGGCAGGCGTGGTTCATCGGCCAGGTGAGCGCGCCCACCGGCGATCCGCGTCTTAAAGCCACCGCCGCCAGCTCACCACAGGAAATTATCGGTGCGCTCAACGCCGCCGCCCACCAAGCCCAAGGTACCCACCTCGCCTTGTTGCCCGGACACTCCCGGCTGTCTCCCGATGCGCTGGTTGAAATCACAGACCGCCTCGCCACCAAGCCCGCGCTCGAGCTCTTATACACGGACGAAGACCAGATGGATCATTTCGGTCACCGGAATAAACCGGTTTTCAAACCCGACTGGAGCCCGGCTCTGGCCGACTCCGGATTATTTCCCGGACAACTCAGCCTCGTCCGGTGTGATCGATTCGTGGAACTCGGATCATTTCGCGAAGGCTTCGACCGTGTGCTCTGGTACGATCTGTTGCTGCGGGTGGGCGACAAATTGCGTGCCGACCAAGTCGAGCACGTTCCACTCGTCTGCCACCACGCCCGTGCTCTCCCGCAAACCATCGCTCTCGCTGATCCCGTGTACGAACAAGCCCGCTCGGCGTTCGCTGCGGCCGTGCAACGTCGTGGCTGGAGCGCCGCTCCCTTTTTGCCCGAGATCGGCCACCATCGGCAGCTGTGTTTTCATCAATTACGCTGGGAGAAATCGATCCTCTTGCGACTCCAAGTCACGATTGTCATTCCCACGCGCGACCACCTTTACCTGCTCCAGGAATGCATCGAGCTGCTCGATGAGACGGTGGACTGGCGGTACGTGAAATTGATAATCGTCGATGATCATTCCCGCGACGCCGATGCCGTGAGCTACCTGCAGGCGATTCAACAGCGCAAGGATCTCATGTGCACCGTCGTCCGCCCAGCGGACCCGCACGCGCCCTTCAATTACTCGAAACTCGTCAACGCCGCCCTGCCGCATCTCGACACTCCTCTCGTCCTTCATCTCAACAACGACGTGAACGCCTTGGAATCCGGCTGGCTGGAGGAAATGGCCGGCTGGTTCGCGCAATCCGATGTCGGCGTCGTCGGAGCCAAATTGGTTTATCCGGAGAAAACCCTCAATCACACCGGCATCATCATCGGCCCCCACGGCGGGCTGGCCGACACGCCGTACGCCAAAGTAAACGCTGCTGAGGTCGACGTTGTCTGGCATGCTGCCGCGCGCGAAGTATCGGCCGTCACCGGCGCGTGCCTGATGACCAGGACTTCGCTTTATCGCGAACTCGGCGGGTTTGACGAAAAGGATTTCGGCGTCGCCTACAACGACGTGGACTACTGCCTGCGCGTCCGTGAAAGAAAACTACGCGTTCTCTACACGCCGCAAGCGCAGCTCATGCATTGGGGCAGCGCGACACGGGGCATCACTTTCAACGAGGCTGAGCACATCGCGTTTGTCCGTCGCTACCCACAGTACCGCGACCCGTATTTCAGCCCCCACCTTGAACTGGCCGGTGCCTTCATCCGCTGTCGCCGAGCCCAGAGCACTCGCACCGGCCGCGCCGATAAACTTCGCCTGCTGCTGTTGACGCACAACCTGAATCTCGAAGGCGCACCGCTCTTCCTCCTCGAATACGCGAACTACCTGGTGAAGGAAGCCGGTTTCAGTGTGGAAATCCTCGCATCCCAGGACGGACCCTTGCGCGAGGCGTTTGAAGCGCTCGGCGCGCGTATCACTCTCGTGGACGCAGCCCTACTGTACGCCGCACCGGATGAAGAAACGTTTCACCATCGGCTCGCCGATCTCTCCCACCTGCTCGACTGGGATCAGATCGATCTCGTCGTCTGCAACACGCTCGTCAGTTTCTGGGGTGTGCTCCTCGCCTGCCGCGCCAACAAGCCTTCGCTGCTCTACATCCATGAAAGCACGTCGGTCTTTCGATTCTTCGAGGCCAAGCTGGAGTTGACCCTGCACTCGCTCGTACACGACGCCCTCGCCCGCGCCACGCACACGCTGTTCCTCTGCGCCGCGACCCGCGCCTATTTCGAAGACGACAATCTTCACGGCAATTTCCGCATCGTTCCGAGCTGGATTCGGCTCGACGCCATCGAAGCCTTCCAGCGCACCCATGATCGCGCCACGCTACGCCGCAAACACGGACTGGCCGACAACGAGACGATCATCGCCAACATCGGGACGGTCTGTGAGCGGAAAGGGCAGCACATTTTTCTCCGGGCGATTGATCACTTCAACCACCACCAAGGCCACCGCGGAAAATTCCGTTTCATTTTGGTCGGCGCCCGACCCGGCATTTATCTCGATCTGTTATTGCGTGATCTCAAGCGCCTCGGTCTACCCAACGTCACGCTGATCCCCGAGACGCGCGAGGTCTTCGACTTTTTCGTCGCCGCAGATCTGTTCGTCTGCACCAGCTACGAAGAATCTTTTCCCCGCGTGGTGATGGAAGCGATGGCCTTCCGCACCCCGATGGTGACGACGGACGTGCACGGCATCGCCGAGATGATCGGCCAACGGCAGGAAGGATACCTCGTATCGCCCGGTGATCCCATTGCGCTCTCGAAGATGATGTGGACCTGCCTCGCGAAAGAACGCAGCGGCAAATCTCTCACGCCCACCGCCTACTCGAAAGCCCTGCGCTATTACGACTACGCCAAAGTTCTCCCCACCCACGTCGAGCTCGCCCGGGAAGCCTGGTTGGCCGCGGAGTGAGGACGCGACGCGCAGCTCGCTATACCATGAAGCGACCGACGAGTCCCACCATGCCCGTCGCCGCACTCTGATCCTCACCATGCAGTGTCGTGTGCCCCATTCCCGCAATCAGTTATGGTGCGGCTAACCATACCAGGCGGTTCCGATCTGATTACCATGACGCGTTTATGATTCCGCCACCGTTTCTGCAGTCGGTCTTGCTTGCGGCGAAAAGGGGGCTTTGCGTTTTTCAGTTTTAGAGCATTTTCGGTGGCTCAAGGAATCACCAGCTCGAGACCGACGTGGATGTCGCTTTCGTTTTTCATGACCTTGCGGTTGGCCATATAAATATCACGCCACTTGGCGCGGTTTTTATAATAACGTTGAGCGAGATTGGAAAGTGTGTCGCCTTTTTGCACGACGTGTTTGCGCGCGGTGCCGGGAGCGGAAGTCGCGGGTGACGGCAGAGAAGTCGCGGCTTTGGCGCGGGATAAATCACGGCCTTTCGTTGAGGCCGTGGGCGTCGGAGGCGTGAGTGTCACCGGTTTCACCGGTGCTGCCGGCCGGGTGCGCACCGTGGGCATGGTATCAAGGTTGAAGGTGAGCTTCTTTTCTGGAATCAATTGCGCGGGCGCGGCCGTCGGGTTGGGAGATTGGGTGGAAACCGTGACGGAGGTTTCCGATTCGCGGTTGGCAGCCAGATCGGCGAGTTGCTGTTTCAGTTGGTCGTTCTCGAGTTTCAGTTTGTCCATAGCAGCGATCAAATCGACGCGCTTGGTCGCATTTTCGAGCGGTTGGGCGGGCAAGGTGCGGGCGAAATCGCGAATAGCGGCATCGATGCGTTGCCGCACGAGCGGGGATTGCGGACTGTTCGGGCGCAAGGCGAGATACTTCTTGAAATGATAGATGGCAGAGAGCGGATCGTTGATGTGCTGCAAATAGAGCAGGCCGATCTCGAGGTGGGATTCCGCGGCGTCCTCCCCGCGTTTATCAATGACCTTGAGAAAGGCGGTGAGCGCCTCTTGCCGGCGACCCGTCTTCAGGAGGGAAACGCCTTCGCGGTAATTGGGTTCATCCGTTTCTGTGGCGTAGGTCAGTCGGTCGCGGTCGCCACAGCCCGACAACCCCAGGACCACTACGGCACAAACAAGTGCAGAGAGGATGCGGTGGCGGTGGGCAGAGGTGAGAGACAACGAAGGAATGGAGTTGAATGGAGACGCGTGACCGGTACGTTTGCGTGAGGTTCCCCCCGACTCAAGTATTTGATGCCACTGAACGATAAAACAATTCTCGCCCAAGCCCGTCGCTGCTTCGCCATCGAAAGCGAAGCCCTCGACGCCACAGCCAAGGCGCTCAATGCCGATTTCATCCAAGTCGTACGCCTCATCGAGGCGGCCTTGGGAGAGGAGAAGAAAATCATTTTCAGCGGTGTAGGGAAGAACGCCCCCATTGCCGAGAAGATCACAGGGACATTTAATAGCATCGGGGTGCCTTCCTGTTTTCTTGATCCGACGCAGGCGCTGCATGGCGATCTCGGACTGTGTGCCACGGGAGATGTCGCCATTTTATTAAGCAACAGTGGATCCACGGCGGAATTGCTCCGCCTCCTGCCTTTGTTTGAGAAGTTCGGACTGAAAACGGTAGCGCTCACGGGATCGTCGGAGAGCGAACTGGCCAGAGGCGCGGATTTCCGGCTGACCTACTGCGCCCCGCGCGAAGCCTGCCCGCTTTCCCTCGCCCCCACGGCCAGTACGACGGCCGCCCTCGCCCTCGGCGATGCACTCGCCATGGTTCTGCTCGAAACCCGTGGATTGACCCACGAAGGATTCGCCAAATACCACCCAGCCGGCACCCTCGGCCTGACTTTGCTGCTACGCGTGAAGGATATCATGCGCACGGGCGAAAGTTGTCCGGTGTTGAAGGAAGCGAAGACTACGGTACAGGAAGCCATTTTCGCGATGACCAAGGCCAAGGCCGGGGCGGTTGCCTTGATTGACGCGAAGGGACGGTTGACGGGCATTTTCACCGATGGGGATTTCCGGCGCAGTGCGCTAAATGATGGAACGACTTTTCTCCAAAAACCGGTGACCAGCAGCATGACCCGCGGAGGCAAGACGGTGGCGGCCCATGCACTCGCTGTGGAAGCGTTGAAACTGTTTCAGCAATTCAAGATTTCCGATCTGTTCGCCCTCGATACCAAGGGTCGGCCTGTCGGCTACATTGATGTGCAAGACCTGCCCAAGCTGAAAATGCTTTAAGCGATGGCGATAATGGCGGGCAGAGGAAGTTTTAATAAGCAGCGATGAGCGAGTGAGGCTACTTGTCATTGTCGGCGTTTGGGCTAAAGCTTCCAGACATGGCAACGCCACCTTTTGTCTATCAAGATCCACTGCCGCTCGGTGCGGATGACACCGAATACCGCCTGCTCAGCCAAGAGGGTGTATCGACCGCGACATTTGAGGATAAGGAGATCCTGAAGGTCACGCCCGAGGCTCTCACTTATCTGGCACGCGAGGCGTTTCATGATACCAATTTCTTTTTGCGCCCCAAGCACCTCACCCAGGTGGCGGCGATCCTCGATGATCCGGAGGCTTCAGCGAATGATCGTTACGTGGCCCTCACGCTTTTAAAAAATGCCGAAATCGCCGCCCGAGGCATTTTGCCCATGTGCCAGGACACGGGAACGTGCGCGATCTTCGCCAAAAAAGGCCAGCAAGTGTGGACCGGTGTCAATGACGCCGAACATTTGTCGAAGGGCGTCTATGAATGCTACACGAAGGAAAACCTGCGCTATTCCCAGGTGGCTCCGTTGGATATGCTCCAAGAAGTGAATACGGGCACGAACCTCCCGGCGCAGATTGATCTGTACGCGACGGAAGGGGCCAAATATGAATTCCTATTCGTCGCCAAGGGCGGCGGTTCGGCCAACAAACTCTTTCTATTTCAAGAGACCAAAGCGCTGCTCAATCCGAAGAGCCTGGAAAAGTTTTTTGTGGATAAGATGCAACTGCTCGGCACTTCGGCCTGCCCACCCTACCACCTCGTATTCGTGATTGGGGGCACGAGCGCCGAGGCGTGCACGAAGACCTTGAAGCTCGCGACCACCAAGTATCTCGACGCACTCCCCACCACGGGCAACGAGCACGGCCGGGCCTTTCGCGATATCGAACTGGAAGCAAAGGTGCTGAAACTCGCCCAACAGGCAAAAATTGGCGCGCAGTTTGGCGGAAAATATTTCGCCCTCGATGTACGAATTATTCGCTTGCCGAGACACGGGGCGAGTTGCCCGGTGGGCATGGGCGTCTCGTGCAGTGCGGACCGCAATATCAAGGGCAAGATCACCAAGGACGGCATTTTTTTGGAAAAAATGGAGGCCAATCCCGGCCGCTTCATTTCTGAAGAGGCCCGGATGTTTAAGGATAACAATATTGTCCGGATTGATCTCAACCGTCCGATGAAGGATATCTTGGCGGAGCTCACGAAGTATCCGGTGACGACGCGCGTGTTGCTCAGTGGGCCCATGATAGTCGCGCGTGACAGTGCGCATGCCAAACTCAAGGAACGCATCGACGCCGGCCAAGGTTTGCCCGACTACGCCAAGAACCATCCGATCTATTACGCCGGTCCCGCCAAGACACCTGCAGGATATGCTTCGGGCTCATTTGGGCCGACTACGGCTGGGCGAATGGACAGCTATGTTGACCTGTTCCAAGCAAACGGTGGGTCAATGGTGATGCTGGCCAAGGGCAACCGGAGCAAAGGAGTAACGGATGCCTGCAAGCGCCATGGCGGTTTTTATCTCGGGAGTATTGGTGGCCCAGCGGCAATTCTCGCGCAGGATAATATCAAAAAAGTGGAAGTATTGGAATATCCCGAGCTGGGCATGGAAGCCGTCTGGCGCATCGAGGTGCAAGATTTTCCGGCCTTCATTCTCGTCGATGACAAGGGGCACGATTTTTTCTACGACGTCTGCGGGATTTGTACGGCGGAGAAATAAAGAACGCCTCCAAAAATATCGCGCGAGGGTTTGCTTCGATCACCAGCGGAATCCAGGATAAACAAAAAGGCCCACCGAATTTGGCGGGCCGAGGGAAGTGACACTGCAAGTTGCAGGTTTAGAAACGTAATGACACCTGATCGCCCTTGAGGCCTAGGCGAGTGAAGCGTTCGATATTGCTCGTGTCCGCATAGGCCAGATGACGGGTAATGCGCTCACGCACAATCGCCGGAGCCTGAGACTCGGGCGTGAATTGGCGATCCGTGTATTGAGCCATCAAGCGCGTGCGTTTGGAAGTCATGGCCGAAACGGAAGCGAGCTCTGCGATCGCGCCGCTTGAACGTTGCAGCCGGCTGGCCGCCAAGGGCAAGGGATTGTTTAATACAGCCTGATTCAAGTCAGGCGAAGAACGAACGGGTTGGACACTATTCGCAGCAAGAAATTTGGCAGAGGCCGATTGAACGGGAAGCGAGGCACTCCACGGCGTGAGATCGGCAGCCCGTTCGGGCAACTGATCAGAAAGAGCCACGACCGCAACAACGGCATTGCGATCAAACTGATCAACGCCGGCAGCGAATTCGGGATTACTAATTGTCGCTGGTTGCGTGAGGGCTGAACTGGAAACCGGAGCTGAAACGATTGCTTCAGCAATAATATTTTGCGCTGAATTTACTGGAGTCGCCTGCGTAGTCACCACTGGAGAATAAAACCGGACAGTAACCAAGGTGAAGGCAAGGATGGCCGTGGCCCCGAGCGGAACGAAGGCCCGACGTTGCACCAGCAATTGGGATAGGTTTTGCCACCAAGGACGACGTTCAAGTAACGCGGCGAGCTGCTTTTGACGAAGCTCACTCTCAAAGCGCACCCAGAAATCAGAAGAGGGGCGCTCCGCGCGCTTGAGGCGGAGCAAATCTTCGAGGGTCAACGGCGAGCGGTGCGGTGAGTCAGGCATAGGTTAACGAAGATATTGGTTTAATTCACCTTGGAGAAACTGTTTTGCGTAATGCAGACGGGAGCGCACGGTCCCTTCGGAGCAGTCCATAATTTGGGCAATCTCGGTGTGGCTGAGCCCATCGATTTCGTATAAAGTTATCACTGTTCGATGCCTGATAGACAATTTTTGCATCGCTTCGTTCAATTTTTCCTGAAGTTCGTGTAGGTAAGTATCCTTGTCTGCCGTATTTTTATCGGCCACTTGCTCGAGAATTTTAGACCCCGCCTCTTCTTCATTGAGTTTTTCCAAGCTAAAGAAATTACGCAAGCGATTGCGCCGCAAATGAGTAAGTGTCGTATAGACCGCGATCTTGTAGAGCCAGGTAAAGAAAGATGACTGGCCATTAAACCGGTTGATGGCCTGAAACGCCTTAATGAATGCGTCCTGAGTCAGATCGGCAGTATCTTCCCGATTCGAGGTAAGATTGTAGACCACACCAAAGACCCTCTCCCGGTATTTAAGCATCAACAGATCGAAAGCCGCCACGTCCCCAGCCTGCACTCGCTGCACAATTGTATAATCAGCATCCGCCTCCTGTTGGCGCTCAGGAGAGGTGGCAATTGACCGGCTGAAAACCTTGGTAAGGTTCATTAGATAAGAGGGAACAGAAACAACAGTCCACCGAGGCGCAAATGAATATTACTCGGCGAGCGATCTGACATGCAGTGATTGAACTTGTGCCGCGAGTACATCGCAAAGCTGGACCATCAGTGGCACCGCTAAGCAACTCCCGTGTGACGCCAAGGCCCGTTTGGCCAAGACCATTTCAGCCTCGATAGCGCGGACAACTCCTGTGGCTATGCCGAGTTCACGCATGCGTTCGACACTGGAGGCAAATGGCAGCGGACGTCCTTCTTGCAAGGCCGCTAACACCGCCTCGCTCTCTTGGGGAGGAAGTTTCTCCAACAACAGCATGAGCGGTAAAGTGAGTTTCCCGGTGGCCAGATCCGTACCGAGCGTTTTGCCGATTTGTTTTTCCTCCCCAAGAAAGTCGACCAAATCGTCATAAATTTGGTAGGCAATGCCAAGATGCCGGCCAAAGTCATTTGCCGCCTGGATAAACTCAGCTGAATTCCCTGCCATTAGCGCTCCCAACCGACAGGAAACTCGAAAAAGCTCAGCGGTTTTCAGATCGATCACCCGGTAATAATCGCTCAAGGCGAGACGGCTGCCGCGCCGACGCAAGGTCTGCATGATTTCCCCTGAACATACTTTGCGCGTTGATTCCGAGACCAAGCGGCACACTTCGTTGGTAGAAAACAAAGAAGCCACATGGAGCGCCTGACAAAAAAGCGCATCGCCGAGTAATACTGCCGCATTGGGGCCGAATTCCCGTGCCGCAGTGCGGCGATTGCGACGAATCTCGGCCCGATCCATGATATCATCGTGAACCAAGGTCGCGAGATGGACCATTTCAACGACTCCCGCAACCCGAACCAAGTCAGCACTCACGACATCCCCACCCTGCCAGCCACTGATAAAAACCAAGGTAGGCCGAAGACGTTTCCCGGTGCTTTCCAGGCAATACTTGGCCATCGACTGAATCTCTGGTTCAAAGCAGGCCACCTGCCCCGCCATAAAAACATCGAGTGCTGCCATTTGAGGGCCAACCTGTCGAAATACAGCAGGCAAATCATGCGAGAAATCGGAGGCAGCGGCGGAATTTGCTGATGATGCAGGCATCATATTGAATTTAGACAACGGATCACGAATTGCTAACAAAATTAAGAGCGAAGAATCGCAAGCGCATAGTTTAATGAAATAAAAAAGCGCGCCTGAAAGCAGACGCGCCTGGTGAAATAAGAATTGTTACAGTCGATTATTTACCCTGAGCAGCAGATGCAGGTTGAGCAAAGAGATCTCCACCTTTTTGAACACGCTGACCAGGCAATTCGTCGCGAGTAACGCCAGCTGCCTGAACAGCACGTGGATCAAACATCAATTCTGGAGAAGCTCCATCCGCACCCACTGTACTGGCGGTGATAAAGATCAGCAGATTTGTCGTGGTCTCATCCTTGCTCTTGGAGGAGAAAAGCCGTCCCAACCCCGGAATATCGCCGAGCACAGGAACTTTCGTCGATCCATTGTTTTTATTCGCTGTAATCAAACCACCAATACCGGCGGTATAACCACTCTGCAGCGATATCTGGGTCTTTACCTTACGGGAAGCGATAATCGGAATCACTGCTACACCGAAACTTGAGGCTCCATTGCGAATACTGACCTCAGGTTCAATAGCCATTTTAATCGTGCCCCGTGAATTCACCTGGGGCGTGACCTTGAGGTTAACACCGATGGATTTATAATCGAATCCTGAAACCTCGAAACTTCCCGTTGTAGAGTTATAGGTATATTTCGGTATCGGAAATTCCTCACCCACATTTAAAGTGGCCTCGGTATTATTTAAAGTCACCACTGTCGGATTCGAGACGACCTTAATTGAATTCAGTGATTTCAAGGCAGAGAGGACGACACTAAATTCCGACGCGGAAAACACCGCAGAGGCCACACGCGAGGTCCCGCCAGTACCGGCTAGGCTGGATAGGGAATTCAAAACATTGGTATCCCCCCCAAGATAGGTATTCAAAGCAGTCCATGAAGCTGGTGCAGTGGCCGTTGCTGGCTTGTAATTCGCCGAGTAAGACCCTGCGGGAAGTGTTGCAGGCAATCCTGAGACGATTCCCCCCCTCGGAACACCACCAGTTGGCAGCCCAGTCGTTGCATTTGGGGTATCGTAAGAAGGGGCACTATTGGGATCAGTAAGATACGTCACCGTATTCCCACCCGTGGTACCATTACTATTCGTCGTTCCATCGCTAAATGCATTTCCTCGAGTGCGTGAGAAGCTTTGATTGGCCCCACTAACACCGAGCTTCAGCCCTTGGAGCCCTGACCAATTCACGCCGACGTTACGAATATCACGATCAGTCACTTCAATGAATTTGGATTCAATCATGACTTGATCAGTGGCTTTATCAAGTTGCTCGATAATACTACGAACCCGACTCATACGAGAGGGACGCTCCGTCACCACCAGGGCATTGCTGCGCGCATCCACCAAAATTTTACCTCCCGCCGCTGCATCCACCAAACCATCAACCGTCGGTTTGATATCAGCAGCCTTGGCATAATTTAAAATAAAGACATCGGTAGAAGTTGGCTCCTGCTGTAAGGAATCATTACTGACGATTTTAATGATATTGCCATCTTCCACATAGGTGAAATTCACCGGCGCCAAGACCACAGAGAAAATCTGCCGCCAAGAGACATCACGGAGCTTGATGGATGTCTTGCCCACGAGTGTATCGGGCACCACGAGATTCAATTCGAACAGGTCCGCCACATTACGCAAAATCGTTCTAATATCTTCATCGGGAAAATCGACGGAAAGAGTCTCTTTCTCACGATTAACGGCCGCAGGGGTAATCGCTGCTGCAGGTGCAGTGGCGTGGGTGGGGTCAACCACCGGAGGCGTTGACGACTGAGCCCGACCAAGTGAGGTCAAGGTCAAGGCGGCCAGCGCGGACAGGAGTAGGCGTGTGCTCATAATGGGGTTCCTCATTTGATGGGTCGGGTTATTTCCTCGCGATTAAGACGGAGGGTAAAACTGGTTCGTTCGATGGCCGTGATTTCAATAGTGTATTCAGTGCCTTCAAAGTTAATCGTCATAGGCATGCCTGCTTTCACGCGCTTTTGACCGAAAATCAATGTTTGCTGGCCACCGATAATAAAATTCCCGGAGGGTTTAAGTCCAGCGGCGATGCCGGTAAGCACCTCGCGATCACCCCGCGGTCCAACAACACGTACCTCGCTCGCCGTCGGTCGAGTCAACCCCATCGCCTCACTAAAAGCAGGAGAATTAAAAGGGTCGATTGCCTCAACTGGCACTAACGGCGGCTTGATTGCCAGCGCGGTATCAGCCATCGCGAGTACACTTTGGCGCGAATCTGGCTTGGATACGATTTGCGCGTACAGAGCATGTGTGACTGATACACCGCATAGAACTAAAAAAAAACGGCTGATTTGAGATTTCATGGAGAGCCAAGTAATTCTATGTTCATAGTGACACTCAAAATCCCGCTGGTGGATTCGGACCCGGCGGCTTTATTAAAAGAAATTGAGCTGAATTTGGAGAAATACTTACCGCTTTCCACTCTCTGGAGAAATTCGAGCGCCTGCTTGTGCGTACCTTGGTAAGACACAGTATACGGAATTCCTATATACAAACCGGCATTAGCACGCCCCACTTGATTTTGACGAACGTCAGTTAACTTCACCCCAGTATCACTCTCCAAGCGGTAAAAATATTGCAGATTGGTCGCAAGCTGATTGGCCTTTACCAACCTGCTCTCTAATTGCTTGGTCGCTTGCTGCAGCGCATCAACCTGCTGGGCCAGCCCAGTGGAATTGCGCACATTACTGATCATCGCGTCTCTTTGCTTGATTGCAGCCTCAACCATCAGCTTGGTTTCATCCAAAACATCAGAACGAAGGTAAAGCTCGACTCCGCAAAAGAGTGAAATGATACCGCAAAACACTCCAATTGGATGCTTTTTTAAGAGGCTGATAAATTCGGCACCAGTCATGGCTTTGTTTCCTTCCCTGCTTGTTTGTATTTTAGAACGATCTCGAAGCGTAGGAATCCCCCAGCAGGATCAGGGTTAATTGAAGGCATATTTATCGACTCGAACTTGGCCGTAAATAGAGGAGAGGCGCGTAAACTCTGGACATACTTATCGGCTGATCCACTCGCCGCATCCTTGCTGCCCGCCACCACCCCACGTAAAACACATTGGTCGCCACTTGCTCCAGAAAAACGCAAGTCCACCGACTCGATTTGCACCTCTTTGGGCAGCGTTTTCCCTAGCATAAAGATAAGAGCAGAAGGGGACAGCGTTCTTTGAGTAAAGGCGCTGGCTTCGGAAAACTTCTTTGCTTCAGTGTCAAATATTTTAGAAAGCCTGATTGCCTCAGTATTTTCTTTCGTATTTTTCGCAATCGCGGCTTGGGCCTCGTTATTTTGTGACTTCAAATCCAATATCCGATACTCACCCCACCCCATAATAACTACCAAAAGTACGGTAACGGTGATTGCAGTTACATTAATAAAGAAGGTCGTACGCACCACCTTGGTGTCCGGCAACCGTTCAAAGTTGCGGAAATTGGGATGCCAGAGTGGCTCCGAAGTCAAGCGGGCGTCACTTTTTTTGAACAATGACATGGTCGTATGAAGCTATTAATGCAGTGAGTCCCAACCAACGTTCGTTCAGCGGTGTCGGACATGCCCCATCTGCGAAACGGATACCGGTCGACTCGAGCCAAGGTGTCATTTCGACGTTGAAACTACTCACTCCCAAAGCACCGGTCATAGTGGTGCTCAACCAAGCCAAGGGTTGTGGTAATTGAGTACAAAGCACGCCACCAATCGACTGGCCGGTTTGCACCTCATAAAAGCCAATCGAAGATTGCAGTTCTTTTAAAAGCTTCTTAGTTAATGACAAACCCATGCTCGTGAAATCAAAAGTATTGGAAAAGAACAGTTTCTTGGCAGATTCCTCATCCTTCAGGCCCAATTCCTTTTGCACCACCGGGATCATGGCCGAAATGCCGCTTTGGATGGGCCGGGAAATCTCCACGCCATCGGCAGACAAAATGTAACTTTGGGTAGTATCGGCACCAAACTCGAGTAAAAGTAAGGGCGTTTTGCTTTGTTTGAACTTCAGATAACTGATCAAAGCACCTAAAGTGGATACAGACGAAAGTTCTAATCGTTCAGGATAGATGCCCATAGCCAAGAGCGAGTCCTGCATGCTATCGATCTCTTCACTCGGGAATCCACAAAAAACCACTTCTTTCTGATTGGTCTTTGAATCGTCAAACTCACTGCCGTCGGCGGAATTCAGCACCGTGATCGTATATTTTTCAGGATCAACGCGAAACTGCTGAGTGTATATTTCGTTGAAATAAGCCGGTTCCTTAATCCGCTTCAAATCCAGCGTGTGACGACGTACCACTCGTTTGGCAGGGAAAATACCGCATTTGGCATGGATCAGTTTTGTGGGCCCCTTCCCTGGCGCTGACTTCAGGTATTCTTTTAAAGCGGTGATGTCGCTGACGGGAAATTCTTTAACTTCCTCGATCACCAGAGGTGACTCGGATCGTGAAACTCTTGCCAATAAAATGGATTGTTCACCAAATTCGATACAATAGCCCTTAGTTTTGCTCGAGAATAGAGACATGCTAATATTAGTCGTGGTAAGCGTTGTGTGGGGCAACTATCGGCAATTTAGGGGGATAATTTAATCCTAAGATTCTAGAGGGGTGATCTAAGAACGAATTAATCGCGTAAATTTGAATACGTTGTCCCCCAACAGCTGACAAGTTAAATAATCACCGACGCCCTTTGGCCACAAGCCTTTCTAAATATTTTACATTGCAAATGCATAGCAAAAAAACCCGCCTGATGAAAGGCGGGTTTGAGAGTAGGGCGGCATCCAATGACTGGAATACGTTTATTTTTGCCAAGTACGTTTCTTGTGGCGGTTCGCTTTAAGGCGCTTCCGGCGTTTGTGCTTCGACATCTTGAGACGTCGTTTCTTCTTCAAATTTCCCATGGGTAAAGTTAGTGTTTAGCCGGTCAACTTGCGAGACCGATGCGACAGTGTAAAGCCCGAATTTATTATACTATGAGCATGGGTGCCGGCACACCGCGACGGTACCTTGTAAAAACCAACTCCCCCGCGACTGAACTCAAGTTCAATCCCGTCAGCACAGCTACGACTCGGCGATAGAGTGTAAGCTGCCTCTCATGGCGCGCAACCATCGCCACCAACTGATCCTCAGCGAATCGGTCCGTTTTAAAATCATAAACAACGGCATGTTCGGGTCGGCCATCAGCATCACAAAATATAACTACCCGATCGAACACGCCAGTTACCCATTCATTATCCAACACCACTTCGAAAGCGCGCTCTCGCCACAGCTCAACTCGTTCAACCTCCTCCGGCCGCATCCATACCCCAGCCAACTCTCGCGCGCGCAAACAATCCGTCACCTCTTGCAATACCCCCGAAGACAATCCTCGCTTCTGCCATTCCCCGGCCAAGTCAGCGCCATTCCATTCTACTTCGGAAAATAATTCATGCACTGCTGATCCAAACTCGGCTCCACCCGTTGCCTCGAGAGAAAATAATAAAGACGCACTCTTCATCCCCTTATTCTCGCTTGATGGTCGCCGCGCGATCAGCCGAGCTGGTCGCAAATCAACTTCCCGCAGACGTAAGATCCCAGCTACCGCCCGCACCGGTGATTTAATTTCTGCTAACTTCAAATACCAATCCGCATCACCTGCGCCCCATCCGCCCGATAATTTCAACGACCCCACCTTCACCTCCGTCACCGTATTGCCCAACGTCTCGGTCAAAATGCAGCGATAATTTCGCGACTCCGAATCCCCCGCTGGCGACGTGATCACATACATCGCGCGCTTAGCCCGCGTCATCGCCACATAGAGCAGCGACAGCGCCTCATAACCCGCTTCAGCCTCCGCCTCGCGTAGGTGTCCCGACAGCACGGCATCAGCCTCACAGAAAATCTTCGGCGGCAAATCCAACACCCACTCAACCGTGCGCTCTTGACTTTGCTGCACTGCGAATCCCTCCCGTGCCTGATTTAGTTTTTTCCCCTCCAAATCCGGCAGCAACACCACATCAAAGCCGAGCCCCTTCGACTTGTGAATCGTCATCACGCGCACAACCGCCGCGCCTTCACTTTCGCGCACCGTGTGCCGCTCCATGAAAGCCACGAACTCCGCCACCTCGCGACTCCCCGTCTCATCAAACTGCCGCGACGCCGCGACAAATTGCCGCGCTCTCATCCGGCTAAATTCGTCATCTGCGGCCAATCGCGATTCCAGTTTAGCGGCCCAACGTTCCATCGTACGCTCAAATCCCTCGGCGTGGATTTGCCCCAGTACTCGCCCCGTCAGCATTTCAGCAGTCGTCAGCCCTTCGTCTTTCAACACCACTCCAAACGGCGTCATCAATAAATGTTCCTTTGCCAGCGTATCTCCAGGATGCGCGGCGGCCCGCACCAGCGCCAGCAATGAGGATCCCAACGGATTGTCCGTGCAGACCCGCAAATCAGCTTCCGCCACCGCCGGCAGCCCGCCCTCACGCCGCAGAAAATCAGACAACTCCGCCGCCGTCTCATTCGACTGCACGAGTATAGCACAACTGAGCCCACGCTCCAGCGGACGGATCTCGCGTAACAACTCCAGCGCCAACGCCCAGCGCGCCGCCGTATCCTCCGCGTACAGCCACGCCGCCTGCCCCGTGCGCTCCGGCACCGCTGTGGTATGGCGACGCCATTCTCGATTCCAGTTCGCAGAAATTTCTCCCGGGAAGAGCTCATCGAATACCGCCGCAGCCCCGAATACTGCATTCACCATCTCAATCAACGCCGGGCCCGAGCGCCACGATTCCACCAAATGCTTCTCCGCAATATTTTTTGGCGCCGCTTCGTTATAGTAATTGAAAATTTCCCGGAACAGCCGCGGATCACCTCCTCGCCAGCCAAAGATCGCCTGCTTCACATCACCCACGCAGAAAAAACTCCGCACCCCCGCTTCATCCTGCACCGCCTCATCGATCAGATTTTTCAACACGCTCCACTGCCCGAAACTCGTGTCTTGAAACTCATCGAGCAGCCAATGATCAATCTCCGCATCCAACCGGTAATCAATGAAGAGCCGGTCCATGGAATCGTTCTCTCCCGTCAACAACGGCGCACCCGCACCTGGGGCCAGTAATCGCTGCACATCGCCAAACGTCAATTTTCCAGCGCGCCGCACCGCCTCGTGATAAAAGTTTTCGTAGCCGCGCAACACCGCATGGATGCCGCGTGTGGTCTCCAGCCGCCGCGCCAGCTCTCCACCGATCACCTGCCGCGCACAGTCTCGCAATGCCACGCACGCCGACGCACTCAGTTCCTGTTTCTTCCGGTCAAACTCCAGCACCGCACGACCCGCCTGAATATCGTCCCAAGCCACCAAGACTTTTTTCACGACATATTCCAGCGCACCCGGCAACGTCACCCCGGGCGACCACTCCCTCAGCGCCGCCAAAAACGCCTCCCAGCGCGCACGCTGTTTATCGCCCAGGACGGTTTCTCCGAGCCACGTCCGCAACGTCTGCACGGCCAGCGGCACATCCACTTTACCCTCGAGCCACAGATTACCCTGCGGCCAGATCAGTTCCGGATTTCCCCAACGTTCACCCTCCGGCACCGCCAAAAAAAACTCCTGATACTTATCAATGAATTCATCCAGCTGCGCGCCCAAGCGTTTCGCTTCTCTCCCAAACGTCGCCCGCTTGAAGGCTTCGATGAATTCCTTCTGCGCTTCGCCCAACTCCCCCGCGCGGGCAAACATCCGCTGCAATACCCGCCGCCGTTCCAAGCGCGCCGCGTATTCCTGCAAAATCTCGAAATCTCCCGTCAACCCCAGCTCCAACGCAAAGGCTCGCGCGATCCGTGCAAAAAAACTATCCAACGTACCCAGTCGCAATCGCGGCATCGCCTCCGTCACCTCACGCAGCATCCGCAGAAATTCCGTCCGCCCTAATTCCGACCGCCCTATTTCCTTCGCAAGCAATTTTGCGCGCGCCTCACTGCCCGCCGCCTCCGCGAGCTTCATCAGAATCTCATCGAAAAATTCTCCCGCTGCCTTGCGCGTGAAGGTCAGCGCCACGATCCGCTCCGGGTGCGCGCCCTGCGCCAGCAGCTGAATAAATCGACCCGTGAGCGCATAAGTTTTTCCTGAGCCTGCCGACGCCAGAATCATGATATGTCGCGATTCGCTCATGACGAGATTTCCTCCCACGCTACGCTCGCGGCCGCGCCGTGGTGAAACAACACGACAAAATCATCCATCTCTTGCTGCCGGCCCGTCAACTCACGTGGCGGCCAGAATTCTCCTGCCTGAATCGCCGCGCACACGCCTGTCGCGCACCGCCATGCCGACTCCTGCAATTCAATCGTGTAGCCTTCCCACACTGCGAGCCCGGTTTCACTCGTCGCCTTCGGCAGATTAAAGTAACCGCATGAAATAACCGGGCCGAACTCCGATGCCAGCGCGTGCAGGTAGAGCGGCAATTGCAGATCCGCCCAAGCCCTCGGCTTGCCCGACCCGGAAAACTGCGACCACTCCGGCATAATTTCTCCCGTGCGCAAATTCCGCAAATGCACTTCCGCCGGCGAAACCGCCGAATCCGAAGTTTTGTAGTCCAGCACGCGCATGGCTCCCGTCCCAGTATGGCGTTCGAGGCGATCAATTTTCCCCGCCACCGTGAGCTCGCCCACCTTGACCTCAAACTTCCTCTCCACCTCCACGATCAACCAGCCCTCGGCGCACTCCTGCGCCTGCACCTCAGCCGCCTTCGCCAGTCGCTGACACGCCGACTCCACCTGCACGAGCAACGGCAGCGTCAGCTCCGCGCCAAAACGCGCGCGCACTTGCCGATCAAACTCTGTCCGCAAAAACTCCCGCAACACCGCTGCGTTCGTGCAAACGCGCAGCGCCGGATCGCGTCCCATCGCCTCCAGGGCACTATGACAAAACGTGCCAAAGTCCATCGCATCCATTTCGCTCTTCACCGGATCGACCGCTTCCATCTTGAGCACATGGCGAAAATAAAAGCGGAGTGGACATTTCAGCCAGCCACGCAACGCCGTCACCGATACACGCGTCGGCGCTGGCGCCCGTCGCGGTGTCAACTGCCACGCCCGCCGCCACGCCAAAACATTTCCTTCGAGCGTGGGTTCACGAAACAAAAACTTCACCCGCTCCGGCAATTCATGATCCGCGCAACGTAGCAGCAAACGCGACGGACGCAACGGCTCCCCCGTCGCGGACACTTTGCCAAACAACAAATCGAGCCGGCCACCCACCGCGCGGGAAAATGCCAGCGCCTGCAATAAATAATTATCCCGCGCCAATCGCGCCGCATTGGTTTTCAGGCCCAATTGCTCGCGGAGCGACTCCGGCACATACGGATCACCTGCCACGCTCTCGGGCACGCACCCATCATTGATCCCCGCAATGACAAGATGTGGCGCATCTTCCCACGGCAATTCCAGCCAGCCCTGCAACTCCACCGCTCCCGGCGGCTTCTCCTCTGTCCTCAAGCCTTCGCCAAACAAGCGCAGCGCCAGTTCCCACCAATCGCCTTTGGTCAGCCCGGAGAAACTTTCTCCCGCCTCCGCGCACGCCCGCACTGTATCCATCCAGGCGAGGGCCTCTTCCTCAAGCTGGGCATCGTGTTCGCGTACCGGATCAATTTTCCGCTCGGAGAATAGCGCCGCCAGCACACCCGCCACGCTCTCGGCAAACGATCCCTGCGCCAGCCACGAGCGAACCTCCTCCACCCCTGCGAGTGCCTGACCCAATTCCGGAAAGCGCGTCAACTCACCCGCATGTTCGCGTGCCGCAGCCAACGTCGCGGGCAAATGCCGCGCGCGCAAATCATCCATCCCCGCCAGCCAGCGTGCCAGAGAAAACGACTCACCCAACCGCCCGCGCAGATACGCCATGAACTCCGGACACCGCGCCAGCGTCTCCACCGCCTCGAACGTCGGATCACGCGCCACGGCGGCCAAGGCCGTCAACAAATGAAAGAGCCCGTCGTGCCGATACGCCCGTCCCTCAGGATTAAACACTGCCAGTCCACTCCGACGCAACGCGCCCTCCAATGGCGGCAACACCTCTGCATCCGCCACGCCGACCGCGAGCAGCCCTTCCGGTGCCGCATAAGCGCAAGCGAGCCGCGCGATACGCTCCGCCTGTCCCGCCGGATCAGCGCACAAATGCACCTGTGTTTCGAAATCCGGCAGCGCCAGCACGCGCTGTTCCCACGCCGTCGTGAGTGGCCGGCCCCAGTCATCAAAATTTTCCGCCTCAGTCTCCGGCGCGAAAATAACCACCGCCACCGGACGCAGAGCCGCGAGTCCGGCCAACGCTTGCACCGCCAACGGCAAGGGATCGGGTGTCGCCAGCAAAATAAATTTCTCCGTGCCCTCGGGCAGCACCGGATTGTTCGCCGCCAAAATTTTAGCCGCCTGCGCATCCACCAAACGCACGGCACTCAACCGCCCCGCGTGTAATCTTTCCAGTGCGCCCAATTGCCGCCAACGCGCTGTTTCCGGAAAATCGCCCCCACGCGTCGCCACGTCCGCCATCCGCAGGCCACCCTCGGCCAATTTCGTCTGTAAACTTGCGAATTCCTGCGCCTGACGCAACGCCCACGCGAAATTTCGTGAAGGAGGATCTACCGGAAATACTTCTCGAAAGTTTTCTAAATCGAGTTCGCCCAATACCTCCGCCCACCCGAGCAATGACTCCAAGGCCGACGCGATCGGCCCACTTTTCTCCTCCAATAAAAGACGATCCGGCGTCAACACCCGGGGAGGAAATACCGCCTGGTTCTTTGTGGCCGCGAACGAAGCCAATGCCTCGCGCAAACGTCGCCCCGCCTGTTTGGTCGGAACAACGACCACCAACGACGACAGATCAAGCGGTTTTCCGCCCGACCAGTCACCCGCGAGGAACTGAACCGCCTGCGGAAGCAGCGGCCGGTCCCAAGAGAGAAAATGTCGGCGAACGTTGGCAGGGGAAGCCACAGCAACAACTTCCTCCGTCTCCGCCATTAAGCGCAAGCCCGGAGCAATCATCCAAGCAAAAGCCCCGCAGCCGATGAAGGCGCACGGGGCTTAAGAAAATCGAAGATCAGCCAGATTTACTTCTTTGCGATGAAAATGTGCTTGGCCAAGCGGGACTTGGTTCGGGAGGCCACATTCTTATGAACAACGTAGCTTTTGACTGCGCGATCCATGGCAGAACTAAGAGCGATCGCGGCAGCGCGAGTCTTCTCAGCATCGCCAGCGGCGGAGGCCTTCTGGACGCTCTTGGCGAGAGTCTTGAGGCGGGTCTTAGTGGTCTGGTTACGCGCAGCATTCCGGTTGGATTTGCGAGCGGCTTTGAGTGCGGACTTGGTATTGGCCATGGCGGTTAGTAAATTGGGAAGGGTGAAAGACCCAAAATACAAGGGGTGAGTCAAGCGCTTTTCCTTCATAAGCCACCTCCCTCGGTCTGATATCGTCTTAAAAGCGCACGCCTACCCCGTAAAAGCCATGGAGCCAGCCCCTTTCACTGAAAAAACGGATAGTTTGGACTGACCAAGCCTCGCTGGCATCGATTTGTATTCAGTTTGGGACAAATCTCATGACGCTTGAGTTATGTCCGTCGACCCACCCGGCGATCTTACCCTGCTCTTGCAAGCCGCCAATCACGGCTCCACTGAAGCGTGGAGCACTTTTTGGCAGCGGGTCCATGGTGAACTACGCCGCTTGGCCCAGTCGCTTATTTTTTCCGGCGGGGCGGGACCCACGTTACAAGCCACTGAACTGGTCCATGAAGTTTGGCTCAAACTCGACGGCCAGCCCGTGCCGCAACCGCAGTGGGCCAACCGTCGGCACTTCTTTGGCGCAGCGGCGGATTCGATGCGGCAGATTCTGGTTGATCGTGCGCGTCGCCGCGGCGCATCCAAACGCGGCGGAGGCTGGACCGCTGTCCCCTTCGGTGATGTGCTCGATCTCGCCCGCGAAGAACGCAGCGACGTGGTTCTCGCCCTTGACGAAGCCTTGGCCGAATTGGATCAGATCGATCCGGAAGCGGCCGAAATCGTGAAATTGCGTTTTTTCACCGGTCTCTCCGTGGACGAAATCGCCGCGCTTCACGACAAATCGCCGCGCACGGTCATTCGCGATTGGAAATTTGCGCAGGCCTGGTTGTTCAAGCGACTGCGGCCGGAAACGCCGGCCGGAGAAGTCCCTCGGGCATGAGCCGATCCCTGCGCACGGCATTTGATGAAGCGGCAGAATTGAAGGATTCTGACCGCACTGTTTTTCTGCTTCGTCTGGCCAATGAAACCCCGGAACTGCACGCGGAAGTCGTCGGGTTACTGAGCGCCAGTGAAGCCGCCGCCGGGTTTCTCCGCTGCGTCGACGAACACTTGGACCGGGGTGAACGCGTGGGGCCGTTTATCGTGATGGGGGAACTGGGTCGCGGAGGTTTCAGCGTGGTGCAGCGCGCCCGGCAGGAAACGCCCGTGCAACGCGTGGTGGCGCTCAAACGCTTGAGCAGTTCGGCCAGTGCGCCGGCCGTGGTGGCGCGGTTCGAAGCGGAACGCCAAACGCTCGCCAGCCTCAGTCATCCGCACATCGCCCGTTTTTTTGATGCAGGCGCAGATGCTCTTGGTCAGCCGTGGTTCGCCATGGAATTGGTCGAAGGCGTGCCGGTGACGCGATATGTCAGGGAGAAAAATCTCTCGAAGGATGCGATGATCCGATTGTTTCTGACCATTTGCCAGGCAATCACCCATGCACATCGCAATGGCATCATCCACCGTGATCTCAAACCTTCCAATTTACTCGTCGATGCGACCGGACACGCGTGGGTGATTGATTTCGGCATCGCAAAAATACTCGAGCCATTGCTGCCCGCCACGGCCGAAATCACGGTGGCCGGACAGATGATTGGTACGCCGGTGTACATGGCACCCGAGCGTTTCGAGGGCATCTCCGATACCCGGGGCGATGTGTATTCTTTGGGAATATTACTCGGAGAATTACTCACAGGACGGTTGCTGCGCCAGACGCAAACATTCTGGAAAATGGGGCCGCAAGTCTGGGCCCGCCATCTACGGGAAACGCCCCCACCCGTACCCGGACTAAATGCCGAACTGGACGCGGTGCTGCTCAAGGCCATCGAAGCGGATCCCGCATTGCGCTACGGATCGGTGCAGGAATTCGCCGACGATCTGCTCGCATGGCTCAACAATCAGCCCGTACGGGCGCGGCCCCACTCTCTTTGGTATCACGCGGGGAAATATATCCGTCGTCATCGTCTGGCTTTCGGTGCTGGTACCGTTGCGTTGCTCGGTTTGGTGATCGGATTGATATTCGCCCTGCAAGCCACCGCCGTCGCCCGTCAGGGCCTCATCGCCGCCGAAACCGAACGGGCCCGGGCCGAAGGTGTCATCGGGGCATTGAATGTGTTGGTCGCCACGGCCAATCCGGAAGTTTCCGAGGGCAAACCGGCGCTGACCATGGTCGAATCCTTGCAACGATTTTCCGACAGTCTGCCCCGCATCGTACACGATCATCCGCCAGTGGAGCAGGATGTCCGTTTCGCCCTCGGCGAGGCGTGGATGGGACAAGGCCAGTGGGCGCAAGCGAAAGCTGAATTGATTAAGGCGGTGGCTCTGGAAAAAACCACGGGCCGACACCTGGGAGAAGCGTGGCAATGCTTGGCGATTATTGCGGTTCGTCAGGATGACTACCCGGAGGCAGCGCGCATTCTTGCCCTGCCGGAAGTGACCATGGTGTCCGGCAATCTCATCGATCCGCTCACATTGACGAGCAACCTGAATTTGTCGGCGTTTGTCTCCTATCGGAACCGGCAGTTTGCCGTTGCTCGCCAGCAAATCACTGCCGCGAGAAACATAATCGCGCGGGAGCACTATGAATCCACCCATCCCGAGCTGGCCGCCAAAACATGGCGCGTACTCGCCTGGGTGGAGCAAGCGGAAAGAAATTTCCCCGCCGCCGAAGCCGCCGCCGAGGCGAATGTACGCCTGACTGCAAAGGCGGATATATCCGGTGGCGCACCTTTGGCCGAAGCACGCGGCATCCTCGCGGAAATCATCCTGAAGCAGCGGCAGGACCCGGCTGCCTTGCAAATGCTGGCCGACACTTGGCAGGCCTTCGTCGTCCAATATGGGCACGACCATCCTTACACACTCAATTTCCGCCTGGTCTTGGCGACGCACTTGCTCGCCACCGGCCGACGCGACGAGGCCCGCGACCACGCGCAGGCAGCTCTTGCGTCACTCCAAGCTCACCCGAAAGTGGACGAGGAGCACATGGCGCTGTTACACCACGCGAAAGACCTGCTGCAAGCGTCCGAGTAATACCACTCCGACAAATCCTGTCTCCGATTACGGAGAGTCGTCGTGTGGCGCAGGTTGTTTTCCAACTCCGGACCGTGACGCGGCGATATTCACCAGCGGTTTACTGGCCGGGATTATGGAGGAGTTTTTACTCCAGGACATGTCACTTTGCATGGCGGATTAACGAATGAAGAGGAAGATGAGTTCGGCTCCGACGACGGCGGCGCTTCACTCGTCACTACCCAATCAACTCCTCCTCACTCCACACTCTATGTCACGCGCACCCACCCTTTTTCTCCTCTGCAGCTCGTTGCTGCTCTCTGTCGCTGCCGCAGCCACCACCTACGATATCGGGCCCGGCTTAGCGCGCACGAAACTGTCTGACGTCTCTTGGGGCGGACTCCAGCCCGGCGACATCGTCAACATTCACAGCAAGCCCGGCGGTTATCATGAGATTATTCAAGTCTCAGCTGCCGGCACGGTCAGTCAGCCGATTTTAATCCGGGGCATTCCTGATCCGGTCACCGGTGCGCTACCCATCATCGATGGCGATGGCGCCGTGATGGACCCCGGAGTGGATTTTCGCAGCACGGGTGGCGGGGTTTCTTTGTTTGAAGAATGGGGCGTGATCCTCGTCACGCCGCGCAAGACCGGTTATGTTTACGGCCAGACCTTTCCAGAGTACATCACCATCGAGACACTCAATATCCGCAACGCCCTTTACGACAAGACGGGCGTACGGCACTTTACCGATCAGCGGGGTGGCACGCGCACCTTTGATCCCTTTGCCTGTGGCATCTACATCGAGTTTGCGCGTCATCTGATCATCCGGGGCTGCGAAATCAGTTTTAACGGCAACGGCATCTTCGCCAATTCCAAGAATGGCGCGGCTCAGAGCAGCGTTGATCTTCTGATCGAGAAAAATTATATCCACGACAACGGCCAACCCGTGATCAACAACGAACTGGCCAGCAATGGTCAGACCTATTACAGTAACGGTTTTCACGAACACAATATCTACGTGGAAGCACTCGGGGCCGTCTATCAGTACAATCGCTTCGGGCCGCTGCGGGCCGGCTGTTTTGGCTGCATCATCAAAGACCGGTCTTCCGGTACGATCATCCGCTATAACGAAGTCACGAGTAAAGACGCATCAACAATTTTCTGGATTATCGATCCCCAAGGCGGAGCCGGCTACATTGATCAACAACCCGACTACCGCGACGCCTTTGTCTACGGAAATGTAATTACGTTTCTTGCCACCACGGTTACCTCCGGAAATATGGCAGTCGGCTTTGGGGCTTACAATGGTGCTTCCGCCTATGCGACCGAGCATCGCGGTACATTATATTTCTATAACAATACCGTAGTCGGCCATCAATCCTACGCCGCTTTCTTTCTGACTGATCCGGTTTATTCCGGCAGCCCGAACATTCTCGAAAAGGTCGACTGCCGGAATAATATTTTTTATACGGACTCGTCGCTCCAAAGTTATTATTATGCCTTTCATCTCATGAATGGTGGCGGAGCCACCACACTGAATCTCGGCACAAATTGGTTTAGCCCCGGCTCTCGCTATGACTGGGGCGGCCACCCGTGGACCGGCGGTATTATCAATGGCGCCACAAATCTGGTGAATCTCCCCGGTCCACTGACCGCCGGCGCGATCAATGGCACCGGCCTGAATATTGTCGGCGATGCCACGGGACAAAATAATCCTGGCTTCGTGAATCTGACCGGAGGCGATTATCATCTCACGTCGACCGCCAACAGCCTCGATGCGAGCGCCGCCCTCAATGCAGCCGTCATTTCCGCCGGTTTCCTTGTGTCAGAGCAATACCTCAGTCCGCAAAACCACCTCGCCCGAATCTCCATGGGCGCAGCCGCTGATCTCGGCGCATTTGAACGCAACGGCACCAACTCTGCGCCAATTTTCACCACGCAACCCACCAGCCAGACTGTGACCGCCGGCAACCCGGTCACCTTCAACGCCGGTGCCACCGGTAATCCGACCCCGACCTACCAATGGCAGACCGGCGGCGTGGACATCATCAGCGCCACCAATGCATCGTATACCATTGCGACCCCCACAACGGGGAGCGCCGGTAGTTACGCCGTCATCGCCACGAACACCAGCGGCTCCGTGACCAGCAACAGCGCGACGCTGACCGTCAATGCCAGCGTTGGCCTTCCGGTTTTCACCACGCAACCGCTGAGTCAACCTGCCTTCGCCGGCGCAACGGTTACTCTCATCGCCGCCGCCAGCAGCACCACGGCCCTCACCTACCAATGGCAAAAGGACGGAATCAATATTTCCAGCGCCACCAGCCCGAGCCTCACTCTCGCCAACGTTCAGGTAGCGAGTGCCGGCAATTACGCATTGATCGCTACGAACAGCGCCGGCCCAACCACGAGTAATTTCGCCCGCCTCGTCGTGATTTTGAGTCAACCCAATGCGATCAACTACGCGACCACCGTTTCTACCACGGGCGTCACCGCCGGCGGCAAGGTTAACCTGGCCTACTTCGTCACCAATACCGGCACGAGAACCTGGGGCACGAACCACTACCTCTCGATCCGCGACAGCAATAATACCTTTGTCGCCTTCGCCTCCCTGATCGGAATCCTTCCCGGAGAGAACACCACCGCGACGCTCAACTTCCCCGCGCCCGCGACGCCCGGCACCTACACCTACTACGTCCAAGCGCTCGAAAACGGCGTACAGTTTTTCTCCACCCAGACGACGTTCACTCTCACGGTACTCGCCCCACTCACGAATTCCATCACGTACAACACGACCACGTTCCCCGTCAGCGCGGCACCCGGCTCGGCCGTTGTCTTCACGTACAACGTCACGAACACCGGCACAGTGTCCTGGGGGTCAAACCATCTCCTGTCGTTGAAAAACAACAACGGCACCACGCTCTCCTCCACGCCGTTGACAGTCCTCGCGCCCGGCGCAAGCAAGACGGTGAACCTCAGTTTCACCGCTCCGGCCACGTCCGGCACCTACAGCTACACCATACAAGCCTCACAAACCGGTGTCGGCAATTTCAACACGCTGGCCAACCTCACGCTGACGGTGCTCGCCCCGCGACCCAACGCCGCCGTCTACACCGCGACGCGACTCCCTGCCGAAGTTGTGCCCGGAGCCACGTTGAATCTGAGCTACTCCCTCAGCAACGCCGGCACGCAGGCGTGGGGCTCGGGCCATTATGCATCACTGCGCGATGCCAACGGCACCTTCCTTTCCTTCCTTCCGCTGAACGGCGTTGCGGTAGGCGCGAAGACGAACGCCGCCTTCAGTTTCACCGCACCCACCACCCCCGGTCTCTACACGTATTATGTGCAAGCCATGGAAAACGGCGTCGAGTTTTTCTCCACGCAGGACATCGTCGTCGTGACCGTGGACGCACTCCCGCTCGCCAATGCGATCACGTACAACGCAACGACGTTCCCCGCCACGACCACGCCCGGTGCGACCGTCAGCTTCACGTACAACCTCACCAATCGCGGCACGAAAACATGGGGCGCGACTGACTTCCTCTCCTTCCGCGACGTGGATAATACGTTCCTCGGCTTCCCTTCGATCAATGGCATCGCGCCCGGTGCCAGCAAGACCGTGAGCATCAGCTTCACTGCTCCGACTACTCCCGGCATCTACACGTACAAGGCGCAAGGACTCGAAGACGGCGTCGCCTTCTACGCAATGGACGATACGCTCGTGTTGTTTGTACAGTAGCAACGTTCCGATGGTAGGGCGGGATCGCCTAATCCGTCGTGCTCGAGATATGAACTGCGGCGCCAACACAGGGGCGACGTTCGAAAACGGCGGCATAGGGATAGCCGCCCTGTAACCGGCTTGGACGTGTTTTCTACCGTGTACGCCAACCCCCTATCGAAGCCGCGTGCGGAACTTTACGCGGGCCCGTTCGAGCCCTCTTCCTCGCCCGAAAATCCAAAGCAGCCTTTGTGGTATTCGTCTTGCTCGTACCGAAGCCGACTGATACTTGTTTTTTCGAATAATTCGACTTGCCGTTAAATAGCGATTAACCGCCTCGCACTCTCCCACTCGCTACCCGCTTACTTTATGAATACCCGTCCCTTTCTGCGTCTGGCTCTGATGATTTCCTTTTTGTTCGTTCTGGCTGGTCATCTCTCGGCGCAGGTGCCGCAGCTGATCAACTATCAGGGGCGCGTCGCCGTGGGTGCGACGGCTTTCACCGGCACCGGTCAGTTTCGATTCGCCCTCGTCAACGCCTCCGGCTCCACCACGTATTGGAGCAACGATGGCACGAGCGTTGCCGGCTCACAGCCGACCACTGCCGTACCGCTCGCGGTCGCTGACGGCCTCTATGCGGTGCTCCTCGGCGATACCACGCTCACGAACATGACAGCGATTCCCACCACAGTGTTCGCCAATTCCGATGTGCGCCTCCGCGTGTGGTTCAACGACGGCGTGAACGGCTCGCAACTCCTCACGCCCGATCAGCGCATCGCCGCGGTGGGCTACGCGTTGGTAGCGAAAACGGTGGAGGCCGGTGCCATCACCGCCTCCAATATTGCAGCCGGTACCATCACGAGCACGCAGCTCGCCAGCGGTGCGGCTGCGGCGAATCTCGCGGCCAGCGGACAAAGCGGCGTGCCCAGCGGCGGCATCGTGCTCTCCGGCAATCCCGCCGACAGCAATCTCTCTGGCGCGGGCTACGTGATGGGCAGGACTGATCTCGGGAACGTGTGGCAACAGCACGCGAGTAAGTCGCCCGTTTCACCACGCAGCGGCACCACGGTGATATGGAGCGGCACCGAAATGATCGTTTGGGGCGGTTACTCATTTTCAGATCAACAGTTGTCCAGCACGGGAGGACGTTACAATCCGGTCGGTCATTACTGGTTAGCCACAAGCACGACGGGGGCACCCACCGCGCGCTCCAGCCACACGGCGGTGTGGACAGGGAGCGAAATGATCGTCTGGGGCGGAACAGATCTCGCTCAAGGCTATTTCAACACCGGAAGCCGTTACAATCCAGTCAGTGATTCCTGGTCAGCTATCACCACGGCGGGCGCACCCACCGCGCGCGCCAATCACACCGCGGTGTGGACTGGGAGCGAAATGATCGTCTGGGGGGGCAACGCCAGCCCTTCCAACGGCTACGACACCGGCTTCAACGACGGTGGCCGCTACTCGCCAGCCAGTAATTCTTGGGCTGCCGTTACCACCACTGGCGCCCCCTCTGTCCGTTATCGCCACACCGCGTTGTGGACTGGGTCCGAAATGACCATCTGGGGGGCATCCTCAACAACAACACCAGCGCTTTCAACGACGGTGGCCGCT